>JAXDMK010000028.1:0-17657 GCA_034666105.1 Actinomycetota bacterium | reverse complement strand
CGGCCAAGCTGCTCCGGATGGAGGAGGAGCTGCACAAGCGGGTCATCAGCCAGGAGGACGCCATCAAGGCCGTCTCCCAGGCCATCCGCCGCACCCGGGCCGGCCTCAAGGACCCCAAGCGCCCCAGCGGCTCGTTCATCTTCCTGGGCCCGTCGGGCGTGGGCAAGACCGAGCTGGCCAAGACGCTGGCCGAGTTCCTGTTCGGCGACGAGAGCCACCTCATCCAGCTCGACATGTCCGAGTACATGGAGAAGCACACCGTCTCCCGGCTGGTGGGCTCGCCCCCCGGCTACGTGGGCTACGAAGAGGGTGGCCAGCTCACCGAGGCCGTCCGCCGCAAGCCGTTCTCGGTGGTGCTCTTCGACGAGATCGAGAAGGCCCACCCCGACGTCTTCAACGCCCTGCTCCAGATCCTGGAGGACGGGCGCCTCACCGACGCCCAGGGGCGCACGGTCGACTTCAAGAACACCGTCATCATCATGACGTCCAACCTGGGCACGGCCGACCTGCGCAAGGCTGCTGTCGGTTTCCAGAAGTCCAGCGAGGCGGTGACGTACGAGAAGATGAAGGAGAAGGTGAACGAGGCGCTCAAGCAGCACTTCCGCCCCGAGTTCCTGAACCGGATCGACGACACCATCGTGTTCCACGAGCTGACCCGGCCCGAGGTCGTCGAGATCGTCGACCTCATGATGAAGCGGCTGAAGACGCAGCTCCTCAGCCAGGGCCTCACCCTCGAGCTCACCGACTCGGCCAAGAACTACCTGGCCGAGAAGGGCTACGACCCCTCGTTGGGGGCTCGTCCTCTGCGCCGGGCCATCCAGCGGGATATCGAGGACGCCCTGTCCGAGCGCATCCTGTGGAAGGAGTTCCGCGCCGGCGAGACGATCGTCGTCGACACCGACGACGAGGGCAAGATCGTGTTCCGGTCGATCGAGGGCATCGGCGAGCCGCCGCCCGTCGAGATGGCCGAGGCCGGTCCCGCCGAGTAGCTCAACTCGTCCCGAAGTTCTGCCGAAGGCCCCGGAGTGAGAGCTCCGGGGCCTTCGTCGCGCCGATGGCTCGGTGCGATCTGCCTGGCCGTGGCCGTCCTGGCCGGGTGCACGTCGTCGAACACCGCTCCCCTGGGACTCGACGGGCGGCCCGTCGACTCGCTGTTGCCGGGCCGGGTGCTCGCTCGCCCGTGGCCGGAGCGGGTGACCCCCACCGGGCCGTGGTCGGCGACGCTGCGGGGCACGGGCCCGCTGGTGACCATGACGTACCTGCCCGGCGTGGTCGAAGGGGGTCTGGCCCGGGCCACGTTCGACCTGCGGTCGGCCGATCCGCGACCGTCGGCGTCGGTTCCGGCGGGCAACGACAACCCCAACCTCACCCTCCCGGACGAGTCCCGGTGGTACCCGGTCACCCCCTTCACGGTGGAGTCCGACGCCGACCTGCCCTTCACCTCGGTCTCGGCCCGGGCGGCGGAGGTCGAGGTGACGGTCGGGTCGTTGGCGTCCGCCCTCGGCCCGGCCGGCGACGAGGTGACGGCGGTGGGCGCGTTCGTGTCGCCGGACGGGCGGGAGGTCGACCGGCTCGTCCTCCCCCGGGGCACCCGGGTCGGACAGGACTGTGGCCACGAGCCGCCCTGCCCGGCGTCCGGCGAGGTCCCCCGCGTCACCGTCGCCGCCGAGCGGGGACAGGTGCTCCGAGGAGCCACCGGGGTCGAGGTGGGCGAGGCGGCGGTGGCGGGGACGGTTAGGGTCGACGCCCTCGGCCGCACGTGGGACGGCCTGGTGGGGGCGCTCGAGGGATACCCCGCGGGCGACGGTGACGGCCCCGCCCACGACCCGGGCCTGACCGCCACCGCCACCCTGGGCGACGACGGCTGGACGCTCGCCGCCGACGCCCCCGCCGCCCTCCAGGCGTGGGTCGACGTGTGGCCGGTGGCGGATACGACGTTGGAGGGCGCCTCCAGCGCGGCCGGCGGCAACCACAACTGCCTGCAGACCTGCTCGGTGCGAATCCGGTGGACCAACGTCGGTTTCGCCAGCAGCCAGGTGATGGTGGCCGAGGGAATCGGGTCAGCCGGGCCGACCGTCGGTTTCGACCTGAACAAGACCGTCGGCCATGACGCCGGTCTGGGCGTGCGCCGGGGCGACCAGAAGATCAACCTGGGCGGCGGGGGCGACGTCGACTCCAACCAGGCGCCCGGCGACAAGGTCGACCGGGGCCTGACGTACACCCCCGGCACCGACGTGACGATCGTCCTCCGGGGCAATTTTCCCGACCTGAGCGTGCGGCTGGCGATCCCCGCCGGCTGACCCCCACTACGGTCGACGGATGCCCCGTCGGACGTGGATGGTCGTAGCGGCCGTGGTGCTGGCCCTGTGCGCCACCGGGTGTCAGGTCACCCTGGCCGCGGGGATCGACGTGCGGGCCGACGGGTCGGGGACGGTCCGGGCGGGAGTCGGCTTCGACGACGAGGCCATGGCCGAGATCGGCGACCTGGGCGCCGCCTTCCGGGCCGACGACCTGCGGGCCGCGGGCTGGGAGGTGGTCGGTCCGGCCCCGGAGGACGACGGCCTGACCTGGCTGCGGGCCTCCCGGCACTTCGACGATCCCGACGAGGCGGCCGTGGTGGCGGCCCAGTTGAGCGGTCCCGAGGGGCCCTTCCGGGACTTCAAGGTCACCCAGGAACGGTCGTTGTTCCGGACCCGGACGACGTTCACGGGCGTGACCGACCTCACCGCCGGCCTGGCCGGGTTGAACGACGCCGACCTGCAGGCGGCCCTGGGCGACTTCGATCTTGGCCTCGACGTGGAGGGATTGAAGCGCCGTTTCGGCGACGCCCTGGGCGAGAAGGTGCGGGTGGAGGTGTCGGCCAAGCTGCCGGGGAAGATCGAGGCGGCCACCGCGACGGTCGACCACGGCCGGGCGGTGTGGACCCCCACTCCCGGCCAGCGCATCGACCTGGTGGCCCGGGGCGATCTCCGCCGGCTGGGGCCCCTGGTCTATGGATCGCTGGCCCTGGTGGTGGTGGCCCTCGGGCTGGCCGCAGTCGTCCTCCGGGCCCGCCAGCGCCGGCGGCTGGCCCGGCGGTAATTTCGGGGACATGTGCCGGAGCATCAAGACGTTGCGCACCCAGGAGACCGTGACCCCGGAGGAGGTGCAGGCCGCCGCCCTCCAGTTCGTCCGCAAGATCAGCGGCTTCCGCCAACCGTCGAGGGCCAACCAGGAGGCGTTCCAGCGGGCGGTCGACGAGATCACCGCCACCAGCGACCGCCTCCTGACCGCCATGCGCCACTAAGCGGCGGCGAACCGTGGCCCGGGCACTCGTGCTGGCCGCCGACGCGGGGGCGGGCGCGGGTCTGGGCCTGCCCGGGTTGGGCGTGCTGCTGGCGGCGATGGAGGCGGGAGTGCCCATCCCCGTCCCGTCCGACCTGGTGGTGCTCGTCCTGGGGGAGCGCACGGCGGCGGGGACTTTCCCGTTGTGGGCGGCCATCCTCCTGCTGGAGGTGGTGGCGGTGGTCGGAACCGGCGCCCTGCTCCTGGCCTGCCGGGGACCGGCCCGGGCCGTCATCGGCCGCCTCGGCCCCAAGCTGGGTCTCACCTCCGAGCGGCTGGCCAAGGCCACCGCGCTGGTGGAGCGCAAAGGGCGGAGCGCCCTCGCCATCGGCCGGGCCACCCCGGGCTTACGCACCCTCACGGTGCTGGCCACCGGCAGCTCGGGCGTGTCGGTGGCCCGGGCCCTGCCGCCGCTGGTCGTCGGCAGCAGCGTGTTCCTCCAGCTCCACCTGGCCCTCGGCTACCTCCTCGGACCCGTCGCCCGCGACGCCATCGACTCCGCCCAAGGCCCGGCCCTGGCCGTGCTCGCCGTCGTCGCCCTCGGGGGCGTGGCTCTCTGGATCCGCACGCGCGGCCGGCGCAAGGGCGTCCACGCCTCGGCCGAAGCCTGCTGCCCCGCCTGCCTGGCCCTGGGTCTGCTCGTCCCCCGGGCCACAGGCCTCGACGCGCTGACGTGAGCGGGGCGGTCAGAGGAGGTCGGTCGAGAAGGCGAGTCCTTCTGTGCCTCGAGGGCGGCGAGGCGCTCGGTCCGATGCGCAGCGCGCGGGCCAGGTGGGAGAGGCCTTCTCGCCGGGCTTCCTCCTCACGGCCATCATGGCGCTCGCCACCGCGTGGACCGCGGCGAGCCCCTTTGGTCCCACCCTCGATCCGGAGGCGGCCAAGTCGCCGGCGTCACTCCGGAAGAGCATCGTCGGCGCGGTCGGCCTGATCTCAGGAGAAACCACGCCTCCTCAACCCGACGGAACCTAAATGTCGCACCCCCTCGGTAGGTTGCGGCGGCATGGGACGGGTGAGGACGACGTACCGGTGCTCCGACTGCGGGGCGGAGGCGGCCAAGTGGTCAGGGCGGTGCCCGGGCTGCGGCAACTGGAACTCGCTGCACGAGGAGATCGCCCCGCCGGGTGACGACGGCGGGCCCACACGCCCACGGGCCCGGCCGCCCCGGCTCACGCCGGCGGCCACCGCCATGCCGATCTCCGAGGTCGACGTGGCCTCCTCGGTTCCGCGGGCCACCGGCATCCCCGAGCTCGACCGGGTCCTCGGCGGCGGCCTCGTCGCCGGGTCGATCACCCTCATCGGCGGCGAGCCCGGTATCGGCAAGTCCACCCTGCTCCTGCAGGCCCTGGCGGCCATGGCCGGGGCGTCGCAGCGGTGCCTGTTGGTGTCGGCCGAGGAGTCGGCCCAGCAGGTCAGGGTGCGGGCCGAGCGCCTCGGCGCCCTCCATCCCCGGCTGTGGCTCCTGTCCGAGACCGAGCTGCCGGCCATCATCACCGCCCTCGACGAGGTGGCGCCGGCGGTCGTGGTGATCGACTCGATCCAGACCGTCTTCGACCCCGACCTCTCGTCCGCCCCCGGCACCGTCACCCAGGTCCGGGAGTGCGCCCACCGCCTGGTGCGGGTGGCCAAGGAGCGCCACCTGGCCATCGTCCTCGTCGGCCACGTCACCAAGGACGGAGGGCTGGCCGGGCCCCGGGTGCTCGAGCACGTGGTCGACACCGTCCTGTCCTTCGAGGGCGAGCGCCACCATGCCCTGCGCCTGCTGCGGGCCACCAAGCACCGGTTCGGCTCGAGCAACGAGCTCGGTCTGTTCGAGATGACCGGTGCTGGGCTGGAGGGCGTCCCCGACGCCGGCGCCCTGTTCCTCGCCGACCGCCGCCCCGGGGTCCCCGGCTCGGTCGTCGTCCCCACCCTCGACGGTCAGCGGCCGCTGCTGGTCGAGCTGCAGGCGCTGGTGGCGGCCACGCCCACCACCATCCCCAACCCCCGGCGGTCGGCCCAGGGGGTCGACGGCGGCCGCCTGGCCCTGCTGCTGGCCGTGCTCGACCGCGAGCTCCACCTCAGCCTGGCCACCACCGACGTGTTCGCCCTCGCCGTCGGCGGTGTCCGGGTGGTGGAGCCGGGGGCCGACCTGGGCCTGGCCCTGGCGGTGGCGTCGTCCGCCTACAACCAGGCCCTGCCCGGCGATCTGGTGGCGTGCGGCGAGATCGGACTGGGCGGCGAGCTGCGGCTGGTGGGGCAGACGCCCCGGCGGCTGGCGGAGGCGGCCCGCCTCGGGTTCACCACCGCGGTGGTGCCTGCATCGGCGCCCGATCCGCCGTCCGGGGTACGGGCCATCCGGGCCGCAACCCTCGTCGAAGCCATGGGTCGAGTGGGTCTGACCCGGTAGAATGCGTCTGTGAGTCCACGGCCGGGGGCGCGGTAATGCCCATCCGGCGCGACGTCGCCCTCATCGATGCCCTGGCCATGGTCGCCCCCGGTACACCCCTGCGCGACGGTCTTGACCGCATCCTCCAGGGCAACCGGGGAGCTCTGATCGTCGTCGGCGACGGTCCCGAGGTGCTCGCCATCTGCTCCGGGGGGTTCCTGCTCGACGCCGAGTACAGCCCCCAGCGCCTGTCCGAGCTGGCCAAGATGGACGGCGCCATCATCCTCGCCGCCGACGCCAGCCGCATCGCCCGGGCCAACGTGCACCTCGTCCCCAACCCCAACGTGCCCACGTCGGAGACCGGCACCCGCCACCGCACCGCCGAGCGGGTAGCCCGGTCCATCCACGTGCCGGTGATCTCGGTGTCGGAGGACCAGTCGGTGATCGCCGTCTACCACGGCACCACCAAACACCCGCTCGAGCTCAGCGCCCGCCTCCTGAGCCGGGCCAACCAGGCCCTGCAGACCCTCGAGCGCTACAAGAACCGGCTCGACGCGGTGTCGGGCTCGCTCTCCGCGCTCGAGGTGGAAGACCTGGTCACGGTGCGCGACGTCGTCACCGTCCTGCAGCGCACGGAGATGGTGCGGCGCATCGCGGAGGAGATCCACGGCCACATCCTCGAGCTGGGCACCGACGGCCGCCTCATCCGCCTCCAGTTGGAGGAGCTGCTGGGCGGGGTGGAGGACGACCGCCGGCTGGTGATCAAGGACTACTTCCACGCCGACCAGGGCTGGCACCTGGCCGACGCCATGGAGGGCCTGGCCGACCTCACCACCGAGGACCTCCTCGACCTCAAGTCGGTCACCGCCGTGCTCCACCTGTCGGGCAACGCGGCCGAGCTCGACGCCGGCCTCCAGCCCAAGGGCTACCGCCTGCTGCACAAGATCCCCCGCCTGCCGGAGGCCATCGTCGAGCGCATCGTCGAGCGCTTCGCCACCCTGCCGAAGATCCTGCGGGCCACCGTCGACGACCTCGACGAGGTCGAAGGGGTCGGCGAAAGCCGGGCCCGCGCCATCCAGGAAGGCCTCTCCCGGCTGGCCGAGGCCAGCGTCCTCGACCGCTATGGATGAGCCCGATGAATGAGCCCTGTGAATGAGCCCAATGAATGGCGTCGGCTCGCAAATCGCGGGTCAGTTGGTGTACAGGCGCGTTCCCTGGCACTCTTGAGTTGTCCCCACCAGCACTTTTTCCCCCTGGGAGCCGTATGCCCTTCGACGTAGGTGACAAGGTTGTTTACCCCCATCACGGGGCTGCTGTCATCGAGCGCCGCGAGCGGCGCGATGCCTTCGGCGCCGACCGGGAGTACCTGGTCCTGCGCCTCGCCTACGGCGACCTCACCCTCATGGTGCCCGCCGACAACACCGAAGAGGTCGGCCTGCGCGAGGTCATCAACGACGAAGAGGTCGAGGAGGTGTTCGCCGTCCTGCGCAAGAAGGAGGCGCGGATGCCCACCAACTGGTCGCGGCGGTTCAAGAACCACGTGGAGAAGCTGAAGTCGGGCGACATCTACCAGGTGGCCGAAGTGGTGCGGAACCTGTCGATCCGGGAGAAGGACAAGGGCCTCTCCGCGGGCGAGAAGCGCATGCTCACCAAGGCCCGCCAGATCCTCGTGTCCGAGCTCACCTTCGCCCTCAGCGTCACCGAGGAAGAGGCCGAGGCCAAGCTCGACGAGGCTCTTCCGTAAAGGGCGCTCCCGTAGCTCGCCCGCCGGCTCCGGGGCGAGGCACGCCCCCGCGCCGCCAGAAGCCCGGCCCCGGCCCCGGTTCCGCCCCCGCTCCCGGTAGACAGGCGCGTCCCGATCGAGCACCGCTCCCGCCGCGGGCTCGAACGGTCGACAAGGACAGGGACGAGAAGGACGGCGTCGGCGGCCGGCAGGTGGAGGGGCGCCAGGCGGTGGCCGAGCTCCTCCGCGCCGGACGGCGCAAGGTCTACGACGTGTGGATGGCCGAGGGCGTCGACCAGGCACCGATCCTCGATCAGATCGTGGCCGACGCCGAACGGCGACGGGTTCCCATCCGCCGCACGGCCCGGGTCGTCCTCGAACGGGAGGCCGTCACCGACGCCCCCCAGGGTGTGCTGGCCCACGCCGCTCCTCTGTCCGAGGTCGACCTCGACGACCTGTGCCGGCCGGACGCCGGCGTCGTACCGTTCCTCCTCGCTCTCGACGGAGTCACCGACCCCCGCAACCTGGGCGCCCTCCTGCGCAGCGCCGACGGGGCCGGAGCCACCGGGGCCATCCTCACCCGGCGCCGGTCGGCCCACGTCACCGCCGCCGTCACCAAGGCCGCGGCCGGCGCGGTGGAGCACGTCCCGCTGGCGGTGGTGCCGGGCCTGCCCTCGGCCCTGGTCCGGGCCAAGGAGCTCGGGTGCTGGGTGGTGGGGCTGGCCGACGACGGCGACCTCAGCCTGTTCGACCTCAACCTGGCCGCCGAACCTCTCGTCCTGGTGGTCGGATCCGAGGGCGACGGCCTGTCGCGCCTCGTCCGCCAGCGGTGCGACGTGGTGGCGTCGATCCCCATGGCGGGCGCCCTCCCGTCGCTCAACGTGGCCGCCGCCGGCACCCTCGCCCTCTACGAAGTCGCCCGCCGGAGGGGTTGATTTTCGGCCGACATCTGGTCAGGCCATTGAAAAGTTCACTCCCGCGACAGACAATCGTCATGCACGGCAACCATCGCACCAGGCGTCGGACTCTCGCAGGAGCACCATTTGGTCTTCTCCAATCTCGTCGCAGCCACCGACGACACCCTGGTGGAACGGTGCCAGCTGGGCGAGGAGCAGGCTCTCAACCTCCTTTTCGAGCGCTACCGGCGCTTCGCCCACTCCAAGGCCCGGGGCTACTTCATCGCCGGCGGCGACCTCGACGATCTGGAGCAGGAGGGCCTGATCGGCCTGTTCAAGGCGGTCCGCGACTACCGGCCCCACCGGGAGGCGTCGTTCCGGGGCTTCGCCGAGATGTGCATCACCCGCCAGATCATCACCGCGGTGAAGACCGCTACCCGCCAGAAGCACCGTCCCCTCAACCAGTACGTGTCCCTGTGGGGACTGCGGGTGGTCGACGACCCGGTGGAGCGGCTGGTCGAGGACCTGCCCCACCACCAGGTGCCGGACCCGGCCGACGAGCTGGTGTCGTCGGAGGCGTTCGCCGACATGCAGGAGTCGTTGGCCCGGATGCTGTCCGAGCTCGAGGTCGACGTCCTCGCCCTCTACGTCGAGGGACGGTCGTACGTGGAGATCGGCGAGCGCCTGGGCCGGGAGGTGAAGTCGATCGACAACGCCCTCCAGCGGTCCAAGCGCAAGCTGGAGAGCCACCTGGCCCTGCGCCGGCCCGACCCCGCGGGCGGGACGACGCCGGCCGTCGCCTGAGCCGAACGGCCGGCCGCGGCCTGGCCGATGGAGCCGGTGGTCGGATTCGAACCGACGGCCTGACGATTACAAGTCGCCTGCGCTACCGGACTGCGCCACACCGGCCGGAGGCACCCAGGCTACCGAAGGGCCGGCGCCGGGATGGCCGGATAGCCTGACGGGGTGCGACGAGGCCTACCCGCCGCCGCCCCGATCGCCACCGCGCTCGGCGCCCCCACCGGTGGTATCGCGGGGGTCCTTGATCTTGGGACTCCCGGAGGGCAGCCTGACAGCCAATGGCACTCTCCGACCGCGACCGGGCGATCCTCGACTTCGAGCGGGCCTGGTGGCAGGAGGAGGGTTCCAAGGAGGCGGCCATCCGCCAGCGGTTCGCGCTGTCGCCGACCCGCTACTACCAGGTGCTCGGCGTCCTGCTCACGTCGGCCGACGCCCTCGCCTACGACCCCTTGGTGGTCCGTCGCCTGCGCCGGCTGCGCGTCGACCGCCGGCGGGCCCGCATCGAAGGCCGCCCCGCCGAACGCCGGTCCCGGTGACCCCGCCGGGTCGGCCCGCGTGACAATCGTCCACACCGTGGCCGCGCCCGCGCCCGGATTCCCGGCATGAACCAGCCCGCCAACCGGGCCGGCGGCCGGGCCGCGTCCGCCGGCGGCAGCGCCGGGGCCAAGGGCGCCTTCCTGCTGGTGGTGGCGGCCATCCTCGGCATCGTCCTCCTCCAGGCCTTCGACACCAACATCGGTGGCGGCGGGGTGGGCCTCGACGTGAGCGGCACCACCATCCCCGCCGGCGGCTCCAGCGGCTCGACCGTGCCCTCGGGGGCGACCACCCCCACCACCAGCGCCATCACCAGCCGGCCGCCGGCCAGCGTGGCCGTCCTGGTGGCCAACGGGGCCGGCATCCGCGGCCTCGGCAGCCAGACGGCCGACCAGCTCCACACCCTGGGCTACAACACCCTCACCGCGGTCGACGCCACCAAGGCCCTCGACGCCACCAGCGTCCAGTACGCCGAGGGCTATCAGACGGAGGCGGCGGCCATCGCCCTCACCCTGGGCCTGCCTGCCACCGCCGTCCAGCCGCTCAACTCGCCGGCCGTGCCCGACACCCAGGGCGCCAACGTCATCGTCCTGCTGGGCGCCGACGTGGCCCGCAACGTCACCACCACCACCGCCGCCTGACCACCGTCCCCTGACCGCCGCCGCGGCCGCTACTCCAGGCGGCGGGTGTCGGAGCGGATCTCCACCGTCATGGTGCCCGTCACCGGGGCCGCGTCGTCGCCGCCGGGACCGGTGAGGGTGACCTGGAAGTCGCCCTTGGTCAGTGACGAGGCCTTCTGCACGGAACCGTCCGACAGGGCCCGGGTGGCGGACGCGCTGGTCGTCTCCACGCCCTCCAGGGCGACGGTGACGTTGCCCACCTTGCTCGAGCTCACCAGCGGCAGCCGGGTGTCGGCCTGCAGCGACGCCACCTTGCGGCCACCCGACGAGCCCACCTTCACCAGCTTGCCGGTGCCCTCGAAATGGGCCTCCACCCCCCCGGGGAGGATGGGCGTGGTGTCGATCTTCCACTTCTCCCCCGGCGCCATCATCTTCAACGGCGGGGCGGCCGCGGCCGCGGGGAGGAACTCGGGGAAGGCGAGGGGACCGAGCACGCTCGGGGGCAGTCCCTCCACCGTCTCCACGCCCGAGAGCTGGGCGGCCCGGTCGAAGTGGACGATGAAGCTGCGGTCGGGCGACCCCGCCCGCCGCAGGACCACCTGCACCCGCACCTCCTCCGGATCAGCGGCGAGGACGGTGTCGGTGGCCTCCAGGGTGGCCTCGTCGACCGACCGCTCGGGGGCGGCGGTGCCCAGCTTGGTGATGGTGGTCGACTTGACCTTGAGCTCGTAACGGAAGCTGTCGCCCACCTTGGGCCGGAACGCGACCTGGACCTTGTCCTGGCTGCACGCGGTGAGGCCGGGGGCGAGCAGGAGGGCACCCGCCAGCAGGAGGAGCGGCCGGCGATGCCGGTGAGGATGGAGCACCGCGGCAAAGATACCGGCATGGCCATGTCGCGTGACGTCCGGGGTGTGATCTCGGACTTCGCCGACCACGCCGCATCCGCCGGTGTGTTCTCCGACTTCGACGGCACCCTGGCCCTCATCGTCGACGACCCCACGTCCGCCCGCCCCCTCCCCGGCGCGGCCGACGCCCTCGCCGCCCTGGCCCGGGGCTACGCCCGGGTGGGGGTGATCTCGGGCCGTCCCGGCGCCTTCCTGGCCGAGCACCTGGGCCGGCGGGGGCTCGCCCTCACCGGCCTCTACGGCCTCGAAGTGGTCACCGCCGACGGGGTCCGGCCGGTGGCCGCGGCCAAGCGCTGGCGGAGCGCGGTCGACGAGGTCGCAGCCCGGGCCGAGGCCGAACTGCCCCCCGCCCTGGGCGTCGAGCGCAAGGACCTGTCGGTGGCGATCCACTTCCGGGTGTCCCCCGGCTACGCCGAGCTGGCCCGGGAGTGGACGGCCGACGCCGCCGCCCGGTCGGGTCTCGCCGTCCACCCGGCCCGGATGTCGTACGAGCTGCGGCCGCCCCTCCCCCACGACAAGGGGCTGGTGCTGACCGAGGCCGCGGCCGGGCTCACCCACGTCCTGTTCGCGGGCGACGACCGGGGCGACCTCGACGCCTTCGACGCCCTCGACCGCCTGGCCGCCGGCGGAGACGTCACCGTGGCCCGGGTGGCGGTGCGCAGCCCGGAGTCGCCATCCGAGCTGCTGGAACGGGCCGACGTCGTCGTGGAGGGCCCGGAGGGCGTTCTCAGCCTGCTCCAGGCCCTGGCGCCGACGGATGGCGGGGATCGGGCCCCGACCGACGCCCCGACGCCGGACCAGACCCCGACCGAGGAGTAGCACCGGCCGCCGCCAGCTGATCGTCGAGCCAGTCGTGGGGGACGCGGGCCTCGGCCGCCTTGCGCAGGGCGGCGGCGTGGCCGGCCCGTTCGCCGGGAGCCATGGTGAGCGCCGTCGACAGGACGTCGGACGTGCCGGCCACGTCGAACGGGTTCACCTCCAGGGCGGTGCCGCCCAGCTCGTCCCACACCCCCGCCTCCCGGCTGAGGGCGAGGACGCCATCGTGACGGTTGAGGAGGGCGCCCTCCTTGGCCACCAGGTTGAGGCCGTCACGTACCGGGTTGACCAGCAGCACGTCGTAGCGGACGAGGGCGGCCACCGACGCCGCGTAGTTGTCGGACGTGTCGAGCACGATCGGGTCCCACCCGGGCGTGGCCCACCGGTCGTTGAGCAGTCGGGCCAGGCCCTCCACCTCCTGGCGGTAGGCCAGGTACTCGGGCAGCGACTCCCGCGACGGGTAGGCCTGGGCCAGGAACACCACCCGTCCCCGCCACTCGGGGCGGGTGCGAAGCAGGTCGTCGAAGGCCAGGAAGCCCCGCAGCAGGTTCTTGGACAGCTCGATCCGGTCGACCCGGGCGATGAGCAGCCGGCCGGCCAGCATCTGGTCGAGGCGCTCGACCTCGGCCGCGCACTCGGAGGAGGCGGCCACCTCCTCCATCTCCTTCTGGTCAGGGGCGATGGGCGACACGAACGTGGCCGGCGTCCACCCCAGCACCTCGGAGCAGCAGGCGGCGAAGTTCTCGGCCCACCGCCGGGCGTGAAAGCCGCAGGCGGCGTGGCTGGCCATGCCCCCCAGCAGCTCCTCGGCCACGCCCCTCGGCAGGACCCGCAGCAGGTCGGGGTTGCAGAACGGGGTGTGGGTGAAGTGCACCGCCCGCAGGTCGGGGCGCTCCTGGGCCAGCCACGTGCCCACCAACGAGAGGTGGTAGTCCTGGACCAGGACGACGGCCCCCTCCTCGGCCTGGTCGATGACGGCCCGGGCGAAGGCGTGGTTGACGTCGCGGTAGGCGGCCCACGCCTCCGCCCACCGGCGGTCGAGACGGGGCCGGCGGGACAGGTCGAACAGGCCGTGGTGCAGGAACCAGAGGGTGGCGTTGGAGACGACGTCGTAGGCCATGCGGTAGGCGTGGGGATCGACGGCCAGGGTGTGGACCCGGAAGCCCTTGGCGTCGACCACGCCGCCGGCCGCCGCCTCCCGGTCCTCGTCGCTCATCGCGGCCGCGATCCACGTGGCACCCACGTCCCGCACCATCGGGCCCAGGCTCGACACCAGACCCCCGCCGCCCCGGCTGGCGACCAGGTCGCCGTCGTCGTCCCGGGAGAAGGAGAGCGGCCCCCGGTTCGACACCATGACGATTGGCGGGGCGGGGGGCGGCGGGTTGGCGTCGCCCATGGGCCACGATAACGCTGTGGCCAGCGCCCCCCGATCGGACCGGCTGCTGGTCGCGGCGCCGGACAAGTTCCGGGGGACGGCCACCGCGGCCCAGGTGGCGGCGGCCGTGGCCCGGGCCGCCGAGCGCTTCGGCTGGACGTGCGACGAGGCCCCCGTGGCCGATGGCGGCGAGGGGACTTTGGAGGCCCTGGGCGGCTCCCCCCGCCACACGACCGTCCACGGACCTCTCGGCCAGCTGGTGAACGCCGAGTGGCGGATGCAGACCGACGGCATCGCGGTGGTGGAGATGGCCAGGGCCTCGGGCCTCGACCTGCTGGGCGGGCCCGATCTCAACGACCCGCTGCGGGCGTCGACCCGCGGCACCGGCGAGCTCATCGCCGCCGCCCTCGACGCCGGCGCCATCCGGGTCATCGTGGGCGTCGGCGGGTCGGCCACCACCGACGGCGGCCTGGCCGCCCTCACCGCCATCAACCCCGCCCGCCGCATGCGGGGGGCCGTCGAAATCGTCGTGGCGTGCGACGTCACCACCCGCTTCGTCGACGCGGCCGAGATCTTCGCCCCCCAGAAAGGGGCCACCGCGGCCCAGGTGGCCCTGCTCCGGCGCCGCCTCCAACGCCTGGCCGAGGTGTACGTCCGCGACTACGACGTCGACGTGCGCGACCTGCCCGGCTCGGGCGCGGCCGGGGGCCTGGCCGGAGGACTGGCGGCCGCGGGAGCAGTCCTCGTCCCCGGCTTCGAGCTGGTGGCGGAGACCCTCGACCTGGCCGACCGCATCGCCGGCGCCGACCTGGTGGTCACCGGCGAGGGCCACCTCGACGCCGAGTCGTTCGCGGGCAAGGCCGTGGGCGGGGTGATCGGGTTGGCCGCCGCCGCCGGCGTCCCCGTCCTCGTGGTGGTGGGCGGCGTGGAGCGGGACGAGGTCCCGGCCGACCTCCTCCCGCCGGGCGTCACCGTCGTATCCCTGGTCGAGCGCTTCGGCCTGGAAGAGGCCACGTGGGACCCCATCGGCTGCGTCGACGCGGTGGTCGCGGCCGAGCTCGCCCTCAGGGGCAGGTGACGGGCCGGGCCCTCGCCGCGAGGTACTCCTCGACCTCGACGATGGGCGGCCGCTGGGCCACGTCGCCCGCGCACCATCCGACCCGGTCCTCCACGCCCGCCCGCAGAAGCGCCACCCGCAGCACCGACGTGGCCTGCACGGCCAGCTCGTCGAGGGGCCGGTTGCGGTGGTTGCGCACCCCGAGGTCGGCCTGGGCGATCGACTCCACCCCGAAGCGGGCGGCCACGTCGACCAGCAGTCCGAGATCGACGCCGTAGCCCTGGACGAACGGCACCTGCTCCAGCACCTCCCGGCGGCCGGCGAACTCCCCGCCCAGGGGCTGGCGGATGTGGGCCAGCTCGGGGAAGAAGAGCCCGATCATGGGCCGGGCGACCAGCTCCGTGACCCGTCCCCCGCCGTCGGGGCGCTCGTAGAACCCCTTGACGTAGCCGATGCCGGGGTCGGCGAAAGGTCGGAGCAGGCCGGTGACGAAGGCGGGGTCGAAGTCCCGGAGGTCGGCGTCGCAGAACACGACGATGTCGCCGGCGGCCACGTGGAGCGCCTTCCACAGGGCCTCGCCCTTGCCCGTGCCCGGTCCCTGCCCGGGCAGCACGTCGGCCGCCGCCACCACGATCGCCCCCGCAGCCGCGGCCACGGCGGCCGTCCCGTCGTTGGACCCGTCATCGACCACGACCACCTCGTCGACCACGCCCCGCCGCTCGACCAGCTCCCGGACGATCGCAGCCACGACCGGCCCCACGGTGGCTTCCTCGTTGCGCGCCGGCAGGCACACCGATACCCGACCAGGGGACGAGCCAATGAGTGAGATTGAGGCCACGACGGCATGCTCCCGCCTCCCCTATGATGATGGCAACTCATCCAGAGCGGTCGAGGGACCGGGCCCGACGAAACCGCGACAACCAGCACGCCCCGCCACCCGGCGGGAAACGACCAGGTGCCACCGCCCGGAACGATGATTGGGAGGGGACCCTGAGGTGGTCAACAACGTGTCCTTCGTTTTGGGTCTTCGATGTCGTGAGTGTGGGCGCGCCTTCCCGGCGGAGGCGCTGCACGTGTGCGACTGGTGCTTCGGACCGCTGGAGGTCAGCTACGACTACGACGCCATCGCCGCCGTCACCACCCGGGCGTCGATCGCGGCCGGGCCGACGTCGATCTGGCGCTACGCCAACCTGCTGCCGGCCGTCAACGACGGCGCCGTCGACCTGGGCGCCGGCTTCACCCCCCTGGTGCGGGCCGACCGCCTGGCCGCCCACCTGGGGCTGGGCGAGCTGTGGCTCAAGAACGACACCCTCAACCCCACCGGGTCGTTCAAGGACCGGGTCGTGGCCGTGGCCCTGGCCCGGGCCCGGGCCATGGGCTTCAAGGTGGCGGCGTGCGCGTCCACCGGCAACCTGGCCAACTCGGTGGCGGCCCACGCGGCCCGGGCCGGGATGCGCCACGTGGTCTTCATCCCCGCCGACCTCGAGCAGGGCAAGGTCATCACCACCGCCGTCTACGGCCCCAACCTGATCGCGGTCGAGGGCAGCTACGACGACGTCAACCGGCTGTGCGCCGAGCTCGCCTCCGAGCGGCCGACATGGGCGTTCGTCAACGTCAACCTGCGCACCTACTACGCCGAGGGCTCCAAGACCCTCGCCTTCGAGACGGCCGAGCAGCTGGGCTGGGAGGCCCCCGACCACGTGGTCGTGCCCGTCGCCTCCGGCTCCCAGCTGACCAAGATCGCCAAGGGCTTCCAGGAGCTGTGGAAGGTGGGCCTGCTCGACGAGGAGCCCCATGTGCGCATCTCCGGGGCCCAGGCCGAGGGCTGCTCCCCGGTGGCCACCGCCTTCATGGAGGGTCACGACTTCATCCGTCCGGTGAAGCCCAAGACCATCGCCAAGTCGCTCGCCATCGGCAACCCGGCCGACGGCTTCTACGCCCTGGAGACGGTGCGGGCCAGCGGCGGGGCGCTCACCTCCGTCACCGACGACGAGATCCGGGCCGCCATCCTCCTCCTCGCCCGCACCGAGGGGATCTTCGCCGAGACCGCCGGCGGCGTCACCGTCGCCACCCTGGCCAAGCTGGCCGCGTCCGGCGTCGTCCGCCGCGACGAGCGGGTGGTCGCCTACATCACCGGCCACGGTCTCAAGACGCTCGAGGCCATCGCTCCCCTCGTCGCCCCCACCGTCACCATCGCCCCCACGATGGCCGCCTTCGAGGCCGCCATGGGCCCACTAGAGGAGATCGGCTGAAATGGCCACCGTCCGCATCCCGACGCAACTGCGCTCCCTCTCGGGGGGCGAGGGCGAGGTCAAGGTCGACGGCGGCACCGTGGGCCAGATCCTCGGCGCCCTGGAGACCGCCCACCCCGGCTTCAAAGAGCGCCTCTTCGGCGACGACGGCCAGCTCCGCCGGTTCGTGAACGTGTTCGTGGCCGACGAGGACATCCGCTTCGCCCAGGGCCTCGACACCGCCGTCACCGACGGTCAGACGGTGTCGATCGTCCCCGCCGTCGCCGGCGGCTGACCCGGCCGCGGCTGGCACTCTCCGAAACCCATTGGCCCGCCGGTTGCCAAACCCCTCCGAACCGTGGGTATTCTGTTAGCACTCACACCAAGAGAGTGCTAACGGTTCCACGGAGGAGCACACCTGATGGCAAAGATGATCGCGTTCGACGAGACGGCCCGCCGGGCCCTCGAGAGCGGCATGAACCAGCTGGCCGACGCAGTACGGGTAACCCTCGGCCCCAAGGGCCGCAACGTCGTCCTCGACAAGAAGTGGGGCGCACCCACGATCACCAACGACGGTGTGTCCATCGCCAAGGAGATCGAGCTCGAAGACCCCTACGAGCGCATCGGCGCCGAACTGGTCAAGGAAGTGGCCAAGAAGACCGACGACGTGGCTGGTGACGGCACCACCACCGCCACCGTCCTCGCCTGGGCCATGGTCCGCGAAGGCCTGCGCAACGTTGCCGCCGGCGCCAACCCCATGTCGCTGAAGAAGGGCATCGAGGCCGCCGTGGCCCGTGCCGTCGAGGGCATCAAGGACATCTCGGTCGAGGTCGAGACCAAGGAGCAGGTCGCCCAGGTGGCGTCCATCTCCGCCGCCGACCAGGAGATCGGCGACACCATCTCCGACGCCATCGACAAGGTGGGCAAGGACGGCGTCATCACCGTCGAGGAGTCGCAGACCTTCGGCATGGAGCTGGAGCTGGTCGAGGGCATGCGCCTCGACAAGGGCT
>JAXDMK010000027.1:0-17920 GCA_034666105.1 Actinomycetota bacterium | reverse complement strand
GCTTGAAGTCAGTCATCTCTTGCTCGTAGACGTCGCCCAGGCCCCGCATGTACTGGAGGGTCTCGGCCGCCTCCTGCTCACCGATCTTGCTCATGGCGAAGCCGACGTGGATCAGGACCCAGTCGCCGACCTCGACCGTGCTCCCCGTGTCGCCGGCGACCAGACGGATGTTGATCTCCCGTCGAACACCGTCGACGTCGACGATGGCGCGGTGCTCGGCCAGGTCGATGATCTCGACCAGTTGGCCGGGGATGCCTAGGCACATAAAGAACGGTCCCTTCCGTTGTGACTTCAGTCTCATTCTCGCGCCAGGGCAGTCCTAGCACGACATCCGTTCGCCACCGGGTGCCACAGCCACTGAAGGTGGACCGACCCGGGGCGTCCCGATCAGGATACGTCGGACGTGGCGTCGTGCCTATATGGACGTCCTGCCTCTACCGACCGCACCATTACCGCGCCCGTTTCTGAGCGCGGGGTGCCACGTCGTGGACCCTTCCGGGGATCAGGGAATGATCTCCAGGCCCTCTTTGCGGGCGGAGGGGGCCGGATCGGAATCGTCGTCGACGATGCGGTCGTAGCGGGAGAGGTAGGCGGAGAGATAGCGGCGACCCTCCCGCAGGGCGCCGGCCCACGCGTGCAGCCACTCGACGCCCTCTTCCGTGAGGCGGTAGCTGCGGCGGGCGGGGCCGGCGGTGGAGTGCTCCCACCACGAGGCGACCAACCCGTCCTGCTCCATGACCCGGAGGGCCCGGTAGAGCCCGCCCGGGTCGACATTGCGCAGGCCCAACTGGGCGATCTGCTCGAGAAGGTCGTAGCCGTGGGCGGGAGTCTCGGCGATCAGCAGGAGGAGGCTGGCCCGGAGGTAGTTGCGGGGAAGCCCGCCTTGGGGCTCCTCGGTGGAGGTTCGGGTGGGCTGCTTCATACGGACACCACCGCCGCCCATAAGGGCAGGGGATCGGACATCTCGGACAACCAAGCCTCCAAAATCACTACCGCCGAACGCATCGATCAGAACCATGTCGCGACGGGTGCGGGCTTTTTCCTCACCCATCCGTGGGCGACGGACACCTACTCCTGTCGCAGCCAGATAGGTGCATTGTACACCTAGCCGGAGCGAAAAAACGGGCCGACCTGGTCGGACGGGCGCCGGCGAACGCCGGAGAAGGCTCGGGCAGGCCGCCATCGGCGGACAGCGACCAGCACTGGGCCACGGTCCGTGGCGAAATTGAACGCCGAGAGCGCCAAAGAGGGTGTTGCACCGCGGGCGGTCGTGCCATACAGTCCCCGTCACATCCGTGGTATCCGTACGGGGTCTTACGACACACGCCGCTCTCTTCGCCGCAGCACGCCGCCGGTCCCCGGCCCAACTGACTCAGGGGGAAAGTATGACCAAGCGGTGGAGGTCTGCCGCCGACGAACGGGGACAGGCCACGTTCTCGCTCATCATCGTTCTTGTGGTGGTGGCGATTGCAGTGGTTCTTCTCCAGCGGACGGCGTCGACCGCAGAAAGCATCAATGACAAGGCGGGCACGATTTCCAGCTCCGCCAGCGGCATCAACGAGAGCACGAAGGCGGTGCTGAAGCTCGGCACCACCAACGACCTGGCGGGATCCATTCTCGCCACCGCTCAGCCGCTCGAGGGCTCGCTCAACGAGGTGATCCGCCTGGCTCAGTCGATCGACGGCCTGGCTACCTCGATCAACGACTCGGCAGGCACGATCAACGGCACGGCCAAGGGCATCAACGGCGCCGCGTCGACGATTCTGACGACGGCCAAGCACATCAACGACGGGGTCGCCCAGATCAACGTCAACCTCGACACGACGCTCGCAGTTGCCGGCCAGATCAAGGCTGACACCGGCGACATCCGTGGCCGGGCCGACCGTACGACCCAACTCGCCGCCGCCATCGACGCGGCCCTCCCGTAAGGAAAGGAGCGAACTCATGACTTCAACCATGGCAGCGCGGCGCTCGCGTAGCGGCCCCGCACCCGCTCCTCGTCCCGCCAACGACCAGACCACGTTCCTCTCGCGGTGGCTCAAGGTGTGGGTCATTCTCCTCACCGTCGTCACCCTGGTGGTCGTGGTGTACCTGGTGATCATCACCAACTCACTGGCGAGCATCAACGGCAACCTGGCTACGGCCGACCGGGCCGTGGGTGCAACCGGTGCCGCGGGCAACGTCACGTCCCTGCCGAACCAGGTCGACCGCATCAACGGCGCCCTCGACGGCATCGACAAGGCCCTCAAGCCCATCCCCGCCCAGGCCGGTGAGATCGTCACCGTTCTGACGTCGGTCAACGACAAGCTGACCTCGGTCGACGCCTCGCTGAAGGACACGTCTGCTGTCCTCAGCACGGTGCTCGGCACGGTCAACAACGTCAGCAGCACGCTGGTCGACGCGGACGACCCGGGTGACAAGCTGGGCGTCCAGAACATCCACCACCGGGTGGCCGCGATCAACGGCCGCAACTCGGCTCGGCAGGGCACTGCCACCAACGGCGGCACGGCTGGTCCGTTCGCCACGGGTGGCAACCTGAGCGCAGCCGAGTCTGACGCACGAGCCATCGTGGGCAGCCTCGACTCGATCAACACCCACCTCACCGGTGTCTGTGGCTCGAGCCTGGTGGTCGGAACCGTCCTCGGGTGCACTGCATGAGCACCAGCGGCGACCGCCGCCTGATGGGGCAACGCGGCATCGTGGGCCTCAACCTGGCCCTGACGATCGCCTTCGCACTGTTCGCCGTGATCGAGCTGTCCAGGGTCACCCTGGCGGCGAAGCAGATCGACGACCGGGTGGAGAAGATCACCACCGATGTCGGACCCGGCTCCAACGTCTCCCAGCTCGACCAGACGGAGAAGCTGAACGACGTTGCCCAGAAGGCCGAGGACATCCTCAAGGCCGCACAGCCCCTTTCGGGCCAGGCCCAGACGATCCTCGACACGGTCAAGAACATCGACGCCACCGCGTCGAACATCCTCGCCAGCGCCGATGAGATCAACGGCTCGGTGAAGAGCATCAACTCAACGGCCAGCGCCTTGGTGCCGGTCGTCAACGCCATCCATGGCAGCGGGGGCAAGGGTGGTGGTGGCGTCGAAGCCATCAACATTCGAGCCCAGGAAGCCTTCGGTCCGGTCGGTGGCATCCAGGCCGACTTGGCCAAGGTCATCGCCGACGCCGGTGTTGCCGGTCCTGCCGGTCACGTTCCCGGAACGATCCATGCGTCCGTGAACGGCATCAACTGCGCAGTGGCCGTCATCCCCAACGTGGGGTGTGGCGCCTAGCAACTCTCCGTCCCCGTCAGGGGAACGGAAGCTTCACGAACGAGGGCCCGGGGGCAACCCCGGGCCCTCGTTGTTTGTCCGCCCTCAAGTCGGGCCCTGACCGGCGCGTCGTCGCCGAGCAAGTGGCACGAGTGGTACCCGGCGGGACTTGTGCCACTCGTTCGTCAGGCGACCGCCCTCCCATCGAGCGAATGGCGCGGGAGGCCCCGCCAAGGGACCACCTGCGCCACCGCTTCGCCGCCGCCGGCTAGCCGAAGGTGGTCGGTGTCGCCTCGGGGGCGGGGCCGTTGTCGGGAACGGTGCGGAGGCTCTCCGCCATCTGGTCGAAGACGCTGCTCAGGCGGGCGAACCCGTCGGACGGAAGGGCCTGGAAGATCATGGTGTACATGTTCCGGCCCCGGAACAGGAAGTAGTGGGCGTGGGCCCCCTCGGCACCGGTCTCGCCGTCGGTGAAGGTGTACAGGTAGTAGTAGCCGGGCATGCCGTCGACCATGATCGCCTGCACCTTCAGGATCTGGGCCGACTTGTTGCTGGCCACGATCCCGTCGGTGACGGCCTTGATATTGGGCAGGTTCTCGACGGTGGTAGCCACGTCGGTGCGCCGGAGCAGGCTGACGCTGACGGCGTCGCCGTCGCCGCCGGCGTCGATATCCAGGGCTCCGTTCTCGGCCGTGTACACGCCCCAGTCCTTGGGGTAGTCGATGCTGAAGCCCTGCTTGTCGCTGGTGAACCGGGAGAAGGCGGACGCGGGCAGGGACGGGCCGGGAGCGCTCGGGTCGACGCTGGTGGTGGTGGTCTGGCTGGCGGCGCTGGGGTTCCCGGCCGGCTCGGACGGCTTCAGGACGAAGGCGTAGACGACCAGGCTGATCACGACCACGGTGACCACCGAGAGCAGGACGACCATGGTGTTCTGCGACGGCTGCCTGCGGTCGCGGCCGGACGAGCCCGGCCGGCGGGGCCGGGTGGGGGGGGCACCGTCGGAGGAGGCGGCCGCCGCGGCGCGGCTGCTGGGGGCCCGGGTGCCCGCGGCCCGGGTGCGGGGCGAGGAGGTGGCGGTGGCGGCGCCCCGTGCCGCGCTCCGCGTGGCGGCCGAGGCTCCCCGGGCGCCGGCCCGGGGGGACGGCCGGGGACGACCGGATGCTGCCGGCCGGGGACGGGCCGGGCGCGGGCCGGAGCTGTCGGCCGGGGTCTGGTCGGGGCGGTCGCCCATGGGGTGGATCTCCTTCGAACAGCGACGGCGGGCAGTCTGACGGCGACCACGCGCCGGGCGCGAAGCAGACCGTCTCTCTAGTGTGGCCCTTGTTAGTGTGGCATCGCCGTGGGCCTGTCCGCCGTCGTGTTCGACGTCGACGGCACGTTGGTCGACAGCGAGCGGGATGGCCACCGGGTGGCGTTCAACCAGGCCTTCGCCGACTTCTCCCTGCCCTACCGGTGGGACGAGGACCTGTACGGCCGGCTGCTGCGGGTCACGGGGGGCCAGCGTCGCATCGACGGCTACCTGGCGGAACAGGGTGTGGCCGAGGACGAGCGGACCCGGCTGGCGCCCGCCCTCCACCGCCACAAGACCGAGATCCTCGGGCGGATGATCGGGGAGGGGACGCTCCAACCCCGGCCCGGCGTGACCCGGCTGCTGGCCGAGCTGGCCGACGCCGGCTGTCGGCTGGGCGTCGCCACCACCGGCAGCCGGGGGTGGGTCGACCCGCTCCTCCAGCGCCTGCTCCCGGGGAGCACCTTCGCGGTGGTGGTGACAGGCGACGAGGTCGCCGGGCGAAAGCCCGACCCGGAGGCGTACTTCGTCGCCCTGCAGCGGCTGGGGACCTCGACCGCGGACACGGTGGCGGTGGAGGATTCCCACGAGGGCCTGGTCGCGGCCAAGGCCGCCGGTCTGGCGTGCGGGGTGGTGACCAACGGCTACACCGCCGACCACGACCTGGCCGCCGCCGACCTGGTGCTCGACGGCTTCGGTGAGCCGGACCGACCGGCCCGGGTGTTGGCCGACCGGCGGGCCACGGGATGCACCGGCGTGCTCGACCTCGACACCCTCCGCCGCCTGCTGCCGCCGGCGTAGGCCAGGGCGGGCGCGACTGAAACAGAGCCGGAAAAAGGGGGCGGGAAGGGGCTTCGGTTGAAGAAGCCCCTTCCCGGGAGGGGGGTTTCACACCGCGTCACGGTGCACGCTGGCCCTACCCTGGCCTCCGAGACCCAAAACCGGATTTCCGAGAGATTGTTCTCCCCAGGAATTCGCAAGTTATCCCCAGGCCGAGCCCCGCTCAGCCCGTTGGGCAGGCACCCACCAGGGAGGAGTACGGGTTGACCGGGCCGCTTCCCTGCGGATGGGTCTCGAAGTGGAGGTGGGGCGAGGTGCCCTGGGCGTCGCCCGTGTCACCGACGTAGCCGATGACGGTGCCGGCGGTCACCCGGCCGACGGCGCCATAGGCGTCGAGGTGGGCGCCGTAGTACCAGACGCCGTCGTCGCCGGTGAGGGCGAACGCCTGGCCCCCCGACGGGTTGGGGTGCTGCTCGACGACCCCGGGCACCGGCGCCACCGCCGGCGTCCCCCGGGCCGCGAACAGGTCGATGCCCTCGTGGGTGAAGCCCTCGCCCCGGGGGGCGCCGAAGTCGTTGACGAACGACACCGGCCCGTCGACCGGACACCGCCAGCTGCCGGGCACGGTGAGGACCGTGCCGACCGCGAGGACATCGGGGTCGTCCAGGCCGTTGGCGGTGACGAGGTCGTCGACGGTGGTGCCCAGGCGGTCGGCCACCTCGGAGAGGGTGTCGCCCTGGCGGACGACGTAGCCGGCAGCGGCCCCCGCGCCGGGGCCCGGCAGCACCAGCACCATGTCCTCCTGCAGGAGGTCCGGATCGTCGATGCCGTTGGCCGCCGCCAGCCGGTCGGCGGGCACGCCCAGCCGCTCTGCGATCTCGCTCAGCGTGTCGCCCCGGCGGACGACGTAGGCGGCGGTGCCGCCACTGGCCCGGCCCGCCTCCCCGGCGTCGGCCGATGGCGGCAGCACCAGCACCTGGCCGGCGACGATGCGATCAGGATCGGTGATCCCGTTGGCCGCGGCCAGCTCGTCCACCGGGATGTGCAGCCGGACGGCGATCTCGCTCAGGGTGTCGCCCGGGGCGACGGTATAGGTGGAGCCGGCGACGGCGAGGGCGAGCCCACCGACCGCTATCGACCCGGCCGCCACCAAGGCGAGCACGACCAGGACCAGACGCCACCGCACCACATGTCTCCTGCTCCCCTTCGACCCGTGAGCACTTTAGCCCCACCAGCCCCACCAGCAACAAGGACGGTGGGCGGCGGAGCCCGCCTATTCGTGGCTGATGGCTTGGAGGATGTCGAGGCGGGCCGCCCGGCGGGCGGGGAGGAGGGCCGCGACCACGCCCAGGACGCCGGCCACGACCACGTAAGCGACCAGCTGGCCGACGGGGATGACCAGCTCGCTGATGCCCTCGCCCGAGAAGTTGGCCACCACCGCCCATCCGAAGAGCACGCCGATGGCGAGGCCGATGATCGCCCCCATCACCGAGATGATCACCGACTCGCCACGGATCATCCCCCGCACCTGGCCGCGGGCCATCCCAACCGCCCGCAGCAGCCCGAGCTCACGGGTCCGCTCGAACACGGAGAGGGCGAGGGTGTTCACGATCCCGAGGAAGGCGATGATGACGGCCAGGCCCAGCAGCGCCGACACCAGGCCCAGGGCCTGGTTGATCTGCCGCTTCTGCTCGGCCTTGAACTCGACCTGGTCGCGCACCTTGACGTTGGGGAAGTCCTTGGCCACCCGGTCGACCGCCTCCCGGGCGGCGGCGGGGGCGACGCCGGGGGCGGACTTGGTCAGGACGACGAAGTCGAGGTGCTCGGAGAAGTTCTCCTCGTAGGTGGCGGTCGACACCGTGTACTGGCCCAGGAGCTGGTTGCGCTTGTACGTGCCCGCCACCCGCAGCTCCTTGTCGCCCGTGCGGGCGAAGGTGGCTGGCACCGGGTCGCCCACCTTCAGCGTCCGGTCCTTCGCCTCCTTCTCCTCCACCAGGACCTCGCCCGGCCCGAGTCGGGCCAGGTCGCCCGTCACCATCTCGATGTTGAGCAGGCGGGGCAGGTTGACCGGATCGCCGGCGTAGAGGGACTTGGTCGACCCCCCGACCCTGAACTCGCCCGTCTCCAGGCCGGTGACGGCGCCCAGCTCCGGTTCCGCCGCTAGCCGCTGGGCCACCTCGGTGCTGATGGTGGGCGTGAACTGCTCGGTGCTGACGATGTAATCGGCGGCCAGGGCCTTGTCGATGATGGCGGCCCCCGACTCCACGATCGACGCCGCCAGCACAGCCACGCACCCGACCAGCCCGAGGCCGATGGTGAGGGCGGCGGCGGTGGACGCGGTGCGGCGGGGATTGCGGAGCGCGTTCTGGCGGGCCAGCGTGGCCGAGATGCCCCGAACGAGGAAGATCCGGGGCAGGGGCCGCCCGAGCACCGAGGCCATCGGTCCCGCGATCAGCGGCAGGAGCAGGGCCACGCCGATGAACGTGAGCGCCGCCCCCAGGCCCACCAGCCCGATGCCGGCGTCGCCGAACAGTCCCGCCCCCAGGGCGGCCACGCCGGCGGCGAGGACGACCGCGCCGGCGACGGTGCGCCGCCGCAACGACCCGCCCCCCTCGGTGCCGGCCCCGCCGAGGGCGGCCATGGGCGATAGCTTCGACGCCCGCAGGGCGGGGACGGTGGCGGCCACCAGCGTGACCAGCTCACCCACGACCATCGAGATCACGATCGTGCGGGGCTTGACGATGAGGCCGCCGCCGGGGAGATCGATCCCGAAGGCGCTCAGGAGGGCCTTGAGGCCCATCGCCACCAGGATCCCCAGTCCGATGCCGGCGGCCGAAGCGACCAGGCCGACGAGGGCCGCCTCGCCCACCACCGAGGCCAGCACCTGGCTCCGGCTGGCCCCCAGGGCCCGGAGGAGTCCGAGTTCACGGGTGCGCTGGGCGACGAGGATGGAGAAGGTGTTCAGGATCATGAACGCGCCCACGAACAGCGAGATGCCGGCGAACACGAGCAGGAAGGTGTTGAAGAACCCGAGGGCGTCCTTGATCTGGCCCGACTGCTCGTCGGCCACCTGGGTGCCGGTGAGGGCCTCGTAGCCGTCGGGGAGAGCGGCCTGGACCCGGGGGCGCAGGTCGAGCCCCGAGACCGTGTCGTCGCCGACCACGTCGATGGTGTCGAAGCGCCCGACCTTGTCGAGGACCTTCTGGGTGGTCGGGGTGTCGAAGACGGCCAGGGTGGCTCCGGCCAGGTTGTCGGCCGCCCCGAAGCCGGCGATCCCGACGACGGTGAAGTCGCCCGGGGGCCCCTGGAAGAGGATGCGCACCTTGTCGCCCACCTGGAAGTGGTGCTTCTTGGCCGTCCCCGCGTCCATCAGGACCTCGGTGGGGCCGCGGGGCGCACGCCCCGAGCGCAGGCGGAGGGGGTTGAGCTCGGGGACGTCGGTCCAGTTGACGCCCAGGGTGGGCGCGCCACCGGTGTCGACCGCCTTGCCCGCCTTGTCGACGTACTGGGCGTAGCCGGCCAGGGCCCCGTCGGCCGCCTTCACCCCGTCGACCGCGGCCACCGTCGGCTGGAGGCTCTCGGGGACGGTGTCGCGGCTGGAGGTGAGGCTGGTCTCGTCGCCGAAGCCGGACACGGCCCGCACCGAGACATCGACCCCTTGGGTGACCTCGTCGAAGAGGTTGTCGAACGTGGCGTTGAGGGTGTCGGTGAGGACGTAGGTGCCGGCCACGAAGCCCACCCCCAGCACGACGGCCAGGGCGGTGAGCAGGAGCCGGACCTTGTGGGCGATGACACCCTTCAGCGTCGCCTTGAGCATCGCCTGCTACCGGTCGTTGGAGAGGGTCTTCATCATGTCGAGGACACGATCGGGGGTGGGATCGCGCATCTCGTCCACGATGTGGCCGTCGACCAGGAACACGACCCGCTGGGCGTAGCCGGCGGCGACGGGGTCGTGGGTGACCATGACGATCGTCTGCCCGAAGTCGGTGACCGACTGGCGGAGGAAGCCGAGGATCTCGGACGACGCCTTGGAGTCGAGGTTGCCGGTGGGCTCGTCGGCGAAGACGATGGCGGGCTGGCTGGCCAGGGCCCGGGCCGCCGCCACCCGCTGCTGCTGACCCCCGGACAGCTCCGACGGGCGGTGGGAGAGCCGAGGCCGGAGGCCGACGGTGTCGATGATCCGGTCGAGCCAGGCCTGGTCGGGCTCCCGGCCGGCGATGTCGAGGGGGAGGGTGATGTTCTCCAGGGCGGTCAGCGTCGGCACCAGGTTGTAGGCCTGGAAGATGAATCCCACCTGGTCGCGCCGCAGCCGGGTGAGCTCCTTGTCGTGGAGCTGGCTCAGCTCGGTGTCGCCGATGTACACCTGGCCCCCGGTGAGGCGGTCGAGCCCGGCCATGCAGTGCATGAGGGTCGATTTCCCCGACCCCGACGGGCCCATGATGGCGCTGAACTGGCCGGTGGAGAACTCCACGCTGACGCCATCGAGGGCCGTCACCGCGGTGTCGCCCTGGCCGTAGACCTTGACGAGGGACACGGCCCGGGCGGCGGCGGTGGTGGGCGGTGCGGCTGGGGCAGAAGACGTCGCGGTCATCGTTCGTTCTCCCACTTGAAGAGGCGGAGGGCGAGGACGGACCCGATCACGATCCACACGGCCAGGACGGCGAGGTCGCCGCCATTTACGCCGGGAGCCGCGGTGCGGGGGTCGAAGGCGTACTGGAGCCCGTTGGCCAGGTGCTGGACGGGGAACAGCTTGGCCACCGAGAGGAGCCACGAGGGGGCGCCGTCGAGGGGGAAGAAGATCCCGGACACGAAGATCAGGGGGAAGACCGAGAAGTTGACGATGGCTGGGGCGGCGTCGCCGTTGGGGCACACGCCGCTGATGGCCAGCCCCAGGGCGCAGAAGCACGCCGCCCCCAGGGCGACGGTGAGCAGGAGCCCGGGCAGGGTGTCCCACCGGAAGTCGACGCCGTAGACGAGCACGCCCACACCGAGGGTGAGGGTGATGATCTCGATGGTGGTCACGATCGACGAGCCGATCTGGCCGGCCAGATACGACCACGTGGGAACCGGTGTGCCCTTGATCCGCTTGAGGATCCCGAGGTCGCGGGAGATGGCCATCTTCATGGCGATGTTCGTGTAGCAGGCGGAGATGAGACCGAAGGCGGCGATGCCGGGGACGAAAAACGTCACGAAGCTGATCCCGCCCCGGGTATCGATGTTCTGGCCCGAGTTGAGGCTCCCGAAGATGAGCAGGAACATCAAGGGGAAGGCGAAGGTGAACACGGCCGCGGCCGGGTTGCGCCAGAACGACTTCTGCTCGAACTTCACCTGGCGGGCGGCGATGGCTATGTCACTCATTTGGATCGCTCACTTGGCGCCCTCCTCGGCGACGGCGACGGCGACGGCGGCGGTGTCCTTGGTCAGCTCGAGGTAGACGTCCTCCAGCCTGGGGCGGGTGACGGTGAGGTCGGGAAGGGTGAGGCCCCGCCCGAGCGCCCACCCGGTGAGGGTGTTGAGGACCTGGGTCGGATCGGCCACCGTGACCAGGACGGAGTCCCCCTGCACCTGGGCCTTCGCCGGTGATGCCAGCTCGGGCAGGGCGTCGGCCCCTGTGCCGGGGGGGAGGGTGAAGTGGATCTCGGTGGCCGACTCGCTCCCGGCCAGGTTGTCGGGAGGCCCCTCGGCCACGATGACCCCGCCGACGATCACCGCCACCCGGTCGGCCAGGACCTGGGCCTCGTCCATGTAGTGGGTGGTGAGCAGGACGGTCTTGCCCAGCTCCCGCAGGCCCCGGATGACGTCCCACGCCCCCCGCCGGGCGGTGGGGTCGAAGCCGGTGGTGGGCTCGTCGAGGAACAGCAACTCGGGGTCGCCGGCCAGGGCCAGGGCCAGGTCGAGGCGCCGCTTCTGACCGCCGGAGAGCGTCTTGACCCGCTGTTGACGCTGGGCTTCGAGCCCGGTGAGGGCCAGCAGGTCGTCGACCGGGCGCGACTTTCGGTAGTAGCCCCGGTAGAGGTCGATCACCTCGGTGACGGTGAGGTAGCGCTCGACGCCCGTCTCCTGGAGCACGACGCCGATGCGCTCCTTCAGCTCCCGCTGGGTCTTGGCCGGGTCGTGGCCCAGGACCGAGACTTCGCCCGCCGAGCGGGAGCGGTAGCCCTCCAGGATCTCGACGGTGGTGGTCTTGCCCGCCCCGTTGGGCCCGAGGAGGCCGAAGACCTCCCCCTCCTCCACGTCGAGGTCGATGCCGCGCACCGCCTCGTTGGCGCCGTAGGACTTTCGTAGGCCCCGGACCTGGATGGCCGTCATGGACGTGCCTCCTGACTTCGAGTGTGCCGCCGGGCGCCGAGAGGTGGCGAGGACGGGTACCGCCACAATGGTGCTGACCGCCGTTAAGTCAGAAGCCTAGACCTCGGCCAACTCGATCTTCACCGCGAGGGCCGGCCCCTCCTCCATGACCATGTCGGCGATCCGCCCCGCCTCCCGCACGTCGGCCGCGGCCAGGCGCAGGGCGGCCAGGCGCTCGGGGGTGTCGGTGACCACGGCCCGGCTCACCTCGGCCCGCATCGACTGGTGGGCCTCGCTCTTCGCCTTGCGCACGTCGCCCAGGACGGCGGCTGCGACATCGAGGACGACGTGGTCGGGATCGCGACCACCTAGTTCGTCGGTGGTCGGCCACGGGGCCCGGTGCACCGACCCTTCCTGCCACCACGACCAGACCTCCTCGGTGACGAAGGGCAGGAAGGGGGCGAAGAGGCGGAGCATGGTCGACAGGGCCAGGTTGAGCGCCCGGTCGGCCGACGCCTGCGCCTCCGGCCCCTGGCTGCCGTAGGCCCGGCCCTTCACCAGTTCCAGATAGTCGTCGCAGAAGCGCCAGAAGTAGGTCTCGGTGCGCTCCAGGGCCCGGGCGTAGTCGTAGCCCTCGAAGGCGGCGGTGGCCTCGTCGACCAGGTCGGCCAGCCCGGCCAGCATGGCCCGGTCGAGAGGGGCGGTGACACCACCCGCGGCGGGCGCCTCGGCGTCGCCGACCCGCGACAGGACGAACTTCGAGGCGTTGAGGATCTTGATGGCCAGCCGCCGGCCGACCTTCATCTGCCCCTCGTCGAAGGTGGTGTCGACGCCGGGACGGCCGGAGGCGGCCCAGTAGCGGACGGCGTCGGACCCGTACTGGTTGAGCAGGCCGATGGGCGTGACCACGTTGCCCTTCGACTTCGACATCTTCTTGCGGTCGGGGTCGAGGACCCACCCGGAGATGGCGGCGTCGGCCCACGGCAGGGTGCCGTGTTCGTAGTGGGCCCGCACGACGGTGGAGAACAGCCAGGTGCGGATGATCTCGTGGGCCTGGGGCCGCACGTCCATGGGGAAGGTGCGGGCGAACAGGTCGGGGTCGTCGGCCCAGCCGGTGGCGATCTGCGGCGTGAGCGAAGAGGTGGCCCACGTGTCCATGACGTCGGGGTCGCCAGTGAAGCCGCCGGGCTGGTCGCGCTGGTCGGCGGTGTAGCCGGGCGGCACGTCGGTGGACGGGTCGACGGGCAGATGCTCCTCGTCGGCCGCCAGGGGGTGTTCGTGATCGGTGGCGCCGTCGGCCAGGACCGGGTACCAGAGGGGGAAGGGGACCCCGAAGAAGCGCTGGCGGCTGATGAGCCAGTCGCTGTTGAGCCCGTTGACCCACGACTCGTACCGGCCCTGCATGTAGGGCGGGTGCCAGCGCAGCTCCCGACCCCGCGCCAGCAGCTCGGCGCGGTGGTCGAGGGTGCGGATGAACCACTGCCGGCTGGTGACGATCTCCAGCGGCCGGTCGCCCCGCTCGTAGAACTTCACCGGGTGGGTGATGGGCTGGGGCTCGCCGATGAGGTCGCCCGACTCCCGCAGCAACTCCACCATGCGGGTCTGGGCGGCGTTGACCTTCAGCCCCCGGATCTCCTCGAACGGCCCCCCTTCAAGGCCGGGCGGCGTCTGCGTGATGCGGCCGTCGCGCCCGATGATGGCCCGTACCGGCAGGTGCAGCTCCCGCCACCAGATGACGTCGGTGACGTCGCCGAAGGTGCAGACCATGGCCATGCCCGTCCCCTTGTCGGGGTCGGCCAGGGGGTGGGCGACGATCGGGACGGGTTGGCCGAAGAGGGGCGTGGTGGCCGTGTGGCCGAACCACTTCTGGAAGCGGGCGTCGTCGGGGTGGGCGACCATGGCCACGCAGGCGGCCAGCAGCTCGGGCCGGGTGGTGTCGATGTCGAGGGGGCCGCCGTCGGGATCGCGGAAGCGCAGCCGGTGGTAGGCGCCGGGCCGTTCCCGGTCCTCCAGCTCGGCCTGGGCCACCGCCGTCTGGAAATCGACGTCCCACAGGGTGGGCGCCTCGGCCTGGTAGGCGAGGCCGTCCCGCAGATGGTGCAGGAACGCCTTCTGTGACGTGCGCTGGGCCCGCTCGCCGATGGTGGTGTAGGTCTGGGTCCAGTCGACCGACAGGCCCAGGTGGCGGAACAGCTCCTCGAACGCCTTCTCGTCCTCGATCGTCAGCCCGGTGCAGAGGGCGACGAAGTTGGGCCGGGAGATGGAGATCGCCCGCTTGGCCGGCTCGCTTGGCGCCTCGAAGTCGGGGTCGTAGGGCAGTGACGGGTCGCAGCGGACGCCGAAGTAGTTCTGCACCCGGCGCTCGGTGGGCAGGCCGTTGTCGTCCCAGCCCATCGGGTAGAAGACGTCGCGCCCCCGCATCCGCCAGAAGCGGGCCACCGTGTCGGTGTGGGTGTAGGAGAACACGTGCCCGACGTGGAGCGACCCGCTCACCGTCGGCGGCGGGGTGTCGACCGCGTAGACCTGGTCGCGGGTGGCGGTGCGGTCGAAGCGGTAGGTGCCGTCGGACTCCCAACGGGCGCCCCACTTCGCCTCCAACCCTTCCAGGCTGGGCTTATCCGGAACGGTCGGCGTCATGTTGTTGGTTACGGTAACCGGGCGATGCGACTTCACGACACTGCGTTGGGCCGCCACGCCGAGCTCGTCCCCCGCCAGCCGGGGAAGGTCTCGATGTACGTGTGCGGACCCACGGTGTACGACCACCCCCACGTGGGCCACGGACGGTTCCTCCTCGTGTTCGACGTGCTGCGGCGGTATTTGGAGTGGTGCGGCAACGAGGTGACGTACGTGTCCAACGTCACCGACATCGACGACAAGATCATCAACCGGGCCCATCGGGAGGGCCGCTCGCCCGACGACGTCGCGGCCGAGTTCGAGACGGCTTGGTACGACGCCGTCGACCGGCTGGGCGTGAAGCGTCCCACCCACGATCCTCACGCCACCGCCTACGTGGAAGAGATGGTGGCCTGGGTGGCGGGCCTCGTCGACCGCGGTGTGGCCTACGAGACGTCCGACGGGGTGTACCTGTCGGTGGCGGCGGTGCCCGACTACGGGCTGTTGAAGTCGGGCCAGTCGCTCGACGACATGCGGGCCGGCGCCCGGGTGGAGGTCAACGAGGAGAAGGGGTCGGCCCGCGACTTCGCCCTGTGGAAGAAGGCCAAGCCGGGGGAGCCGTCGTGGCCGTCGCCCTGGGGCCCGGGCCGTCCCGGCTGGCACACCGAGTGCGTGGTGATGGCCCTCGACCTGCTGGGGGAGGGCTTCGACCTCCACGGCGGGGGTCAGGACCTGGCCTTTCCCCATCACGAGAACGAGCGGGCCCAGGCGGTGGCCGCGGGCAAGGAGTTCGCCCGCCGGTGGGCCCACAACGGCTTCGTCGTTGTCGGCGGAGGGGAGGGCGGCGTCGCCGTGAAGATGTCGAAGTCGCTGGGCAACTTCACGTCGCTCACCGACCTGCTGGCGTCCCACGATCCGCGGGCCTACCGGCTGCTCGTCCTCCAGTCCCACTACCGGGCGCCGGTGGAGGTCACGCCCGGCAGCCTCGAGCACGCCTCGGCCACCCTGCGGGGCCTCGACGACTTCGTGCGGCGTAGCGCCGGGCTGCCGTCGGGCTCGGCCCCCGACGAGGCGGCGATGGCCACATTCCGGTCGGCGATGGACGACGATCTGTCGACCCCGGCGGTGGTGGCCCTGCTGTCCGACCTCCGCCGGCGGGCGAACATCCATCTCGATGCGGATGAGCAGGATGCGGCCGGGCCCCTGGTGGCGGCTGTCGGGGAGATCGCGGGGGCCGTCGGACTGGCACTCGCGCCCGGCGCCGGCGAGGTCATCCCGGCCGACGTGCTCGACCTCGTCGCCCGCCGCGATCAGGCCCGCGCCGAGCGCGATTTCGCGGCCGCCGACGCCTTTCGCGACGACCTGGTGGCGAAGGGTTGGGTGGTCGAAGATACGGCCGCCGGTACCAAAGTTCACCAGTGACGCGGAGCATCCCATTTGCTAGCGTTTTGGCCCGAGGGAATTGGCAATCTGCACGGCACTGGCTACATGTCACTGGAACCTTGGCGCTTGGGCACGGCACGCAGTCCCCTCTCATGTACAAGCTGATCAAGAAGGGGGATCGCCACCGTGGCGTCCGGCACCGTGAAGTGGTTCAACGCCGATAAAGGATTCGGCTTCATCTCGCAACAGGACGGCGCAGACGTGTTCGTTCACTTCAGCGCCATCCAGAAGCCCGGCTACCGCACCCTCGAAGAGGGCGAGAAGGTCGAGTTCGAGGTGCAGCAGGGTCCCAAGGGCCTGCAAGCAGCCAACGTCCAACCCCTGGGCGGCGGCGGAGGAGGCGGCGGACAACAGCCCCACGGAGGCCCGCCCCGGCATCGATAGTCGGGTCGGAGATTCGATTTGGAAAGCGCCGCCCCTCGGGGCGGCGTTTTCGTTCCGGAGGGCGCCCACGCCCCGGTGATCAGAACACGGCGATCAGAACACGATGATCAGAAGACGATGACGGAGCGGGCGTCGGGGGTGGTCGACATCTCGTCGAGGGCCGTGTTGACCTCGTCCAGGGCTATGCGGCGGGAGACGAGCTGGTCGAGGTGGAGGTCGCCCCGGCGGTAGTGCTCGAGGAGGACGGGGATGTCGCGGCGCACGTCGGCCGACCCGTACCAGCAGCCCTTCACCGTGCGCTCGGCCATGACCAGCCCGAGCATCACCGGGAGGGTGAGCATCACGTCCATGCGGGGGATGCCGACGAGGATGGCCTGGCCCCCGCGGCGGGTGAGGGTGACGGTCTGCTCGATGGTGGGCCCGGTGCCGATGGCCTCGAAGGCGACGTCGGCGCCCCGCTGACCGGTGAGGTCGAAGACGGCGCCGACGGGGTCGTGGCGGGAGGCGTCGACGGTCGTGGTCGCGCCCATGACCCGGGCCATCTCCAACTTGGCCGGGTGGATGTCGACGGCCACGATCTCGGCCGCGCCGGCCAGGCGGGCGCCCTGGATCACGTTCAGCCCCACCCCGCCGCAGCCGACGACCACCACCGTGTCGCCGGGCGTGATGTTGGCGGTGTTGAGGGCGGCGCCGACGCCGGTGAGGACGGCGCAGCCGAGGAGGGCGGCCACGCTCAGGTCGAGGTCGGGGGGCACCTTCACCACCGCGGTGGAGTCGACCACCGTCGTCTCACAGAAGGTCCCCGTCCCGAGCGCCTGGTGCAGGGGCGCACCGTCGAGGCGGAGGCGGGGGTGGCCGTCGAGGAGGCCGGCGGTGAGCAGCACGGCGTCGCCCGTCCGGCACAGCTGGGGCTGCCCGTGGGTGCAGAAGAAGCACTCCCGGCACTGGGGCACCCACGAGATCACCACGTGATCGCCGGGCACGACGTCGGTGACGCCCTCGCCCACCTCGTCCACCACGCCTGCCCCCTCGTGGCCTATCACCGCCGGGAGCGTGATGGGCAGGGTGCCGTTCTGGAACGACCGGTCCGAATGGCACACGCCGGAGGCCACCATCCGCACCCTGACCTCACCGGCGTGGGGGTGCTCGACCTCGACGCCGTCGCGGATGGTCAGGGCCTGGTCGAGGGCCGTGAGTACTGCCGCCCGGGTCATCGGCCGGCCTGGCGGTCGTCGCGCTCGGCGGCGGTCCCGGCGTGTACACCGCGCGCTTCGCGGGCGAGCACGCGACGTACGCCGACAACGTGAACAAGTTGCTCGACTCACTCAAGGACCACGCGAAGCCCGAAGAGCGCGTGGCGCGATTTCGCACGGTCGCGCTCGTGCGCTTCCCTGACGGCCGTGAGGTCGCGGCGGCCGGCTGGGTCGACGGCACGATCGCGCCCGAGCCGCGCGGCCGACACGGCTTCGGCTACGACCCCGTGTTCGAGCCCGTCGAAGCCGATGGCCGAACGTTCGCGCAGCTCACGATCGACGAGAAGAACGGCATCAGCCACCGCGCCCGCGCGCTGCGGGCGCTCGCCGAACTGCTTCACCAGTGACGTAGATCGATGTCCCACGTCTCGACGACGTCTTCGCCGTCGACGACGTGCATACGTTCGTGCTTCGCGATCGTGGGATCGATGTGCGCGGGGATCACGCGCACCCGGTCGCCGACCTTTGGCAGTGCTCCGCCGTCAGACGGCGCGTACGTCGTGTGCTCGTCGGACACGAACCAGAGATCACCGCCTTCGACGGTGGGGTTGCCGTGGTCCATGGCGATGGCCTTCAGTCCGCCGTCGAGCACGGCCCATCCGGCCTGG
>JAXDMK010000026.1:0-25600 GCA_034666105.1 Actinomycetota bacterium | reverse complement strand
AATGACGGGCAGTACGGAGGTGGACTTGCCTTCGCATCTTCGGGGTCCGCTCGGCCGGTCAGTTCTGGATGTCGCCGGGGAGCATGGTGAGCAGGTCCTGCAGCCGTACGAGCCTGCGTCGGCCGAGGCAGACGTTGGGGAGGCCCTCGCGTCCGCCTGTCTCGTGGAAGAGGCGAGCCTGGAGGTAGGCGGTGGTCCGTCCGATCCTGAGCAGGCGGGCGGCCTCCTCGATCGTCAGGAAGGGCGGAAGGTCCTGGGGAAGCGTCGACACGCGCGTGCTCCTATCTCCGTACTTACATGCCTGTCATGTGTGGACACGGATAGTCGCGCCGAGTAGGCTCAACTGTCAACTGATTCTGACTAATCAGCAAATCAGCGCAACAGGGAGCACTATTGCGCAACAGGAGGTAAGTCACCGTGAGAAAGAGGCGGCAGGCCCCGCGTGGGTCCGGGCGGACGATCGACGCCAACCAGATCGTCGGCGTCAACTTTCGGCTGGCACGAGAACTGCGTGGGTGGACGCAGGAGGAGGCCGCCCGCGAGCTGGCTCCCTACCTCGGACAGCACCTGCCCAAGGCAAGCATCTCCGCGATCGAGCGGGTGCTGGAACGGGAGCGGCGGCGAGTCTTCAACGCCCAGGAGCTGGTGGCCTACGCCCTCGCCTTCGACCTGCCGATCTGGTGGTTCTTCCTCCCCGCGCCGGGCACCGAGGGGATGGAGCTCGAAGCCACCGGCGACAGCACCACCAAGCTGCTCAGCCTCCTCGTCGGCCGACGTGACCAGCTCGATTTCCTGCGCGGCCGGGTCGCCGCGATCCGGGGTTCGGCCGACGCGGGCGCGGTGGACGAGGTGCTCGAGGACCTGGTCGGTGTGCCGAGCTGGCGCCATCTGGAGACGAACCGACAGCTGGCTATCCAGGAGCTGGCGTGGCACGAGGCCGGCACCATCGAGCGCCTGGTCGGCGAGCTGCGGGACGTCGTCGCCAAGTTTGACGGCGTGTTCGCCGAGGTCGTCCCCAAGAACATCGAGATGGCCGCGTTCATGGCGTGGAAGCCGAGCCAGGTCTACCGCAAGACGTCCGAGGTGCTCCTGGGCAGGGCCTTTTTCCACCAGGTGCTCCACGACGACGACGGGCCCGACCGGCCCTTGCTCGACCTGCTCTTGTCGCGGGAGGACCTGCCGCTGGAGGACTGGATCGACACCGACGACCCCGAGCTGATCGCGCTGGTCGCCGCCGTGTACGACCGCATCGAGGGCCAGTTGGCGGACAAGGAGATCCCTCCCCCGCCGCCGCCGGCTTCCGCGTGATGTCCCCGGGCTGCATCGCGCGGCGCCAGGGTCGTCAAGGCCGGCCGCAGGCCGCCCGTGGGGAAGCCTTGACGACCCGGGTCCTGTCCCGCCAGACACCCTGGGATCCGAAGCCCGCCAGGGCTTCTTGGGCGCCTGCCTGTTCAGCTGGCAATCTGAAGTCGCGACGCGACTGGCGAGGGCGGCACGAGGAGGTCCGATGATCGCCAAGAAGCAGACCCGGAATGGGGAGTCCCGCTACGAGGTGCGGCTCCGGGGCCTCGATGGGAAGGAGCGGTCGCGGACGTTCCGCACCCGCAAGGAGGCCGAGCGCTACGAGCGAGCGCAGCAGACGGCCGTCGACCAAGGCCTGTGGGTCGACCCCCGCAGCGGCCGGGTCACCCTGTCCTCGTGGTCGGCCGAGTGGCAGCGAACGGTGGTCCACCTACGGCCGACGACCCGGCGCATCTACGACGTCAACCTCCGCAACCACATCCTGCCCGTGCTGGGCGACATCGAGATCGGCAAGCTCACCCCGTCGACGCTGCGGTCCTGGCTGTCCGGGCTGACAACGAAGGTCGGTGGCCACGGCAAACCGCTGGCCCTCGGCTCGGTGTCCCAGGCCTACCGAACGCTCAACCGGGTGCTGTCCGCCGCAGTCGACAACGAGCTGCTCGGCCGCAACCCCTTGCGTGGCGTGAAGCCACCTCGGGTCGAGGTCGAGCCGATGCGCTTCCTGTCCCACGACGAGGTGGCGACGCTGGCCGCCGTCATCGACCCGCGGTACCGGGCCTTGGTCCTCGTCGCCGCCTACAGCGGGCTCCGAGCCGGCGAGCTGGGCGCCCTCCGCCGCAAGCACGTCGACCTCCTCCACCGCACCATCACCGTCGTCGAGCAGGTCCAGACGATCTCCGGCCACCACGTCGTCAGCGCGCCCAAGAGCGCGGCCAGCCGTCGATCCGTTGCTCTCCCCGGCGTCGTGACGGCGGCCCTGGAGGAACATCTGGCGGCCTACGCCGATCCAGGCCCCGAGGGCTTGTTGTTCCCGGCACCCGAGGGCGGGTTCCTCCGGCTGGAGAACTTCCGAAGGCGAGTCTGGACACCGGCGACGGTTGCAGCCGGCGTCGCCCCCCTGAGAGTGCATGACCTACGCCACACTTGCGCGTCCCTGGCCATCGCCGCCGGCGCCGACGTCAAGGTCCTCCAGCGGATGCTTGGCCATGCCTCGGCCGCGCTCACCCTCGACCGCTACGGCCACCTCTTGCCCGGTCAAGCCCAGAGCGTCGCCGACCGTCTCGACCAGATGGCCCGGGCAGCCACGCCCACGACGACCACACGTGCGACACCAATCGCCACCACGTCCGGTCGCCGAGCCGATCGAAAGAGCTGAACCCGACGGAATGCCGCGGCTGAGCGAGTTCTACGGGATCGTCGTGTACATGTACTCGCGCGACCACAACCCGCCCCACTTCCACGCCATCTACGGCGGCGAGGAAGCGCTCGTGAACATCTCGGACGGCACCTTCTTCGCTGGCTCCCTCCCCAAGACGGCGGCGCGCCTCGTGGCGGACTGGACGGAGCTCCACCGGGACGACCTGACGGCGAACTGGTAGCGGGCGCAATCCCCGGAGCCCCTCCTTCCCGTCGAACCGCTCCGGTAGCCTGAACACCGCATGAGCCGTCCGGCGAGAATCATCGACGTCGAGGCCCCTAGGCGGGCTCCAGCTCCGCCTCACGTTCTCCGACGGGCTGGTGAGGGAGCTCGACCTGGGCCCGATGATCGAGGGCCGCATGTTCGAGTCGTTGCGGAATCCCGCCGAGTTCGCCCGGGTCGCGGTTGACGAAGTCGCGGGCACCGTCGTGTGGCCGGCCGGAATCGACCTTGACCCCGACGTACTGCACGGGGACCACCCGCCGGCATCGGGCGCGTCGCCCGTCGTCCTACGCGAATACACGCTCCGCCAGACCGGCTGACAGGGCTCAGCCGGCCGACCGGAAGAGCTCGTAGCGCTCGGCGAGCGACTCCGGGTCCGGGTGCTGGATCCGTCGAAATGGTAGGACCAGGAGCTTCCTGCCCTGAAGATCCTGCAGACCGTGACGAAGCATCGGCCCATCGACTTCCTCGAGGATGTCGTGTCGGACCTCGACGACGAGGTCGGGACGGATCCCCACGATGTGACGGTCGAATGCTGCGTGGTGGAGCTTGCACATGGCCATGCCATTGGTGACCACCGGGTCACCCCGCGGATGGCCGTCGGGCAGGATGTGGGCGGCGTCGAGCAACTCGACGTGGTTCAGTCGGCACATCGCACACGACTCCCGATAGGCAAGGAGCACGCGCTGCCGGAAGGCGAGCTGGTGCAGCCGGTGTCTGGTCAGCCGGGTGATGTAGCTACGTCTGGCCTCGTCCACGACGTCAACGGTGAGATCGGGCCGGAGCACCTGAGGATCGTCCATGGCGACGGTGAAGGACAGCGCCGCGGGATCGTCTCCGACAATGAACACCGGCCATTCGGGCCGGTACCACCCAGGAGCAGTGCCAAACAAGTAGACGAGGGGGAGCTGTCGCTCCATCGCCCGACGAAGCCCGACGTTGTCGTGGTGGCTGGGATTGGTCCCCCGATAGCGGTATCGGAGGAACCCATCGGGTCCCATCTCGTCGTCGTACGGCCTGTCCCGCCCCTCGACGACGGGCACGGTGGTGATGCTCAGTGGAGCGTCGGGCAGTACAGCGGGCTTGAAGATGCCCTGGGGCCCCATGAGCGGAACCCTTCGGTCGTTGTAGACGAAACCCTCCCGAAGGACGCTGATCGGCAGGACCTCGCCGCGAAGTTCGATCTGCCGCGCAAGCCAAGTGAACGCGGACAGCCGCACGAGGCGGTCGCGCTCGTCAGGCTGCACCCCGTCGCTCTAACGCAAGTGGCCGGGGTTACGAGACAGCCCGCCGGAAACTGACCGGATGCACAGAGACCGCCGTCGGATCACCTTCCGACATTCCGAAATGCGGTTTGGCCTTGCGGGGCTCGACTGGGCGGAAGCTCACCGATGTGACGACAGGTGGAGCGATTGGCGAGCCCGCTGGGCTCACCGAAACCGCGCGATGGATCACGAGGGACGTCGAGACCACGGAGCAAATGCCCAACTTTTCACTATACCCATCTGCAGAAATCACTTCCCAGCTCCACCGATTTGCACTAAAGTCGACAAGCGGCCTGGAGAAGACTGGAATCAGGAGATGAGTAAGGCCGAGTTCCTGGGCATCTACCATGTTGATATCTTCGCGAGCGAGATCCTCGCACACATATATACCAAGGCGTCCGAAGTCTGTCTCAATCACCGTGAGATGCGTCCCCTCAGTCAGAAACTCCTGAATCGGACCGCGTCCGATCTTAGGGACGAGCCCATACTTCTTAATGTCCTCATCTTGAAGGTTAAAGGGGCTACGTTTATCCTGCAGCGCAACGACTCGCCCGCTATTACGGTCAATGAGGGCTGCGGTATTGCCGGGCGCCTTCCTCGCGTCGGACTGAGCGATCGCCCCAGTTCCGGCGAGTACCCACCTCAACCTTGACTGCTTAGGCCTGGGGCGCGTCACCGCAATCTTCCACGCATCGAGAAGTTCCTTCGAAAGAGCTAGCTCGGGAACGACACCGACTACACACCGACTCCGATCAAGTCGTCGCAGCGTCTCGTAAACGCGTCGTTCCAACAGGGGTTTCGGCTGAATACTGTAGAAATACTTACCACCACGCGGAATCCGCTCAAACGTCAATTCATCCGGATGGTCGAGAAAGGGTACACATCCAACCGTGATTCCTTTGGCACCAACCCCGGTACGGTACGGGTCAATCCGGTCAGAATCAGATATTGCGTTAACAAACCTTATGCGGCCACTACATCGTCGCGGAACCCGAATGATGTTCTGCAAGAGGGAGTAGAGACCTTCCTCGCTCCTGGTCCCGTGGTAGCCATCTCGCCTTGGCAGCACGAGCTCCGAATCGTCGTCTAGTCTCCCAGACCCTAGGTACCGGTGTCGGATGTACTTCATCCTCCGGGGTACAGAATCCGGGGGGAGGTTGAGGACCTCACCTACCAAGTTGTCTATCGCGAGCAGAACTGCGAGTCTGGAGGTGGTATCCCGACACCCAAGGAGAAACTCCGGGGTGATCCGGCCCGTACGTGTTAGCATCGCCCGCACTTGATCCGCCTTCGGGGAACGGCCAGCTAACAGCCCATTCTCGGCCCACCAGGTTGGCTCATGCGGTCGCCGTCGGTCGGTAAAGCGATCAAACAGCTCGACGAAAACATCAATTGGATCTCTGGGGTGGTCCGGCATCCGCCGGAGTCTAGTGAAGAACGGTGGAGCCGGTGAAGTTGACGACATGGCTGACGAGGAACCGAGAGTCACTCGCCACAGATGTCATCTCCGCGACCACCCTTCGCCTGATCTCGGAGGCGTCCGACCGCCTCCAAGTCGAGGAACTGGTCGAGGCGAGAGAGTTCCTCTCCTCGCTCTACCGCCAGAACTCGATCACCAGCGACAGACGCAGGCTGCGCTCCACGCTTACTCGCTTGGACAACGAGGTTGCGAGGTCTCGTCTTGAGTTAGATGTCCATCGCCTGTCGGACATCGAGTTCACAGTCTTGCTTTCCCTGCCACAGCGCGAACCATTCCACGCGATCGAGGTTCTTCAGCTTGGCGGCATCAGCTCTCAAGGTATCAGTGAGGTCGACGCCCTTATAGCGCTTGGATTGGTAAGGCGGTGGGCAGATGACCGGCTTCAGCTCTCAACACGCGGAACAGTCCTTCGAAAGGTTGCGGCGATGCGCGTTAGCCGGAAGACTGCCGAGGCAGAGCGGACAATAACTCGCTCCGGTTGCTCAGGCCGCTATCGAACCACCATGAGACACATTATGAACCATGGTATTGGAGAACCAGAAATCATTGACAGCATTCCGAGCGTGAGCCTGCCTGTAGAGCAGTACATGTCTGTCGCGTCGATTCCTACTATCATTGTCTCATTGACTGAACCCGAGGGTTTTCGGTGGGAGCGGCGCACGACCGACTCGCGCTGGTCGAGAATACGGCTCAAGAATAACCCCGATTTGTTTCGAGCGGAGGTAGTGGACTTTCTCCGGAGCATATATCTTGCCACAAGTCCACTACAGACACTCGAGGTGCTCGCTATCACCCTGCAGGATGCTGCGTCCGAAACAGGACAAGAACTTGGACGTATAGCAGAACTGGTCCTGAGTGAGGTGCCATAGGAAGCGGCGCACCCGCGACATTCACTTTCGGTCAACCGCAATCCGATCTAACGCACGAAAGAGGACACTGAAACCATCGTCCTTGTGAAATATCGGGAAGGAGAATGGCTCCTCCTTCAAATCTTTCACCACGTCGGACCGGTCTAGTACCGTATAAAAGATAACCGGTGAACTATTTAGAGACCGATTATCGTGAAGGCGACGGGCGCAACGTATTCCTGCTCGAAAACGGCTGTCGTCTCTGTACCAGTCAGGTCGTTGTGGTGAATCCGGTAACGGACGAACCCACCGAAGCATGACGTCTATTACAAACGCCGAAGGGGGATTGGCGGCCCACCGTCCGATGGATTCGATAAAGTCGAACTCGGATCGGACATCCTGAAGCACAATATCAAGGTCCGATGCCTCGATGGCCTGACGAATCGTGGCGAGGAGGGCGCTGCTGTCATCCACGATTACCACTTGGCGCGCCATCAGGCCAGTGCCGTCAGCGGGAGGGATATCGACACGGTAGTGCGGTCGCCGTTGGATACAAGTCTCGCTACCCCCCCGGCGGACTCTACAATAGCCCGAACGATCCAGAGCCCAATTCCAGACCCCGCCTCTGCGGCGTCGACTGCGGCCTGCGCGCGGTAGTTGCGCTCAAAAACTCGCTCTTCCTCAAAAGGCGGGACCCGTACTCCGCGGCTTGAGATGGACATGCGGAATTCTTCCTTTTCGACGTAGAATCTTACCAGGATCTGCGAACCCTCCCAAGCATACTTCAGCGCGTTGTCTAGGACCTGTTGCAAGACCTGCTGGAAATAGTCGAGAGATAGTTCCACTGTACGCCCTTCAACAGGGTGTCCTTTAACGGCGTCCTCCATCCGAATCGTCTTCGCGTCCTCCGATGCAAGCAGGCCTGCGTCGCGCACAACACCGACGATCTTTAGCCGGAGGGTTGAAAGCATTGTCCGTTCACGCCTCGGGTTCAGCTTTCCATATGTAGCCAATTCGACATACGATGACACTGATTGAGCGACTCGAAGAGCATTCGCTGCGACAGCCCGTAAGAACATGACGTGATCCTGTGGCTTCCAGCGCTGTCCAGTGGATAGTCTAAAACGGTCGCTATAGTCGTCCAAGACATCGACCGTGAGGTCTGCGCGCTTCATAACAAGACCTAGTGGGGTCTTGATCTGATGATTAAGATCCTCAAGGGCCTTAACGTGCACCGTAGATCGGCTAATTTCATCTTGGATCGACGAGCGCAGTTCCACCGTGAGACCTATCACCTGGCCGAGGATCTCACAGGCTGCCGTATCCTCCAGTGTGAGCTCGTGATCACTCGATCGGACGTCAAGCACGCCTATCGTCATGGGTCCGGCCTGGATAGGTACGTATGCTGCGGACCTCGTAGGAAATGTTGGGTCGAAAGGCTGGTGCCTATGCCTGCCCTGACCGGGCAATCCTACAAACCGCGGCTCTCCGGTCAGGAAGACTTCAGCTCCGGCGGATGTCGGTGGGTTTGTCAACGGGAACGGCCTTCGAATTCGCGCAGCGCGGATCTCGGCGGTGCCGTCGTGCTCCCAGGCATCGCCGAAGAAGTGCACGAAATGGAGAGTACTGGGATCAGTTAGTGTCCGAATACTAAGAATGTCTGCGCCGGAGATAGCCGTCGCTACATGTGCAAGCATGCTGCGATAAAAGACGTCTGCTAGCTCCTTCGCGTGCCTTTCCTTCGTATGGTCCGCAGCGACACGCCCTAATTCGAACGCGCCGCCAATAGAATTGTCTCGCCGAAGTCCTATCGCATTTTGGCGTATCTCCTTGTTGAGTGTTTGTATAGCTCCTACATGATTGCTCAACGACTTAACCATGGCCTCGCGTCGCAGGTCTCGCATTGTTCGCTGTGCGATGCCTTGGAGCAATGGAGCCGCATGTGCAATACGGGAGACCTCTCGTTGGCGGATGGCATATGGCCGACTGATGGTCCCGGTCATCCGGACAAGTGCTAGAGGTTCACCATCCCCACGGAGGCAGAGCGTAAGATCACTGATCGTAGGCTCCCGTCTACCTTGAGTCTTGGTCAAGGAACGTTGGAATCGCTCGCGATCGGCTGCGAATGCATGGGTCGGAAGATCCGGATAGGATAATTGTATAGCGTCACCGTCGCGCTCGAGATGCCGGAGGTCGGGGAGGAAGACCACGTCGCTCTTCTCGTCTGACATCCGAAAATGCTCAAGGAGTCTGTGAATCGAGCGAGGATTGTGGTGTGGACCGCGGCTTGTGTGAAAGATGGCGGAGGAACGTGCAAACGCAAAGGTGACAGAACAGAGCCGGTTACTTGTTCGGATGTTGTCAATCGCTGCCATAATAATGCCAGCCTGGTCGTTGTCAGCAATAAGCAGGCGGGCAAGCGAGTCCGTCAGCTGGTGGCTTTTCCGTTCCTGAATGTAGTCGTGGACAAGGCCCACCGCATTAGCCACGTCCGTCACCCGTCGATACGTTTCGTCAGTGGCCTCCAGGAAGCACGCCGTTAACGCAGCGCGATCGCCGGATGCGCCGAGAGCGAATCCGACGGAGATGGTCACGTACGGGCTTGGAGCAGCAATGCCAATCGGCTCGACGGTATTGGAATCCCAAACCCAGGTGCGGGGCTCGTTTCCCGTAATCGCGATGCCACTCTCACACTCACTCAGACGGAGCTGACGGGGCCGGTCAGTAACAACAATGTCTGGCTTAGTGCTAACTGCTAATAGGGAGAGGGTCCGGTCGGGGAGCGCACACGACCGGAAGGTGGCGGCTGGTTCAGTCACATAGAGGATCGCAGCCTCGACACGAAGCCGGAGCTGGTCGATGCAGTGCCGGTAATACCCGAACCCTGTGAAGTTGGCCAGCTCCGACAGGACATGCATGTACTCAGTTGCGGGTCCGCCCGTGGTCACACTCTTCACCTTTGTGGGTTGAGCAGGACCAAGCTAGTGCATCGTCTCTCGCAGCGGCTCCCGGGTATGGCTGTTGTCGGGAAGCTGTCGTCTCTCTGCAGATCAACGGTGGCCCTCAAGGGGTTTTGCGGACCAAGACTCAGGACGGTGTCGAGGGTGACACCCCACTGGTCATGAATCGGCCTGCTCCCGCAAGGGTCCGCGGGATTTTCGCGGGATGGGATCTCGTCGCACGACTCGCGATCCCGATCACACCACCTCTGACCAGGGCTTTTGTGGTGGTCGGGACCGGCGTCGATCCGGTGACCTCGCGCTTTTCAGGCGCGCGCTCTACCTACTGAGCTACCCGACCGTGGGGGGCGGTCCTGACGAGATTTGAACTCGCGACCTCCGCCTTGACAGGGCGGCGTGCACTCCAGGCTGCACCACAGGACCGTGGGAACGGCTTGACCAGCCTAGCGGCCGTGGGGAGCCAGTGATCGCTCGATGGGCGTCGTCGACCAGTCGGTCGTGCGGCGGGCCCCGTCGAGGCCCTCGGACACCGCGCCACCGGCCCCCCGGACCCGTACCGCGGTCACCGCCATCAGAGCCACCCAGACCGACATCGCGGCCACGAAGCCGATCCACACCGCCACCGCCGGCCACGTCGGCCCCGGATGCTGCTCCCGCAGCAGCAAGGTGGTGTTGCGCACGAACGGGCCCTGCCGTTCGGGCACCAGCGGCACCGCCGCAGCGCCAATGGACGGGTCGGCGGGCAGGTACACCGGCGCCGCCATCACCTCGGAGCCGCGCTGGAGGCTGACGACCGTCTTCCACGTGCCCGTCACCGGCACCGGCTTCTCGGACCGGTACCGGCCGGGGCCGAGCTCGTCGAAGAAGGCGGTCACCCGTCCCCCGCCCTGCCACGACGTCACCGCGAAGGCGGTGGCCCCCGAGGCCGCGCCCGGTGGGTCCAGGTCAACCTCCACGAAGGCCCGGTCGCCGGCGACGACCTCCGTCCGCACCACCGCGTCCACCGACCCCACGTTGCGGGGCAGGGGGTAGGCCAGCACCGCCACCAGCGCCAACCCCGCCCCCACCAGCGCCGCCACCGGCATCCGATCGCCATCACCGGAGCCGCGGCCAGAGAACGCCCGGCCCAGTCCCGCTCCCAGCAACGCCGCCGCCACCGCCGCCACCGGGGCCAACAGCAGCACCTTCACCGCCATCGACGCCGGCATCGGCACCGGCGCCCACCCCGACAGCCGCACCCACGCCAGTTCGCCCACCAACCCGACCGTTCCCACCAGCCCCCCGGCCACCAGACCAAAGCGCAGCCGCGACCGCGTCCCCACCAGCGCCGCCGCTCCCTCCACCGCCAGCGCCGACGCGAGATACAGCGGGAACCGGGGCACGGTGTGGTGGAAGACGCCGCCGACCACGAGGGCGAGGAACCCCCTCAGCCCGAGGTAGACCACCACGACCTTCACCGCCCCCCACGGGCCCAGCGCGATCCGGGCCAGCACCAGGGCCATCCCCGCCGCCACCACGATGAGCAGGGGCAGGTACAGCGCCTGGAACTGCGGCACGCCGTAGTCGAACTCGGCCTGCACCGCCGACAGTGCCACCAGCACCGTCCCGCCCGTCAGCACGAAGATGCCCCGCCCCACCGCCGTCGGCCGAGCAGCAGGCAGCGCCTCGGCCAGCATGAGGAACAGGGCCACCGTCCCCAACGCGCCCCCGCCCACCAGTTGCAGGTGGGTGGGGCTCCACAGGGTCACGTCGAGCCCGTAGGTCTGGTGCCAGAGGTTGTCGAGGGGGAAGGCGGCCATCCCGCCGAAGCCCAGGGCCAGGAGCAGCACCGACGACCACGGCACGTTGGCCACCCCGTGCTTGAACCCGACCCGCGCCTTGTCCAGCGTGGCGAAGCCCATGGTGAGAAAAGCGGCGTAGACCAGCCCCCCCAGCCCCACCAGGATCATGGTGTGCGACGGGGTGAACAACTGCACGTCGCGGCCGTTGTCGATGTGCCAGGCCACGTCCCAGTAGAAGCCGATGACCAGGATGAGCAGGAACAGGAGCCCGCTGAGCACGCCGGCCATGGCCCAGCCGGGAAAGCCCGTCAGCCGGCGCAGGCTGTCGGAGATCTGGCCGAAGAAGAAGTTGGAGAACCCGGGCCGCTCGTTCCGTCCGAAGGCGAAGAGAGCCAGGCTGCACACGCAGTAGACCCCGATGGGGACGACCAGCCACGCCCAGGCGTCGTAACCCCATCCGTCAGCCAGGATCACGTGCACGCGGCCTCCCCCTCGAAGTGACGCCCGAACCTTACATCGTTCGATGTCACATTCACAAGGGTCATCGTGCGATACGCTCCCGACCGTGGACGAACCCGTCGGCACCATGACGATCGACGAGCTCGCCCGGCGGGCCGGGACCACCACCCGCAACGTCCGGGCCCACCAGACGAGGGGCCTTCTCCCCCCGCCCCGGATGGTGGGACGGGTCGGCCACTACGGGTCCGACCACCTTGTCCGCCTCGCCTACATCGACCGCCTCCAACAGCGGGGCTTCTCCCTCGCCGCCATCCGCGACCTCCTCCAGGGGTGGGACGAGGGGCGCAGCCTCACCGAGGTGCTCGGCTTCGAGGACGCCCTCACCGCCCCGTGGAGCGACGAGGTGCCCGAGCGCGTCTCCCGGGAGCAGCTGGTGGCGCTCTTCCCCGAGATCGCCGGCGACGCCACGCTGCTCGACCGGGCCGTGGCCGCCGGCCTTCTCCGGCCCGACCCCCAGGACACCGACAGCTTCCTGGCGCCCAGTCCCCGCCTGGTGCGCGCCGGGGCCGACCTGGCGTCGTGGGGAGTCCCCCTCGCCGCCGCCATCGAGGAGAGCGAACAGCTGGCCGCCGACATGGTCCCCATCGCCCGCCGCATGGTGAAGCTGTTCGAAACCCACGTGTGGGAGCCGTTCGTGGCCGCGGGGTATCCCGCCGACCGACTGCCGGCGGTCACCGCCGCCCTCCAGCAGGTGCGCCCGGTCACCGCCACCGCTGTGCTCAGCGTGCTCGCCCGGGCCATGGAGGAGGCGGTGGCTGTGTCCACCGCCGAGCAGACGGCCCGCTTCTTTTCGTCCCCTGCCATTTCGCCCTGAACGCGCCGAACGCACCGCTGCGGACAGCGGTGCGCCCGGTGGTTCATTTGCCGCCCCGGCCGATGGCCAGGGCTTCGGACTTCCTAGTTGTTGGGGTCGGAAGTCCCGGAGCCGGAGTTGTTGGGCTCCATCAGGTCGCTCTCGACCTGGCCGACGGGCCGGTTGGTCGGGCCCTTGTGCTCGGTGGCCGGCTCGGCGAAGGTCTCGCCCCGCTGGCTGGCACTGGTGCCGACACCGTAGGGGTCGTTCGGAGTCCGGTGGCTGACTTCGCCCTCGGACACGGGGCTGCCGTCTTCGCCCGTCTCGGGGTCGACGTTGGACCCACCGGGGCTCTTGACCTGGCCGATTTCGGCCTCGCCCTTGCTGGCGGTGTTCTCGAGCTGGCGCTCCACGCTGTCCGTCTTGGCCCGAGTGCTCTCGGTGTCATCGGGGCCTGTGCTGCGGCCCTCGTACGGCGGGGTCGGGTCGGTTTCGATTTTGCCACCCGGGTACGGATTGTTTCCGCCCGTGTGGGCTCCACCGACGCGTGCCTGGGGGTCCTGGACGTCTCCCATGAATCCTCCTTGTTTGCCTGAAGAATTCGTACCCACGGGTCCCGACTTCTAACGTCAATGGGATGGCCCCGGTATCCTCGGGATCCGTGCCCCGCCCGGACGTCGACGCCGTCGTCGCCCGAGGTCGAGCGGAGGGGGACGCGGTGGCGGCGCCGTCGTACCAGGAGTGGCGGCCGCCGCCGCCGTTAACCCGTCACGTGGCGTGCACGTGGGCCGGGCGCATGGGTCCCGGAGGCGAGACGTATGTCCAACGAGTCCTGCCCGACGGCTGCGTCGACCTCCTCTGGGACGGGAGCCGCCTCCTGGTGGCCGGTCCCGATACCGGCCCGGTCGACGTGGTCCGCCGCCCGGACGGCTTCTACGTCGGTATCCGGTTCCGGCCCGGGCTGGCCGCGATCGTGCTCGGGGTACCCGCGTCCGATCTTCTTGACCTTCGGGTCGAGGCGGCCGCGGTGCTGGGCGAGGAGCGGGCGGCCCGGCTGGCGGAGCGGATGGCAGAGGCGGCCGAGGGGTCCCTACCGGCGGCGGCCGTCGCACTGGGTGACGCCGTGGCGGACTGGCTCCCGAGGATCGCCGAGCCCGACCGCCTGGTGGAGGCGACGGTGGCCGTCCTCAGCCGGGGATCCGTCGCCCGGCCGGTGGGATCGCTGGCCGGCGCCCTGGGTGTGAGCGAGCGCCAGTTCCACCGCCGGTGCCGGGCGGCAGTGGGATACGGGCCGAAGACCCTCGACCGGGTGCTGCGCTTCCGCCGGTTCCTGGCCCTGGCCGAGGTGCGGCCGCGGGCGGGATTAGCCCGGCTGGCGGCCGACGCCGGCTACGCCGACCAGTCCCACCTCAACCGGGAATGCGCCCGGCTGGCGGGCACCACACCGGCCCGGCTCATCGGTGGCGTCTGATCCGTCCAAGACGGCCAGCGTCGCCCCGGGCCAGGATCTCCCCATGAGCACCGAGATCCACGAGGCGGGACGGGCCTTCATCCAACGGGAAGGCCGCGTCCTCGAGCAGCGGCTGGCAGCCACCATCTTCGACGGGACTCCGGCCGGGGGCGTGGTCGACGCCCTCCGCGGTTACCAGAACCCCGACGGAGGCTTCGGTCACGGCCTCGAGCCGGACAAGCGCTGCCCGGCCAGCCTCGGCATCGACGTGGAGGTCGCCCTGCAGATCCTCACCGCGGCCGGCACCGTCGACCACGAGATGGTGGCCCGGGCCTGCGCCTTCCTGACCTCGATCGCCACCCCGGAGGGCGCCGTAGCCCTTTCGTCCCCCGTCATGGAGGCCTACCCCCGGGCCGGGCACTGGTCGGAGTGGACCTACGTCCCCGGGTTCAACCCCACCGCCGGCCTCGCCGGCCTGCTCCACCGGATGGACTTCGGGCACCCGTGGCTCGACCAGGCCACCGCGTGGTGTTGGTCGGCGCTGGACGAGGGCCTCCCCGACGACGCCCACGCGGTGAGCGAGATCCTCGTCTTCCTGGGCGACGTCCCCGACCGGACCCGGGCCGACGCGCTGGCTCCGACCGTCGTCGAGCACCTGGAGAAGGCCGCCCACTACCGGGCCGACCCTCACGACCCGTCCTACGGGGTGACCCCGCTGCACATCGTTCCCACGCCCACCAGCCGGTGGCGGCCGCTCTTCGCCGACGCTCTCATCGAAGGCCACCTCGACCGGCTCGAACTCGACCAGCAGGCCGACGGCGGATGGGCCATCACGTGGGAGCCGCCCAGCGCGGCGTCGACCTTGGAGTACCGGGGGGTCATGACCCTCTGGGCGCTACGGGTCCTGGCCGCCTACGGGCGCTGACGCGGCGTCGTCCGGACCTACACTCCGGCGCAAGTCGCTGCCGAGGAGGTCCCCCCGTGACCCAATCCCGCAGGTTCCGCACGCTGACGGCCCTCGCTGCCGTCGCCGCGTTCCTCGCCGCCGGCTGCGGCAGCAGCGACAAACCGGCGGGATCGGCCGGCGACGGCGACATCACCGACCTCGGGCGACGGCTCCCGGCGGCGATCATCGAGGCCCCCAACCTCGATGTCGGCTCCGATGTCGCGTACGCGCCGGTGGAGTTCTTCGAGGAGGGCACCCAGGACGTCACCGGGCTCGACGTCGACATCTGCGCCGCCGTCGTGGCCAAGTTCGGGGGTTTCACCTGCCGGTTCATGAACACCGAGTTCGCCGGGATCATCCCCGCCCTGCAGGCCAAGCGCTTCGACATCGTGATGTCCGCCCTCAGCGACACCAAGGAGCGCCAGCAGGCCATCGATCTCGTCGACTACTTCAGCGCCGGCACATCGATCCTGGTAGCCAAGGGCAACCCGGTGGGCATCCGGACCCTCGACGACCTGTGCGGCAAGACCATCGGCCTGCAGAAGGGCACCATCCAGGAGGACCTGGCCAATACCCAGAAGACAGCGTGCCAGGGCCGCGGTTCCGACCTCGAGGTCCTCACCTTCGAGAAGGACACCGACGCCCTGCTGGCCCTGAAGGCGGGACGGAGCGTGGCCGACATGAACGACTTCCCGGTGGCCGCCTACAACGCCAAGGTGTCGGGCGATGGTAAGGACTTCGAGGTGGTGGGCGAGCAGCTCGGCGCCGGGCCCTACGGCATCGGCGTGCGCAAGGAGGACGTCGTCCTGCGCGACGTCCTCCGGGACGCGCTCATGGCGATCGTCGCCGACGGCTCGTACGACCGGATCCTGGCCAAATGGGACGTGAGCCAGGGCGCCCTCAAGACGGCCGCCATCAACGGCGGCTGAACGGCTGCCGGCAGTGGAACCCGGGGGGCCGCAACCCCCCGCCCCGGCGCTGCGCGACGTCCGTACAGTCCCCGTCCGGCACGCGGGGCGGTGGGTCGCGGCGGCCGCCATCCTGGCGCTCGTCGGATGGCTTCTCTCCGCCGCGGCCACCTCCGGCGCCATCGAGGGCGACGTCGTCCGGCGCTACCTGTTCAACCATTCGATCCTCGAAGGGGTCCGCAACACCCTCGTGATCGCGGTCGCCGCCCAGGTGGCGGGGATCGTCCTGGGCGTGGTTTTCGCGGTGATGCGGCTGGCCGCCAACCCGGTGCTGCGGGTGACGAGCTGGGTCTACGTGTGGCTCTTCCGGGGGACGCCCGTCCTGGTGCAGCTGATCCTGTGGTTCAGCCTCCCCCTGGTCTTCGCGTTCGTGTCGATCAAGCTGCCCTTCGTCGACGTCTACCTCTACCGGGCCCGGATGGTCGACTTCATGACCCCGTTCAAGGCCGCGTTTCTCGGACTGGCGCTCAACGAGGGGGCGTACATGGCCGAGATCGTGCGGGCCGGGATCATCTCCGTCGACGAAGGCCAGGTCGATGCGGCCAAGGCGCTCGGCATGTTCCCCGCGCTCACCCTGCGCCGGATCGTCCTCCCCCAGGCCATGCGGGTGATCATCCCACCCACCGGCAACGAGTTCATCTCCATGCTGAAGACGTCGTCGCTGGCGTCGGTGGTGCTCTACAGCGAGCTGCTCCGGCGGACGCAGGACGTCTACTCCGCCAATCTGCGGATCCTGGAACTGCTGGTGGTGGCCAGCATCTGGTACCTCGCCCTCACCAGCGTGGCCAGCGTCGGCCAGTACTTCCTCGAACGGCGCTTCGCCCGGGGATCGGCGAGGAACGTCCCGGAGACGCTGCTGGCCCGGGTGCGGCGAAACGTGACGACGGTCCGCCAGTGACGGCCATGGTGCGGGCCGAGGGAGTGCGCAAGCGCTTCGGGCGGACGGAGGTGCTGCGGGGCATCGACCTCGAGGTGGCCACCGGCGAGGTGATGGTGATCATCGGGCCGTCGGGGTCGGGGAAGACCACGTTCCTCCGCTGCGTGAACCACCTGGAGCCGATCGACGGTGGCCGGCTGTACGTCGACGGCGAGCTGATGGGCTACCGCCTGAAGGGCGATCGGGCCTACGAGCTGAGGGAGCGGGAGGCGGCCCGGCAACGGTCGGCCATCGGGATGGTGTTCCAACGGTTCAACCTCTTCCCCCATCTCACCGCACTCGACAACGTCGTCGAGGCGCCGATGCGGGTCCGGGGCGAGCGCCGGGCGACGGCCAAGGCCCGGGGCCTCGAGTTGCTCGAACGGGTCGGTCTGGCGGCGAAGGCCGACCGGTACCCGGCGCAACTGTCGGGCGGTCAGCAGCAGCGGGTGGCGATCGCCCGGGCCCTGGCCATGGAACCCAAGGTCATGCTGTTCGACGAGCCCACGTCGGCCCTCGACCCCGAGTTGGTGGGGGACGTGCTGGACGCCATGAAGCAGCTGGCCGCGGCCGGGATGACCATGGTCGTCGTCACCCACGAGATCGGCTTCGCCCGGGAGGTCGGAGACCAACTGGTGTTCATGGACGACGGACTCGTCGTGGAACGGGGCGCCCCCCGGGACGTGCTGTCGGCGCCCCGGGAAGCGCGCACCCAGGCCTTCCTGTCGCGGATCCTCTGACGGTCAGGACGGGTTTCGGCCGACCCGGCCGTCGCCGTCGCCGTCGAGTAGGCGGGTGCCGCTGGCGTCCGGTTTCGTTCCCACGATGCACCGGGCCACGCCCGGAACCCGGACCTTGCCGTCCTTCTCGAACCCGCTCACCTTCGCAATGGCGTTGGCCCGAATCCGCTCCCGCGCCGGTTCGTCGACCTGCTGCAGCGCCGCCACTGCGAGCGAGACGTGCTCGCTGATCATCTCCCAGTACTGCGCGGGCGATCGTGTCACGAGCTCGATGTCGACGTCCCACTCGGCGATGTCGCGCAGCCCCGCGCCCTCGTACAGGGCACTGACATATCCCGGGGCCGCGCACCGGAACATGTTCGGCCCGTCCGGGTCGGGTGGCGCCACCACCGCCTCGGTCGCGATCGCCTGCATGGCGATCGTCGTCCACGGGTTTTCCTCGGGCTTGACCCACACCGACGAGCAGAGACGACCCCCCGGCTTGAGTACGCGCGCGAACTCGGCCGTCGCCTTGGCCATGTCGGGGAAGAACATGTACCCAAAGCGCACCGAGACGCTGTCGAATGTGCCCTCGTCGAACGGGAGATCATCGGCGCTGCACACCTGCGTCTCGATATTGGCGATCCCTTGCGCCGTGGCCCGTCGCTCGGCTATGTCGAGCATCTCCGCGACGAGGTCGGTCAGCACAACGCGTCCCTTCGGCAACAGTCTGGCGATGCTCAGACCCGGCTCACCCGTCCCCGCGGCGATGTCGAGATGCTGATGATCTTCAGCTAGGTCGAGACGCTCGATCATCGCTTCACCGACCGGGCCCAGCTGTTCCACGATGACCGAGTCCCACTTCTCCCATCCCGCAGAGAGCCCGGCCCACCTCACTCGCTGAACGTCTCGGATCTCATCGGGGCTCGGCATCGGCCCTCCCTCTATCGATGCATCCAGCGAACACGAAGGTACTTCTTGGCGGGATTGCATAATGCCCGTTCCCGATCGGCCTCCGCGACCACGGGCCGATCATCACTCCACCCGGAGCTGCTCGCTCGGGGTTGCCCGCACCGATCCACGGGAGGAGGAAAGGGCGACGAGCGCGGCGACGCCCAGTACCCCGATCGGCGCCACGACCAGGGGCCTCCAGGCCAACACCGATCCCGACGGGAGGCCGACCCCGTCGGCCACCGACCGCCAGACGTGGGCGCCGACGAGCAAGCCGAACGGGATGCCGACGACCACCCCGACGAGGACGAGCGCGACGGTGGCGAACACGCACGCGCCTCGCCGCTGGCCCCGGGTGAAACCTAGGACGGCCAGGACGGCGAGGGCGTTGCGGTTGCGGGCCAACAGCGTGACCAGGGCGTGGAGGAGCGTTGCCAGGGCCAGGATCGCGATCAGTGCGGCGATCAACCAGGGGACGGCCCGGAGGCGGCCCAGGTTGCGCACGGCGGCCTGGGGGCTGGGCTCCCGGATGGAGCCCGAGAAGTCGCGGCGGACCGACTCGATCGCCGTCGCCCGGGGCCGGCGGGGATCGAGGGTGACCACCACCGACTGGGCCACGGCCCGCCCTACGAGGTCGACGAAGACAGACGGCCGGACGAAGGTGCCCTGGCCGGCGGCGCCCGAATCGCTGGCGATCGGATTATTGACGACGACGGTCCCGACGACCCGCAGGGTGACCTCGGAGGAGGCGGAGCGCACGGTGACCTGGTCGCCGATGCCCTTTCCCAGCTGGCGCGCCGTCTTCCCGCCCAGGGCGACCTCGTCGTCGGCCGCAGGGGGCCGACCGCTGGCGATGATCGGCCCTCGATGGCCGATGAAGTCGATCGTCGAGAGCAGCCACGTACTTCGTCCATCGATCGTGGCCACGCCGCTCTGCTCGTAGTAGCCGGCGGCGGCCACGACCGCGGGGTTGGCCCGCAGCTTGGCGACGCCGGCGTCCAGCGGCGCCTGCTCGGAATACTGCCCGACGGCCACGTCCCACCACGCGCCGTATCGCTCGTGCCCGCCGACCAGGCGATCGAAGCTGGCGACGACGCCACCTGCCGCGATTCCCGCGGCCAGGGCGATCGCGGTGACGGCGATCGCGGCCCGTGACGACCGGCCGCGGGCGATCGTCGCTCCCACCACCGCGACCGGGCCCAGACCGAGGAGCGCATGGTCGAGCCGCGTCGCCCGCGTCCCTGCCGGGGAGCGCCGTCGGTTGGCGGCCTCGACCGGCGTCGCCAGTCCGGCCAGGGCGAAGAGCACCAGCACCGCCAGGACGGTCGCCGCCAGCACGACGAGGTCGAGCCGAAACGGATGGACGAACTCGAGCCGGTGGGCGAGGCCGAGCGGCTCGATCGGCGACAGGGCGACGATGCCGACGGCGGCGACAAGACAGGCCGGTGCGGCGATCGTGAGCGACCGGCAGACGTTCAGGAGGTGCAGGTCCCGCCGGGTCATGCCCAAGGCCATGAGCCGTCCCGAATCGGCTGACTCCCGGCGCAGCTGCCGCAGCGCGGTCAACCCCACGAACACGGCGCCGGCCAGGATGGCGATGATCGCGAACACGAGCAGGGCCCGCCGTTCGAGGTCGATGACGTGCTCCACGGTCGCCACGTCGACGTCGCTGGCGGGGTCGACTCGGGTTTGCCACCCACCGGGGGCCTGGTCCAGCGCGGCCTGGAAGGACTCCATCGACGACGGGCCGCCGCGGAGTCGCACCAAGACGCCCGTGCCGTAGCCGGGCAGGTCGGCCGCATGCCTCGCCATCCAGCCGGGGCCGGCGAACAGGTTGATGTTGCCGGGAAGGGTGGAGTCGGAGAGGCGGCCCGGGGCGCTCGTCTCGGCGTCGTCGAGATATCGCACCACCCCGACGACCCGGGACGTGAAGGTGGGAGTCTGGGGCGGAACGGTGCCGTCGATAGCGGCGTCGAGATCGACTTGGCGCCAACTAGCCAGGCCCACGACGTCACCGGCGTGGATCCCCGTAGCCCTCGCCGCGCTCTCGGCCACCACGATCTCGTCGGGCGCGGCCGGATCGACCACGCGTCCCTCTACGACGATCGGTTTGCCCGCAGGCAACGGCGCACCCGGTGTCACGGCCCCGGCGAGCAGGACGATGCGACCCCAGTGGTTCGACACCGACGGGTCGAGCAGCGCCAGCACCGACGTCGACGACAAGGCCGTGCGCTCGACGCCCTCGACCTTGTCCAACACCCCCCGGAGCCTTTCCATGAGCGGGACGCTGACACAACGGGCAAGGGCGTCGGCCTCGCCCTCGAGGCTGTCGGGATCGACCTCAGGCGGGCAGCCCTGGACGAGTGCGTCGTAGATCCGGCTCCGCTGATTGAACCGGGCAACTGACGTGTCGGCTCGCGCCGCAGCCTGGAAGGACGCCCCCACCACGCTGGCCGCCAACCCGGCCACGACGGCCAGGAACAACGATGCCCGCCACTGTCGACGCCAGGCGGCGCCGACCAGCATCCGGATGGCGGGCATCGGCACGGGTCAACCTCGCTCGACGGAGGACTCGCTCATCACTGAAGCAGTTTCGTCGCGACGACGCCCGATCGGAAGTGTGCTGGCATGTCACCAGGGGGTGGGGCTGCCTCCCCCTCTGGACACAGTCGTTTGCCGGCCGTGCCTCAGACGTCGAGCGTCATGGACGCGTTGCGGTGGCCGACCCGGTCTCTCAAAGCATGGAGCCCGGGTCGGACGGGCTCTGACCTGAGCTTTTCCTGCCTGCGCCCCCAACGGGATTCGAACCCGTGTCGCCGCCTTGAAAGGGCGGTGTCCTAGGCCGCTGGACGATGGGGGCCGCGGGACGGCCGTCAGCTTAGGGGAGGACCCATTCCGTGCCGTCGGGGGTGTCCCGGACCTCCACGCCGGCGTCGACCAGGCGGTCACGGAGACCGTCGGCGTCGGCGAAGCGGCGATCGGTGCGGGCCTGGCGGCGGGCGTCGAGGAGGGCGTCGACGAACGGGGCCACGACCTCCCTGGGGTCGCGGAGTCCGCCGGTGGCGGCCTCGCCCATGCGGACTACCATCGACCGGAGGGCGGCCCGGCCCCGGTCGAGGTGGTCGGACTGGAGGGTGTCGCGCGACCACTCGGCGAGCAGGTCGTCGAGGTGGAGGATGGCCTTGACCGCGCCCCGACCGTCGCGCCCGGCAAGGGCGCCGTCGAAGTCGGCCTGGCATCCGGCGATGCCCTCCAGCAGGGGATCGGACTCCTTCGGGAGGGCGGTCTCCGGGGCAAAGGGGAGCGTCGAAGGGGAGGCGGCCGGCGTCGTCGGGACGCCGGCCAGTTCGCCGATCGGTATCGACTCGCCCGACTTGATCGTCCACGCCGTCGAGCGGTGGCGGACGGTGACGGTCCCGATGCCGGCCACGGTGGCGGTGCCGGCGTCGAGGTCGAGGATGAGGGCGGTGTGCTCGTCGACGCCGAGGACGAAGACGTCGTCGGGGAGCAGGTCCTCGAGGTACGACAGCCGGCGCTCGCCCATGTAGCAGAACCGGGTGTCGTGGTTGCCGCCCTCGGCGTTGTTGAAGTGGGGCACGACGGCCGCCCGCAGCCCGGCCGCGGCCAGCAGGTCGAGCCCGTCCAGCCAGTAGGGCTGCTGGCCGACCTTGTACACCTCGTACACGGGCAGGGCGAACGCGCCCAGGGTGACGGCGGCGGCGCTGGCGAAGGTGACCGAGCCGCCCGTCCGCACCTTCTCCGCCAGCACCCCCGGCACCTGGCTGCCCGCCCACTGGCGCAGGGCGTAGGACGGGCTGCCGGGGCCGGAGAACACGTAGCGGGCCTCCCGCAGCCGGGTCAGCATCAGCTCGTGGTCGACCCCGTCCGACGCCTCCGCCGACCGGAACGAGGCCACCCCCATCTCCCGCTGCACGCTCTCCCGGAAATACGCCACCGCCTTGGCCGTGATGTCGTCGGCGTTCTCCTGGAACCCGAAGGGGGTGTCGAGCATGGCCGCGGGCACGGGCGGCGGGCCCATCCGGGAGATCAGGTCTCGGTGGACCTTGCTCATGGTCGGGCTGGTCTCGCCCGACCCCATGATCGTGAGGACGCGGGGCAAGGTCACCGGCGGGCCACCCGGTGCAGCTCGCCGGCGACCTCGTCCGGCAGCTCCACGTGGACGTCGTGGTCGGCGCCGGGGAACCACCGCACCCGCACCCCGTAGACCTCGGCCCGGGCCGCCTCCGCCCGCTTGGCCACCGCCCAGTCGTCGCCGTCGTCGACGAGGAGCAGGTGGAGGGGGACGTGGAGGTCGGGGAACACCTTCGACGGCCGGTGCTCCCACAGGGCCCGGAGGATCGCCATGTGGCGGTCGAACGTGAGCCACGGGCGGATGGTGCCGTCGGCGAGGACGTCCATGTTGGCCAGGGTCGCCTCGATGCCGGCGTCGGTCCACGAGGCGTGGGCCCGGCGGAGGTGGGCGACCATCTCGGCCGCGGGCCGGCCCGCCAGCCGGGGCGGGGCCAGGGCCGACGCGCAGTCGTCCCACTCCGGCCACCGGTCCTGAAGCTCGATCGACCCCCCGTCGACCCCGACGACCGCCGCCAGCCGCTCGGGGATGCGGACACCGAGATCGAGGGCGAGGTTGCCGCCGGTGGACTGGCCCGCCACCACCGGCCGCCGGTACCCGAGGGCGTCGATCACCGCGACGAGGTCGTCGCCCATGGTGGTGAAGTCGTAACCGCCGTCCGGTTTGTCGGAGCGACCGTGGCCCCGGAGGTCGACCGCCGCCACCGGGTGTCCGAGCCGGTGCAGACGTTCGCCTACCGCCTCCCACGTGCGGCAGTTGGAGGCCAGGCCGTGGACGAGGAGGAACGGCGTGGCGTCGCCGCCCCCGCCCCACACGAGGGCGTGCAACTCCACGCCATCGGCGGCGGGCAGGCGGCGGACGGTGGAGGGCATCGAGCCGAGGTTACGAGCACTGGGAAGGTACCCGGGCGTGTCCGGGATCATCCTCCAGCGGCGTGGGGTTCACCACGAGTGAGTCGGAGGAGGTGGTCGGCCACCCCGCCCGGCAGCGCATCATCATGGCCTTGAGGCGCGGTAGCCCGCGGCCCGGTCCTCCTAGGCTCGCCCTCTTGGTCTCCGCCCACTTGACCTCCGCCCGCTTGACCTCCGCCCTCGCGCCCGTCGCCTCGGCCGTGGCCGGTTACCTGGTGGGCACCATCCCGTCGGCCGACGCCGGCGCCCGCCTGGCCACCGGGGGCACCACCGACCTCCGCACCCAGGGCAGCGGCAACCCGGGGGCGGTCAACGCCATGGACGTGCTGGGCAAGGGCTGGGGGTACGGGATCCTGGCCGCCGACACCCTCAAGGGGGTGCTGGCCTGCGCCGCCGGCCGGCGGCTGGCGGGCGGTACCGGCGCCCACGTGGCGGGGACGGCGGCGGTCGTGGGCCACTGCTTCCCGGTGTGGAAGCGGTTCCGGGGGGGCAAGGGCGTGGCCGTGAGCCTGGGCCAGTGCGTGGCCACGTTTCCCGCCTACGTGCCCATCGACCTGGCCGTGGCGTGGGCCGTCGGGAAGTGGACGGGACGGGCCCTCCCCGGCACCGCCGTCGCCTCGGCCACGTGGGTGGCGGCGGGGACGCTCTGGACCTGGCGCCGGTGGCCCAACCTGTGGGGACCGGCGCCCACCGCGGCCTTGCCGGTGGCGTCGGCGGTCAGCAGCGCGGTGATCCTCTACCGGTTCGCCACCGCCAAGCGGCCGGCTCCCCGCTCATGATCGGTATCGTCACCGACTCGAACTCGCAGATCCCTCCTGAGCTGGCCGCCCGGCTGGGGATCGTCGTCGTGCCGCTGACGGTCACCGTCGACGGGGTCGACTACCAGGAGGGCGTCGACCTCGGCGCCGACGACTTCTACGCCCGCTTCGAGTCGGGAACGCCGCAGGTGGCGACGTCGCAGCCCAGCCCGGGGGCCTTCGCGCTGGCCTACCAGGCGCTGGCCGACGCGGGCGTCGCGGTCATCGTCTCCGTCCACATCGGCTCGGCCATCTCGGGGACCGTGAACTCGGCCCGGCTGGCCGCCGGCGGCGCGGCGGTCCCCGTTCGTATCGTCGACACCGGCTCCGCCTCCTTCGCCATCGCCTTCGCCGCCTGGGAGGCGGCCGAGGCGGCGGCCGGCGGCGCGACCGTCGACGAGGTGGTCGCCGCCGCCGAGCGGGTAAGCGGACTGGTGGGCAACGTCTTCGTGGTCGGCGGCCTCGCCCTGGCCCGGGCCGGCGGCCGCCTGGCCGAGGATGCGACCGCCGACGCCGGCGGCCTGGCCATCCCCGTCCTCACCCTCGCCGGCGGCGCCGTCCGGGCGCTGGGGACCGCGGCCGACATCGACCAGGCGGTCAGGATCATGGCCGATCACGTGCGGGCGGGCGGCACGTCGCTGCGGGTGGGCATCAGCGTGGCCGACCCCGGCACCCTGCCCGTCGTTGAGGCCCTGGAGGACCTCCTGCGCGACGCGCCCGAGGTGGGCGAGCTCATCCGTTACCGGGTGGGTCCCAGCGTGGGCGCCCACACCGGACCGGGCACGGCGGGCGCGATGTTCTACCCCCACCCCCGTTAGCTCAGCTACAGGCGGCGCACAGTCCGAAGAAGTCGAGGCGGTGGGTGCGGGCCTCGAAGCCGGCCCGGCGGCGGATGTCGACGGCGGTGGTGTCGAGGGTGCGCTCGAGGTCGGGCAGCTCGAGGTCGGCCACGATGCCGCAGCCGGTGCAGACCAGGTGGTGGTGGTGCTCGGCCAGACCCTCGTCGAGCTCGAAGCGGGCGAAGCCCTCGGCGAACTCGAGCCGGATGAGGACGCCGGCCGCCACCAGGTCGCCGAGGATGCGGTAGAGCGACGACAAGGGCACGTCGGGTCCGACGAGGTCGTGGACCTCCGACACCGAGAGGGGGGCGGTGGCCCGGGCCACCGCCGCCACCACCTGGCGCCGGCCCCCCGACCCCCGTTGACCGGCGCGCGCCCGCCGAAGGCTGACCTCCTCGGGCAGACCCGGGGCGAGCTCGATCACCG
>JAXDMK010000025.1:0-39841 GCA_034666105.1 Actinomycetota bacterium | reverse complement strand
CGGGGAGGCCATGGGTGAAGAGAACATTCCAACCGAACAACCGGAAGCGGGCCAAGCGCCACGGGTTCCGTCACCGGATGTCGACGTCGGCCGGCCGGGCGATCCTGTCCGCCCGCCGGCGCAAGGGGCGGGCCAAGCTGTCGGCCTGATCTGGTCCGTCCGTGACCGGGCCACCTTTCAGGCCCTGCGCCGGTCCCGCGCCCGAGTACGTCGGGGGCCGATCACGGTAGCCTGGGTGCCCGGCGACCCGTCCGAACCTCCCAGGGTCGCCTATGCCGTCGGCCGGTCGGCCGGCCCAGCGGTGGTGCGTAACCGGATCCGGCGCCGGCTGCGGTCAGTCTCCAGGGAGGCCGGGCCGCTGCTCCGCCCCGGCGCCTACCTCGTCGGGGCCCACGCAGGGGCGTCGTCGCTGTCCTATCGAGAACTGAGAGCCACCCTGTGCGAAGCGCTGGCCACCCTGGCCACCAAGGAACCGTCGGCCGCTGGCGGGCGTCGGCCGACGCCGGCCCCGGGCCCGCCGGGTCCACCGCCGGATTTGTCGCCGGATCCGTCGGGCCCTCCCGCTCCGTGCTGACCCGGGCCGTCTGCGGCCCGATCCGGCTCTACCGGGCCCTGTCGGCCAACCGACTCCCCCACTGCCGCTACTGGCCGACCTGCTCGTCGTACGCCCTGGAGTCGGTCGAGACCCATGGCGCGGGGCGGGGTCTGTGGCTGGCGCTGCGCCGGGTCGCCCGCTGTCACCCCTGGGGCGGCTTCGGGGCCGACCCCGTGCCCCCCCGCTCGCCGGCTCCGGTCACCGGCGGCTCCCGGGTGACCGCGTGATGCTCGCCGCGGCCTACCTCGACTGGCTGTACAACGCCCTGGGCAGCGTTTTGGCGTTCTTCTACGCCCTGATTCCGTCCTACGGCTTCGCCATCATCCTGCTCACCATCAGCGTCCGGGTCCTGCTCATTCCGCTGACGGCCAAGCAGGTGAAGTCCCAGCGGGCCATGCAGGTCTTGCAGCCCGAGCTCAAGAAGCTGCAGGCGAAGTACAAGGGTGATCGCCAGAAGCTCAACGAAGAGATGATGAAGCTGTACAAGGAGCACAAGGCCAACCCCCTGGCCGGGTGTCTGCCGCTGATCCTGCAGATGCCGCTCTTCATCGTGCTCTACCGGATCATCCGGTCCTTGAGTGTGGTGCCGCCCAAGCACATTCCCGCCGGCAGTTCGCTCTATCACGCCCTGCTTGGCTCGAAGGGCACGCTCGAGTCCTTCGGGATCGACCTGGCCCACAAACCCCAATCAGTGCTGGGGTTGTTCCTGGTGGCGGCGGTGGTCGCCAGTGGCTACTACCAGCAGCGGCAGATGACGGCCCGGATGTCGAAGGACGCCATCAATCCGCAAATGCAGATGGTGACCAAGATCATGCCCGGCTTCTTCGGCCTGATCTCGCTGTCGGTGCCCGCCGGCGTCGTGCTGTACTTCATCACCTCCAACCTGTGGCAGATCGGCCAGCAGGCGGTGGCCTTCCGGAACCGCACCCCCGGCGAGGCCGACGAGACCTCGAAGGCGACGGGCAAGTCGGGCGGTGACGACGATCCCGCGGGCGCGGGCGGCAAACCAATCGCCAAGAGTGGTGGGCCGAACCCGGGTGGTAGCGCGCCCAAGGGAGGCGGCAACTCGCCCAAGGGGGGCGGAAACCCGCCCAAGGTGGGCGGCGGCGGCGGGTCGGCCAAGGGAGGCGGCCCCTCGGCCAAGGGAGGCGGCCCCTCGGCCAAGGGTGGCGGCCCGGGTGGCCCGGCCAAGAACGTCGGGCAGTCGAAGAATGTCGGGACACCCAAGGGTGGCGGACCCAAGAAGCCGGCGGGAGGCTCGGGCGGCGGCTCGACCCGTCCCCCCAGTGGTCGGGTCACACCCAAGGGCGGAGGAAGCGGCCGGGTGACGCCCAAGGGCGGACCCAACGCCGCCAAGTCAGGGAACGGTGCCGGGAGTGGGTCTGGCGCCGGCGCCGGACAGAAGGCAGGAAAGGCGACCTCCAAGTCGGCGAGCGCCTCGTCCTCGGGCAAAGGGTCCTCGGGCCCGACGCCCGCCGGCGGGGAGTCGCTGCTGAGCCGCCTGTCCAATCGTGCCGCCAAGGCCAAACGACCACCCCCCGCGGCCCGCCCCAAGGGCCTGCCTCCCACGAAGGGGTCGTCCGGAGGCTCTTCGAGGAAGGAATCGTGACGCGTGGAATGGGTCGAAGTCACTGCAAAGACAGTGGAAGAAGCCAAGGAGATGGCACTCGACCAACTCGGTGTCGACGAGAGCGACGCCGAATTCGAGGTGCTCGAGGAACCCAAGGCGGGCCTGTTCGGCCTCCTGCGGTCGCAGGCGCGGGTCCGAGCCCGGGTGGTGCCGACCGCGGCCCGTCCCAAAGTGGAACGTCGGGACCGGAAGCGGAGCGGGAGCGGAAGTGGCGGGGGCGGCGCCCGGCGGGAGCGTTCGCCGGCGTCCTCGTCGGCGTCGGCGAGCGACGGATCATCGCCGGCGGTGAGTGCAGGCGCCGGGGGTCGGGAAGGCTCGGGGAACGGGAGCAGGGAACGGGAGCGTCGTCCGGCGGCGGAGGGAGCCCGGTCGGCTGGGTCCCGATCGGGTGGACCCCGCCGGAGCCCGGCCCGGGAGGATCGGCCGCCGCGGACGGCGTCGCCGGCGTCACAGGAAGGAACTGGAATGCACGAGGGTGACCCGGACGTCGACGCGGGGGAGCTGGCCGAGGAGTTCGTCGAAGGGCTGCTCAACCGCTTCGGGGCGAAATTCGACATGGAGCGGCGTGATCTCGACTCGGACACGGTGGAGATCGTCGTCACCGGCGACGACCTGGGCACGCTCATCGGCCCTCGGGGCCAGACGCTGGCCGCGGTGCAGGAACTGGCCCGGACGGTGGTGCAGCGCAAGGCACCCGGCGCCCGGACCCGCATCCTGGTCGACATCGCCGGCTACCGGATGGCCCGGCGGGAGGCGCTGGAGCGCTTCACCCGGGGGGTGGCGGAGCAGGTGATCGCCACCGGCGTGGCCCGGGTGCTCGAGCCCATGCCGCCGCCCGACCGCAAGGTGGTGCACGACACCGCCAACACGATCGACGGGGTGTCGACCACGTCGGAGGGCGAGGAGCCCCGCCGCCGTGTCGTCATCATCCCCGACGAGGCCGAGGACGACGGCGACAGCTGAGTTTTCCGGCGCCCGGGCGGACCTGGAGTCCCGGCTCCTGCCGGTGCTCGAGGACGCCCGCCGTCGGGGCCTGGTCGGGCCGGGCCCCCTCCTCCCCCACCTCGACCATGCTCTCGGTTTCGGGGCTAGTGGTTTCGGGGCCCTCGGTTCCGCGGCCCTCGGTGCCCGGCGGGCCGAGGGCCCGTGCCTCGACCTGGGCAGCGGCGCGGGCCTGCCCGGACTGCCCCTGGCCCTGGCCTGGCCCGACAGCCGCTGGACGCTGGTGGACGCCGGTTCGCGGCGGGTGGAGTTTCTGGAGGCGGCGGTGTCGGCGCTCGGGCTGGGGGACCGGGTGGTGGTGATCGAGGGTCGGGCGGAGGAGCTGGCCCGCCGGGACGGACTGCGGGGGCAATTCGCTTTGGTGGTGGCGCGCGGCTTCGCCTCGCCGGCGGTGACGGCGGAGTGCGCGGCCGGGTTCCTGGCCGTGGGCGGGCGGTTGGTGGTGAGCGAACCCCCCGGCGGCCGCCCCGACCGGTGGCCGGCGGAGGGGCTGGCCGTCCTGGGCCTGGCGCCGGGGGAGTCGTACGAGGCGGACGGGGCGTCCTATCAGGTGGTGCGCCAGGCGAGCCCATGTCCCGACCGCTACCCCCGCCGGGTAGGCATCCCCGCCAAACGCCCCCTCTTCTGACCCCCGGTGATCTGGTGGCCGGCCGCCGGGCGCCGCCAGTCCGCTTCCGGTCGCGTGGAGCGTGTTCGGGGTTGGGCGGCCGCGGTGGGACTCCACTGGGACGGGCGACCGCCCGACCGCGACGTCGGCGACGTCCGTCCAACGCGTACCCGGCGAGCGGTGACCACGGTGAGCGGGCAGCCGTTCTCGCGCCGACGTGGCGGCGACCCCGGGATCGCGTACGGTCGCCACAGTTGCTGAAGGGGGGGAGTTGGCGGCTCCCCCACCGCCTGTGGGTTGCTCGGATACCTGTGGAACATTCCAACACCCCGCCAAATTGTTTCACGTGGAACATCAGCTTGATACTTGACCCCTGGGCGCAAGGTGCCATGATGGAGGTCCGTGAGCGAGGACAATGGATACTCATGGCCCGCCGTGGACGTCGAGCCGGCTCCGACTCGCGCCCCCGACGACGCCCTGCCCGACGACGACATCCCGTCGATCCTCGAACTGGCGGGCATCGCCGAGCCGGAGGGCGCCCACCCCGAGCCTCCCCTGTCGGAGGTACCTCCCCCGGCGGCGCCGGTGAGGGTTGCGTCGGGATGGGACGTCGAGGCCGCCAGTCGGCTCCTCACCGACCTCCGGCCCGACCCTCTCCCCGACGAGCCCCCACCCGACGCCGCCCCGCACGCCGGCCCGGCTCTCGCACCCGTTGTCGAACACGAGTCCATCCCCGAACTCGAGCCCGTACCCGCCCCGCAACCGGCGCCCGAGGCCGCCCCGACGCCAGCCCCGGCCCCGCCTACCGCCTTGCCCCGACCGCCGCTGCCCCGGGTGATGGCCGTCGCCAACCAGAAGGGCGGGGTGGGCAAGACCACCACCGCGGTGAACCTGGGGGCGGCCCTGGCCGAGATGGGCTACCGGGTCCTCATCGTCGACCTCGACCCCCAGGGCAACGCCACCACCGGCGTGGGCGTCAACGCCCGCAACCTCCAGACCTCGATCTACGACGTCCTCCTGGCCGACCTCCCCATGGAGGACTGCATCGAGCCCACGGCCGTCCGCAACCTGTTCGTGGCCCCGGCCATGATCGACCTGGCCGGCGCCGAGATCGAGCTCGTCCCCGCCTTCAGCCGTGAGCTCCGCCTGCGCCGGGCCATCGACCGCATGGACGGCGACTTCGATTTCATCATCATCGACTGCCCGCCCTCGCTCGGCCTGCTCACCGTCAACGGCCTGGCCGCGGCCACCGAGGTGGTGGTGCCGATCCAGTGCGAGTACTACGCCCTCGAGGGTCTGGGCCAGCTCATGCGCAATGTGCAGCTCGTCCAGCGCAACCTCAACCCCCGCCTCGAGCTGTCGACGATCATCCTCACCATGTACGACGCCCGCACCAAGTTGGCCGAGCAGGTGGCCAAGGAGGTGCGCAAGCATTTCGGCGCCAAGGTGTGCCGCAACATCGTGCCCCGCACGGTCCGCCTGTCAGAGGCGCCGTCTTTCGGGCAGCCCATCATCGTGTTCGACTCCACCTCCCGGGGGGCCCTGGCCTACCGGGAGCTGGCCAAGGAGGTAAGTGGTGGCGCGCCGCAGCGGACTCGGTAGGGGCCTCGGAGCCCTCATCCCGGCGGGGGGCGCCGAATGGGTGGACTCCGCCTTTCAGGATCTGCCCACGTCGGCGATCTTCCCCAACACCCGCCAGCCCCGCAGTGCCTTCGACGAGGAGGCCATGGCCGCCCTGACCGCGTCGGTGCGGGAGCTGGGCGTGCTCCAGCCGGTGCTGGTGCGGGCGATGGGGGAGGGCACCTACGAGCTCATCGCCGGCGAGCGGCGGTGGCGGGCGGCGAAGCGGGCCGGCCTTCCGCTCGTGCCCGCCATCATCCGCACCGTCGACGACACCTCGTCGCTGGAGCAGGCCCTGGTCGAGAACCTCCAGCGGGAGGACCTCAACCCCCTCGACGAGGCCGCCGCCTACCAGCAGCTGCTGGAGGACTTCCACCTCACCCACGACGAGCTCGCCACCCGCATGGGCAAGAGCCGAGCCGCCATCTCGAACACTCTCAGGCTGTTTCAGCTCCCTCCGTCGGTGCAACGGCTGGTCTCGGAGGCCAAGCTCACCGCCGGCCACGCCCGGGCCCTGCTCACGTGCCCCGATCGCGCCTTCCAGGAGACGATGGCCAAGCGGGCGGTGGCCGAGGGTCTCTCGGTGCGGGCGGTGGAGGAGGAGTCCCGCCGGCAGAACCAGAAGTCGGCCGCCCCCGCCCCCGCCGGTCCCGCCCGTCGCCTACGTCCGCCGGGACTGCTCGAACTCGAGGAGCGACTGTCCGACCACCTCGACACCCGGGTGAAGGTGGAGATGAGCGCCAACCGGGGCAAGGTCGTGGTCGAGTTCGCCAACCTCGAGGACCTGGAGCGCATCTTCCGGGCCATGACCGGCGGCAAAGTTACAACACCGTAATTACAAGTCGGCCCCCCTCAGGGGCGGGCCGGAGGCCTGACCCGAAAAAGTCCTCCACAGCGTGCGAACAGGCTGTGGAGGACTTGCGTTTTCCAGGGCTACAGGAACTCGGACAGGTCGTCGAGCAGGGCGGCCTTGGCCTTGGCCCCGACGATGCGCTTCTTGGCCACGCCGTCCTTGAACACCAGCAGGGTGGGGATGCTCATCACCTGGTACTTGCGGGCCGACGCCGGGTTGTCGTCGACGTTGAGCTTCCAGATCCGGATCTTGCCCTCGTTCTCGGCCGCGATCTGGTCGAGGAGCGGTGCCACCATGCGGCACGGGCCGCACCATTCGGCCCAGAAGTCGACCACCATGGTGACCTCGGCGCCGGCGACTTCCTCTTCGAACGTGCTGTCGGTGAGGACGTCTACTCCCTCAGCCATGACCTGCCTCCTGTGGAGCCGGGGGGAGAGAACTCTCCCCGCTGTCGTTGAAACGCCAGTGCGGCGCTCGGGATTCCGCCTCCCACCCTGCTACCACTCGGTGGGGGTGCCGATGATGTCGGCCTCGTGCGGTTGCGCCTCGAGCCAGCGCTCGGCGTCGATGGCGGCCATGCAGCCGGTGCCGGCGGCGGTGATCGCCTGGCGGTAGACGTGGTCGGCCACGTCGCCGGCGGCGAACACGCCCTCGACGTTGGTGCGGGTGCCGGTGGTGGTGACGAGATAGCCGTTCTCGTCCATGTCGAGCTGGTCGACGAACAGCGAGGTGTTGGGGACGTGGCCGATGGCGACGAACAGCCCCGCGATCTCGAGCGTCGTCTCCTCGTCCGTCTTCACGTTCCGGACCTTGACGCCCTCCAGCATCTTGTCGCCGACGAGCTCGACCGGCACCGAGTCCCAGACGAACTCGATGCGCTCGTTCTTGAACGCCCGCTCCTGCATGATCTTCGACGCCCGTAGCGAGTCGCGGCGGTGGATGACGTAGACCTTGGAGGCGAACTTGGTGAGGAACGTCGCCTCCTCCAGGGCCGAGTCGCCCCCGCCGACCACGGCGATGGTCTCCCCCTTGAAGAAGAAGCCGTCACAGGTGGCGCACGTCGACACCCCGTGGCCGATGAGGCTGATCTCGTTGTCGAGCCCGAGCATCTTCGACTTGGCGCCGGTGGACACGATCACCGACCGGGCCCGGTACTGCACGTCGCCCACCTCGACGACGAAGGGGCGGACGGAGAAGTCGACCCGGGTGACCTTCTCGGTGATGAACTCGGAGCCGAAGCGGGCGGCCTGGGCCCGGAAGTTGGCCATCAGCTCAGGGCCCTGGATGCCGTCGATGAAGCCGGGGAAGTTCTCCACTTCGGTGGTGAGCATCAGCTGGCCGCCGGGCTGGTCGCCGGTGGACGACAGCTGGCCCTCGATCACCAGCGGCCGCAGGTTGGCCCGGGCGGTGTAGATGGCCGAGGTCAGCCCGGCGGGGCCGGAACCGACGATGATCACGTCGCGAACGTCACTCACTGCTGGCGGTTCTCCTTCTGCTTCTCACGGGCTGATTCTCACGGGGCTGATTCTCACGGGCTGACTCACGGGGCCCCGGCGGGGCTCAGGCCGGGGACGGCTTCGCCGTGCGCTTCGACCAGCAGAACAACCCGATGGCCACGAATATTGCGCCCACGCCCAGGTAGGGGATCCACACCGGCCCGGGGATGATCGCCAGCAGCCGGAAGACGAGGATGAGGACCAGGATGAGGGCGGTGACGCCCATGACCGCGGCCAGTAGCCCGTAGACCACCGTGCGCGCGACTCCCACCAGGCGATCGGACGTGTTGGCCCGGACCTTGGCCACCACCTCGTCGATGCGGTCGGCCACATCGGCGGCCCAGTCCGACTTTGGCCCGGCGGGCGCGGCGGGCGCTGGCGGCGTCAGGGGGCGGGGGGGAGCGGGCAGGGGCGCGGTCGGAGCCGGGGGTGTCCGCGGAGGGACGGGTCGCCGAGCCGGACGGGTGATGGTGGGCGTCTCGTTGGACACCGCCGCCGGCCGTGGGGGAGTGGCGGCGGACGGGGGGGTGGACGGGGGGGTGGACGGGGGTGAGGGGGAGGCCGGCGTCGGGGCCTTGCCGTCGAGCGGCGAGGTGGGCGCCGCCGCCGCCACCGCCGTCGTCGCCGCCGTCGTCGCCGCCGGGGCCGGCCTGGCCGCCCTTCCGTCGCCATCGGTGCCGGCGGCCACCACCGCGATCTCGTCGGTGGTCGGCTCGTCGGCCGTCGGGCGGGCCGGGGCCACGGGCGCGGGCGGCCGGGAACCCGCCGGCGTCAGATTGAGGTCGTCCGCCACGGGCGGGAGCCTACCCTTGCCCGGGTGCGGTTCACTCTTTCCCTCGTCGCCGGTGTGGCGGTGGCCTTCGTGGCCGCCGTCCTACTCGGCGAGTACGCCTTCAACGGGCTGCCGGTGATCGGGGCGGGGGTGGTCCTGGGGCTGTTCGTGTCGGAGGCCACCACCAGCGTCGCCCGCCGCCGTTCGATCCTGCTGGCCGTGGCCGGGGCGGTGTTCACCATCGGAGGCATGCTCGGGGCGGCGTGGATCTCCACCGACCGGCGGCTGTCGACGGTGGGCTTCGAGGGGTGGCTGGCGGTGGCGGTGGGCGCGGCCGCAGCCGCCTTCAGGGCCCGGCCGCTTCGAGAACGATCCGACACGCCTCCGGCTGAGCCAGAGCCAGCAGGATGACGGGCGCCGGCGCCGGCGCGGGGGCGAAGCCGAGCACCACCACCGGCACGCCCCCCACCCGGCCGGTGGCGTAGTAGACGACCGTCCCCAGGCCGGGACGGGCGGTGCGGGCCTCCATCTCGCAGGGGCGGGTGCCGACCGCCTTGGGCACCGGGCTGGGAGCGATGCCGGCGGTGGGGGCCACGTCGGGCAGCGCCACCCTTGCCTGCCGTTGGGCCAGGACGGGCCCGGCGCGTGCGGCCAGGGCGGCGGCGTCGGCGATGTCGCCCAGGTCGCCGCCGTCGACGCCGCCGGCGGCTTCGGACGCGTCGGCGGTGGCGGCCCCCCCGGCGCCGGTTGGCGCAGCCAGGGTGGACGTATCGCCGGCCACGCCCGTCGTGGTGCGTTCCTGGGTGGGACCGGCGGCCACGGTGGTGTCGGCGTCGTGGCCGTGGCCGCCGGCGAGCACGCCGACACCGACCAGGACGGCCACCACGACGGCCGCCGCCGACCCGATCCCTATCCAGACGCCCGACGACCCCCCGCTCCGTCGACCCCGCGTCCGCCCGCCGGCGGCAATCGGGACCGGGGCCGCCGCCGGCCTCGCCGGCCTCGCCATCGGCACAGGGCGCGGCGTCACCTCGTCATGGTCTTTGACGGCTTCCGGCGTATTCTCGAACGCGTTCACGGCGGCGGCGATCGCCCGGTTGCGGACGGACGGGTCGGCCGCCGGCACCGGCGTGGCCACCAGGTCGCTCGCCGTCCGCAGCCAACGCAGGTTCCTCCGGCATTCGGCGCAGCCGGCGACATGGGCCGCCACTTCGGGGGCCTCGCCGTCGAAATGGGCGCTCAGCACCTCGAAATCGGGGTGCCTCGACTCGGAAGAGCCGTCGGTGGGGTCGTCGTTGGTGGGATCGGGGCTCATGCTTGTCCCGTTGGACGTTCCCCGGAGGACGATGGGTTCCCGCCGGGATCGAGGAAGGGGATCAGGGCCGACCGGCCCCGGGCGATGCGGGAGCGGACGGTGCCGATCGGCACGTCGAGCACCTCCGCGATCTCGCCGTAGGCCAGGCCGCAGAGGTCGCGCAGCACGACCGCGGCCCGGTACTCGGGCGTGAGGCCGGTCAGAGCGGCGTCGACTGCGACCCGGGTGTCGACGTCGCCGAACGGGTCGCCCCCGCTCCCCGCCGCTTCGTCCGCCGGCAGCCCCGGCTCCGGCCGTCGCCGGCGGCGGCGCAGCTCGTCCAGGCAGGCGTTGGTGGCCACCCGGTAGGACCAGGTGGAGAACGACGACCGCCCGTCGAAGCCACCCAACGCCCGCACGATGGCGATCAACGCCTCCTGGCAGGCGTCGGCGCCATCGGCGTCGTTGCCCGTCACCCGCCGGCAGAGGGCGTAGAGCCGGTCGTAGTGGCGCCCGAGGAGGGTGTCGAGGGCGCTCCGATCGCCGTTCTGGGCCGCCACCACCAGGGCCGCGTCGCTCCGGTCGTCTCCGATGGCCGGAGAGCGTACCGACCGGACCGCCCTCAGGCGGCGGTCACCTTCACGTCCCCGATGGAGATGGCGGTGCTCGTGGGGTTGGTGATCCACACCAGCACCGCCGCGCCCGTCTTCCCCGAAAGGTCGAACGTGGCCTCCGCCCCCACGCCCTTCACCGAGTCGACCGCCGGCCCCCAGGCGGCGCGGCTGGCCCGGGGGGCGTCGGCCACCGCCACCTCGGCGTCGAAGTTGCGGCTGGTGGCGACCAGCTTCAGCTCGTCGAGCGCCACCGGTCCGTCGAACACGAGGACGAAGCCCAGCCCCGGCTTGAGCCCGGAGAAGTTGGCGTCGCCGTACTGCGACGACCGCCAGGTGGTGGACGGGTTGCCGTCGACGAGGTTGCCCACCTCGTCCTCGTGCTCCTCGCCGTCGCCGTCGGGATCGAACGAGGTGACGGTACGGATGGCGACCGGCGTCGAGCCGCCGCCACCGTCGCCGGTGACGCTGGGCAGCTCGCCCAGCAGGCGGTGGCCGGTGTCGGACCGGGCGAAGATCACCCCCACGATGCCGAGGGTGACGGCCACCACCACGATGAGGACGGTCGGCACCATCCACGACCGCTGGCTCTGGGCGAAGGTCTGGGGGACGCCGTGGGGCGGAGTGTCCTCCCGGACGATCATGGGCACCGCGTCGTCGGTGCGGAGGTCGACCGACAGCAGCGCGCTCTGGAGGGCGGCGGCGGTGGGGTAGCGGTGGTCGGGCGACTTGGCCATCGCCTTGAGCACGATCGCCTCCACCGGCCGGGGGATGCCGGCCCGCACCTGGCGGGGGCTCAGGGGCTTGTGGTCGACGTGCTGGATCCCGATGGCCATGTCGGTGTTGCCGGTGAACGGCGGCCGCCCGCACAGCATCTCGTAGAGCACCACCCCCAGGGCGTAGACGTCGGACCGGCGGTCGACGGGCTGGCCCTCGAACTGCTCGGGCGAGAGGTACTTGGCGGTGCCCACCACCATCCCCGTGCCGGTGAGGTCGAAGTCGGCGAAGTTGACATCGGACAGGGCCGCCTTGGCGATGCCGAAGTCGGCCACCTTCACCCGTCCGTCGGAGCAGATCAGGATGTTGGCCGGCTTGACGTCGCGGTGGACGATGCCGGCCTCGTGGGCGTAGTGGAGCGCCCCCGCCACCTGGGCCGCCAGGGTGGTGGCTTCGTGGGCGTCGAGGGGTCCCCGCTCGGCCAGGACGTCCTTCAGGGTGCGCCCGTCGACCAGCTCCATGACGATGAAGGCGAGGCCGCCACCCCCGAGACTGGCGTCCACCCCGGTGTCGAACGTGGACACGATGTTGGGGTGGGCCAGGCGGGCGGCGGCGATCGCCTCCCGGCGGAAGCGCTCGATGAACGTCGGGTCGGCGGCGAACTCGGGGAGGAGCACCTTGACCGCCACCGACCGTCCGAGGACGTCGTCGTCCGCCTCCCACACCTCGGCCATCCCGCCCTTGGCGATCGGTTGCTTCAGCCGGTAACGGCCGGCGATGACGTGTTCGGCTGCGATCACAATTCTTGTTCTTAGGAGGAGGGCACCTGGAAGGCCACCCCGATGGTACGGGGCCCGGTGTGGCTTCCGACCACCGCCCCCAACTGGCCGACCACGATGCGCTCGCGGGGGAAGTGGGGCGCCAGCAGCTCGAGGAAGGCGTCGACGTCGGGGGCGTCGCCGTGGAGGACGGCCAGGTTCTCGACGCTCGGCTCGGCCCTCACCCGGTCGACCAGGTACTGGAGGGCCTTCGACCGGGTGCGCACCTTGGGGCCGGGCTCGACCGCCCCGTCGACGACCTCGATCACCGGCTTCACCGACAGCATCGTGCCCATGAGGGCCTTGGCCGCCCCGATGCGCCCGCCCTTCTTGAGGTTCTCCAGGGTGTCGAGGGTGGCGTGGATCCGGGTGCGGGCGCCCATGTCCTCGGCCAGGGCCACGATCTCGTCCACCGAGGCGCCGGCGGCGCCGGCCTTGGCCGCCTCGATGCAGATGATGCCCAGGCCCAGGCTCACCGACTTGGAGTCGACGGCCCGCACCGGCAACACCCCGGCCATGGCCTTGGCCGCCGTCTCCGCGGCCTGGATGGTGGCCGAGAGCTTGGACGAGAGGTTGATGCACACCACCCCGCCGGCGCCGGCCGCGGCCGCGTCGCGGAAGGCCTGCTCGAAGGCGCCGGGGGACGGAGCGGCGGTCGTCGGCAGCACCGCCGAGGCGGCCGACCGGGCCCAGAAGGCGGACGGGGTGAGGTCGCGCCCGTCGACGAACTCCTCGTCGCCGAAGCGGATGGACAGGGGTACCACCGTGATGTTGTGCTCGGCCACGACCGCCGCCGGCAGGTCGCAACTGCTGTCGGTGACCACGCGCACGACGGCCATGGATCGCTAGCCTCCTCCGAGGGTGCCCGGCGTGGAGACGGGCGGGTCGTTGTCGCCCCCGGCCGGCACGTCCGGATTCGGGGGCCCGGCCGGTGGATGTGATTGCGGTGGCGGGCGGGGTGGGACGGGAACCTTCCGGACCGTAGCTGCCGGAGGCACGATGCGGAGCGGCCGGGCCGTCGGGGTCGGGGCGGCGTCCATGGTGGCCGCCACCTCGGACGGCTCCATCAGCCGCTTGGCCCGCCGTCCCTTGAGCGCGTGCCGGCCCCACCACACGGCGAGGAAGAGGGCCGCCCCCACCGAGATCATCAGGCCCACGCCCGACGTGGCCGTGGAACGCACCGTGAGCCGGGCCCGGCCCACGATGAGGTCGCCGTCGGGTGACTCGAGCGTGATCCGGATGGGGAAGGCGCCCGAGGTCCGGGCCACCACCGGGAAGCGGTGGGTGGTGTTGAGGCGGGTGAGGTCGATCTCCAGCCGGTTGCCGCCGGGGAAGTCGAGCTTGTCGCTCTCCATGATGACGACCACCTTCACCGGGTGGCCGGTGTGGTTCTGGAACGTGACCGGGATCTCCCCCCGGCGGGCGGTGAGGGTGATCGACCGGTTCTGGGGCATGACGATGCCGCCCAGCTGCTCGTCGATGGCCTGGCGGACGCCGCCCAGGTACGGCTGCCGGTCGCGGACGGTGCGGAGGTCGGCCGACTCGGCCACCAGCAGGCGCTCGCCGAGGTCGCCCGAAACCGCGTTGGTCGGCCCGAGGACGGAGCCGAGGGCGTCGAGGCGGCCCCGGACGGCCCGGATCTCCTCGACCAGACCGGTGAGGCTGCCGCCGGGGTCGACCGCGGGGCGGCGGACGAGGGGTTCGCCCAGGTCGGTGGCGTCGGGGACGGTGGAGAAGAAATCGTCGAGGGCGATGGCTTGCACCGCCGGGTTGCCGGTGAGGCCGAGGCGGAGGGTGTCGAGGAAGACCCGGTCCGGCTGCCAGTCCCGGGGGGCGAGGGCGACCACGCCCCGCTGCTCGCCGGGCAGGTCGAGGTAGAGCACGGCCAGGTCGGCCAGCAGGTGGGTGGCCTCGAGGGCCGGGTTGCGCCCGCCGTGCTGGTCGGTCTGGACGAAGTGGGCGGAGAGGCCGGCGTCGGCCGCCGCCCCGTGCACCGAGGAGCGCTCGCCGTCGAGCTCGAAGGGGCCGGTGAGGGTGACGAGCTGGTCGGGGATCTCGGTGAGCCCGGCCTCGGGCGCCACCACCTGGTCGACGCCGTAGCGGGCGGCGAGGAGGTCGATCGACGCCGCGTCCAACGGCTCCTCGGCCACCCACGTGCGGCTCATCGGCTCCGGCACCCGCAGCACCTCGCTGAGGGTCGTCGTCCCCCGCTCCATCTGCAGGGCGACCTCGTCCTCCAGGCCGGCGGTGGTGAGGGCGGGCAGGCTCACCGGGACGTAGGTGCCGCCGATGAGCGACCGGCCGGCCACCGCGTCCCGCAACGATTTCAGGACGGCGCCGGCCCGGGGGTCGTTGCTCGCCACCAGGGTGGCGACCGTCTCCGGCGTGGGGACGAACGACACCGGCAGGTTCCCGGCGGCGTCGATGGCGAGGGCCAGGCCGGCCAGCTCGGCCTCGTCCGGCCGGCGCCGGGTGCCGTCGGGCTGGAGGGCGGGCTGGTCGTGGACGGGCAGGACGACGGAGACGCCGAGCTTGTCGCCGATGTGCTGTCCGGGCAGGTAGACGAGGTGGGTGACGAACTCGTCGAGGACGTCGAAGTCGTCGCGGTCGCGGAGCTCGACCCGCACCGGGTGGACGCCGTCCTCCGCGCCGAGGGCGGCGGTGAGGGCGATGGCGTAGTCGCCGTTGGGCTCGGGGACGAGGCTGCCCAGGGGGAAGACGCCCACCGGCAGCTCGGGCTCGCCGAAGATCCGGTTCTCCAACGTCTCCTGGAACTCGGAGCGGAAGGCGACGGGGGCATACACGCTCACCGCTACCTCCAGGTTCGACGGCCCGCTGGGGCGGGTGACCTTGAACCGGACGCCCCACTGGCCGTCGGGGGCGGTGAGGAACGGCGTCTGGGCGACGAAGTCGATGGCGCCCGGGGTCGGGGTCTGCCCCTGGGCCGGGCCGGCGGGCGTCTGGGCCCGGGCCGGGCGGGCGGGCCCGGCCAGGGTCAGGAGGACGAGGATGGCGGCCGCGGCCATCCCCGCCGCCGGCCGGCGGCGGGCGTGGGTCACGGCACCAGGCTTCGGTGCAGCACGGCCAGGTCGGACGGCTCCTCCCGGAAGCCGATGCGCAGGTAGAGGGCGAGGGCGGCGTCGTTGCCGTACTGGGTGTTGACCACCGCCCGGGCCACGCCCCGCCGCCGCAGCCAGCGCAGGCCGTCGACGGCCAGGGCCCGGCCCACCCCCGTGCGGCGGGCGCCGGCGGCCACCGCCAGCCGTTGCAGGTAGCCCTGGTCGCCGGCCCGGCCGGTGATGGCGTAGCCCACGACCCGGCGCGTCCCGCCGGTGTGCGGGGCCAGGGCCACCCGGAACCGGGTTGACGGGGTGGCGGTGAGGGCTTCTTCCAGCCCGGCCCGGTCGAGGCGCCAGAAGGGACTGAAGGAGCCGGCGTCGACGTCGAGCACCGACGGGTGGTCGCCGGGCACGGCCTTGCGCAGGGGGTGGGGACCGACCGCCGGCCGCACGGGCACGCCGACCAGGTCGTGGCCCAGGAAGCGGAGGTGCTCGTGGGGGAGGAACCCGACGGTGAGGAACGGCCGTTGCTCGGACCCGGCCAGGGCCGACGTGATGACCTCGGCGTAGCCCCGGTCGGCCAGCTGGCCGAGGCACCGCAGGAGGAAGTCGGCCGACGGCGGCGGGTCGTAGGGGAGGGGGGCGAGGTAGGCGACGTGGCCGTCGCCGCGCCACGGCCCGGCCCGGGCCCTTTCCCGGCCCCACTCCAGGACCTCGGTCGTGACGGTCATCGGTGCCATCGAGGATACCGGCGGGGCCCGCCCGCGGCCGGTCCGCCCCCCGCCGCCCCCGGGACCGGTCGACTGTGCCGTTGCGTCGGTCTGTCCCACGCCGCCGCCCACTCGACCGGAGCGACCGGGCGGCGGCGTAATCTCGGCGGCGATGGCCGTCCTGGTCGAGAGCTCGGCCGCGTGCAGCGACCACCGGCCGGGCGGCGGACACCCCGAACGTCCGGAGCGGCTCGACGCGGTGCTGGCCGGGGTGCGGTCGTCGCCGGTGGCGGGCGACGTGGTGTGGGCCGAACCCCGGGCCGCCACCCGGGAGGAGCTGTCCCGGGTCCACCGGCCGGCGCTGATCCAGGGCCTGGAACGGTTCGTGGCCGCCGGCGGGGGGTGGATCGACGAGGACACCGCCGCCTTCCCCGGCTCGTGGGAGGCCGCCCTCCGCGCCGCCGGCTCCGGCCTCGACGCCGTCGAACGCCTCGACCGGGGGGAGGCAGCGGCCGCCTTCTGCGTCGTCCGGCCCCCCGGTCACCACGCCACGCCCGCCGAGCCCATGGGCTTCTGCCTGTTCAACAACGTGGCCGTGTGCGCCGCCGCCCTGGCCGAACGGGGGGAGCGGGTGGCGATCGTCGACTGGGACGTCCACCACGGCAACGGCACCCAGGACGCCTTCTACGCCGACGGCCGCGTCCTCTACGTGTCGGCCCACCAGTGGCCGTTCTACCCCGGCACCGGCCGGCTGGAGGAGACGGGCACCGGCGACGGGGCGGGACTCACCGTCAACCTCCCCTTCCCCGCGTGGACCACGGGCGACGCCTACCGGGCCGCCTTCGACGAGGTCGTGGGGCCGGTCGCCGAGCGCTTCGCCCCCACCTGGGTGCTCGTGTCCCTCGGCTTCGACGCCCACCGGGCCGATCCCCTGGCCGAGCTGGCCCTGTCGGCCGGCGACTACGGGTGGCTCCTGGCCCGGTCGGTGGCGCTCGCCCCCGGGCCCGGCCGCACCATCGCCTTCCTGGAGGGCGGCTACGACCTGCAGGCGCTGTCCGCCTCGGCGGCGGCGTCGGTGGCGGCGCTGGACGGGGTCGCGTACGAGCCGGAGGCGCCCACCACCGGCGGTCCCGGGCGGGACGTGGTGGCCGCCGCCCGCCGAATCCACACCTGAGGGGCGGCCGGCGGCCGGTACCGTCGTTGGCACCATGGTCCCCGAGCGGCTGCAGCCGCTTCTCGACGCCACCGCGCCCCTGGCCGAGCGCTTCGCAGCCGCCGGTCACCGGCTCTACCTGGTGGGCGGCAGCGTCCGCGACGCAATCCTCGGACGGCCGTTCGCCGGCGACCTCGACTTCACCACCGACGCCCGTCCCGACGCCATCGAGGCCGTCCTCCGGGGCTGGGCCGATGCCCTTTGGGACCAGGGCCGGCGCTTCGGCACCATCGGCGCCAAGAAGGACGGCGTCACCTACGAGATCACCACCCACCGGGCCGAGGCCTACTCGCCCGACTCCCGCAAACCCGAGGTTGCGTTCGCCGACGCGGTCGAGGCCGACCTGGCCCGGCGCGATTTCACCGTCAACGCCATGGCCCTGGAGTTGGGGGCGGGCGGCGCGGCCGACCTCATCGACCCCTTCGGGGGGCTGGCCGACCTGGCGTCGCACCGCCTGCGCACGCCCCTCTCGCCCGACGAGTCGTTCACCGACGACCCCCTGCGCATGCTGCGCGCGGCCCGCTTCATCGCCGGCTACGGCCTGGCCCCCGATCCGGAGCTGGTCGACGCCGTCCGCCGCCTCCGGGGGCGCATGGAGATCGTCTCCCCCGAGCGCATCCGGGGCGAGCTCGACAAGCTCATGGTGGTCGAGGAGCCGGGCGAGGGCCTGTGGTTCCTGGTCAACTCCGGCCTCTCCGACGAGTTCCTCCCCGAGCTGCGGGCCCTCTCCCTCGAACAGGACCCCATCCACCGCCACAAGGACGTCCTGGCCCACACCATCGCCGTGGTCGAGAAGACCAGTCCCGACCGGATCCTGCGCCTGGCGGCCCTCCTCCACGACATCGGCAAACCCAAGACCCGCTCCATCGGCCCCGAGGGCGTGTCGTTCCACCACCACGAGGTGGTGGGGGCCCGGATGGCCGACACCCGGCTGCGGGCGCTCCGCTACCCCATGGACGAGATCGCCGACATCACCCGTCTGGTCGAGCTCCACCTGCGTTTTCACGGCTTCGGCACCGGCTGGAGCGACAGCGCCGTCCGCCGCTACGCCCGCGACGCGGGGCCCCTCCTGAAGCGCCTCAACGAGCTCACCCGCTGCGATTGCACCACCCGCAACCAGCGCCGGGCAGAGGAGCTGGCCCGGCGCATGGACGTGCTCGAGGAGCGCATCGCCTACCTGCGGGAGCAGGAGGAGCTCGACGCCATCCGCCCCGACCTCGACGGCAACCAGATCATGGAGCACCTCGGCATCGGCCCCAGCCGGGCCGTGGGCCAGGCCCGCGACTTCCTCCTCGAACTGCGCCTGGAGGAGGGTCCCCTGGGTGAAGAGGAAGCCCTCCGCCGCCTCGACGAGTGGTGGAAGGCCCAACGCGCCCACTGACCCGTTCCCCCACCCCTGCGAACCGGTGACGTTTACCGCCCCCTGAGGGCTGTACGTGTCACCGGTTCGCCGGTCTGTCGGGCGTCGGGCCGGGGTGGCATCATCGGGCGGTGCCCGGAGAGATCCATCTCGCCGATCTGGGGCACGACACGCCGGGCGTCCTCCCCAGCCAGCTGCTGGTCGAGGCGGTCGACGCCGGCTACCTCGACGCCGGCGAGCTCCGCATCGCCCGGGAGAGCATCCAGCCGGCCAGCCTCGACCTGCGCCTGGGGGAGAGCGCCTTCCGGATCCGGTGCAGCTTCCTGCCCGGGGGGGACACGGTCGAGCGCAAGGTCAAGGACTACGTCTTCGACGAGCTCGACCTGCGGCGGGACGGGGCCGTCCTCGAGACCAACCGCCCGTACCTGATCCCCCTCGCCGAGCGGCTCGACCTGCCGCCCCACATCCGGGGGAAGGCGAACCCGAAGAGCTCCACCGGGCGGGTCGACGTGTTCACCCGGGTCATCACCGACTACGGCCACCGCTTCGACGAGATCGCCCCCGGCTACCAGGGTCCGCTCTACCTGGAAGTCGTGCCGCTCTCGTTCCCGATCCGGGTCAAGCAGCACCTCTCCCTCAACCAGCTCCGCCTCATGGTCGGCCGCTCCACCCTCACCGACGACGAGCTGACCGCCCGCCACCGCGACGATCCCATCCTCTTCCGCGCCGGCCGGCCGAGTCCCGCGGAGGACTTCGAGACCGCCAACGGGCTGTTCCTCAGCCTCGACCTGGAGGGCGACAAGGGCCAGCAGGTCGGGCACCGGGCGAGGAGCAACGCCGACCTGCTCGACATGGCGGGTGTCGGCGCCCACCAGGTGGAGGACTACTGGGAGCCGGTGCGGAGCGAGGAGGGCGCCCGCCTCGTCCTCCAGCCGGAGCGCTTCTACCTGCTGCTTTCCGACGAGAGCGTGATGGTGCCGCCCGATCTGGCCGCGGAGATGACCGCCTACGACCCCACCAGCGGCGAGCTGCGCACCCACTACGCCGGCTTCTTCGACCCCGGCTTCGGCTACGACCCCGCCGCCGGCCTCAAGGGGTCACGGGCCGCGCTCGAGGTCCGGGCCCACGACGTCCCGTTCATGATCGAGCACCGCCAGAAGGTGTGCAAGCTCACCTTCGAGAGGATGATCGCCCCCCCGGCCAAGCTCTACGGCTCCGGCATCGGCTCCAACTACCAGGGCCAGATGGAGACCCTGGGCAAGCACTTCCGCCGGGACTGACCCCCCACCTCCGAACCGGTGACACTTTCCGCCCCAGGAGGGCCCGAAACGTCACCGGTTCGCCTTGGTCAACGCGGCGTCGGCTGCCTCCGCGAGGCCCGCCGACTCGGCCGAGGACAGCCGGATGGAAGGGGAACGGCTGGAGCGGTCAGATCCCCTCTTTACGGGCGCGGATAACGAGCGTTCGCGGCACCCAGCGGGCGGCTTCGTCCCAGAAGGGGCTGCGGTTGCCCTCGACCGACGGTTCGGGCTCGAGGACGATGTCGACCCGGAACTTGGCCCGGCTCAGGCCGGTGAAGAGGTCGGACACGGTGTGGTGGAAGCCGTCGGCCAGGGGCGTGTGGTCGAAGTAGGAGCGGCGGATGACGAGAGCCTGGCCGTGGTGGTCGATGAGGTCGTAGACGGGGTGGGGGAGGGAGAACACGACCGGCCCCCCCTCCTTGAGCACGCGGTGGACCTGGCGGAAGACGCGGTTGAGGTCCTCCACGAACCCGAGGGCGTAGGCGGAGAAGACCAGATCGACGCTGTCGCCCCGCATGAAGGCGAGGTCGGCCAGGTCGCCCTGGTGCAGCTCGACCCGCACCCCCTCGGCGTCGGCCAGGCGCTTGGCCGCCGCCAGCTGGGTGGCGTCGAAGTCGAGCCCGATGGTGTGGGCGCCCTTCTTGGCCAGGCACACCAGCGACTGCCCGGCGCCGCAGCCCAGCTCCAGCACCCGCTTGCCCTCGAGGTTGCCGAGCAGCCGCAGCTCCGACTCGGTGACCACGTCGGGCCCGTACTGCACGTCGGCGACCGGGCCGAGCGACTTGGTGGTGTCACCGGGCGGGAGGCGTTTCCACCCGACCAGGGCGTCGTTCGACATAGACGGCCATTGTGGCCGACCCCGGGGGTGGGGTCGGGGACACCCCACGAGAGTCCGCCCGCCCGCCCCGGCGAGCGTTCGCCACGAGTCCGCCGTCCAGGGGGCATTCGTGCCAACTGCTCGTCATCGCCCGCCCGCCCCGGGAGCGTTCGCCACGAGTCCGCGGTCCAGGGGGCATTCGTACCACATGCTCGCCATCGCCCCCGCCCGCCCCGGCGAGCGGTCGCCACGAGTCCGCCGTCCAGGGGGCATTCGTGCCAACTGCTCGAAGCCCGGCGAGTCCGCCTCTAGTTCCCGGCCGTCTCCAGTCCCAACTCGACCCAGCGCCGCACCTCGGGATCGGGGTCGTCGGCCGCGATGCGCAGGACCTTGCGGATGGGCTCGTCGTCGGGCGCGGACGAGACCACCATCGCCAGGTGGTAGGCGCCCATGCGCCGCAGCGGGGGCGTGCGCAGCAGCAGGTTGCAGGCCGCGCCCACCGTCAGGCCGGCCTCGTGGGCCGCCACCGCCAGGGTGTCGACCACCCCGTCGTCGACCTCCTCCGCCCCGACCGCGATCAGGCTGTCGCACACGGTCTGGGCCAGGGCCCGGTGGGCGTGGCCCACCCGACCCAGGATGCTCGCCGCCGCCGCCCGTCGCACCGAGTCGGCGTCGCCCAGCAGGGGCAGGACGGCGTCGAAGGCGTCCCACTCGTGCTCGGCGATGGCCGTCGCCTGCTCGACGAAGGCCGCGGCCAACCCCGGGTCGTCCGGATCGAGCTCCGCCGCCCGCCGGGCGTCGACCGCGGCCGCCACCTGGTCGTCAAGCGATAACTCAGCCAGTGATGAACTCCTCGAGCATCTCCCGGGCCACGTCGTCGTGGTACTGCACCGGCGGCGACTTCATGAAGTAGGCCGACGGGGCCAGCAGCGGCCCGCCGATCCCCCTATCCAATGCCAGCTTGGCGCAGCGCACGGCGTCGATGATCACGCCGGCCGAGTTGGGGGAGTCCCAGACCTCGAGCTTGAGCTCCACGTTCAGGGGGACGTCGCCGAAGTTGCGTCCCTCCAGCCGGATGTAGGCCCACTTGCGGTCCTCCAGCCACGGCACGTGGTCGGACGGGCCGATGTGGACGTCGTCGGCCGCGATCCCGTTGTCGAGCTGGCTGGTGACGGCCTGGGTCTTGGAGATCTTCTTCGACTCCAACCGTTCCCGCTCGAGCATGTTCTTGAAGTCCATGTTGCCGCCGACGTTGAGCTGGTAGGTGCGGTCGAGCACCAGGCCCCGGTCCTCGAACAGGCGGGCCAGCAGGCGGTGGACGATGGTGGCCCCGACCTGGCTCTTGATGTCGTCGCCGACGATGGGCACGCCCGCGGCCCGGAAGCGCTCGGCCCACTCGGGGTCGGACGAGATGAACACGGGGATGGCGTTGACGAAGGCCACGCCCGCCTCGATACAGCAGGCGGCGTAGTGGCGCTGGGCGTCCTCGGAGCCGACCGGCAGGTAGGAGACGAGCACGTCAGCACGGGAGTCGCGCAGGGCCTGGACCACGTCGACCGGCTCGGCCAGCGACTCCTCGATGGTCTGGCGGTAGTACTTGCCCAGCCCGTCGAGCGTCGGCCCCCGCTGGACCTCGACCCCCAGCTCGCCCACCGCCGCGAACTTGATCGTGTTGTTCTGGCCCGAGAAGATGGCCTTGCCGATGTCGAGGCCGACCTTGGCCGCGTCGACGTCGAAGGCGGCGACCACCTCCACGTCGTGCACGTGATAGCCGCCGAGCACCACGTGCATGAGCCCGGGGACGGTCTCGGCCGGGTCGGCGTCGCGGTAGTACTCGAGGCCCTGCACCAGCGAGCTGGCGCAGTTGCCCACCCCCGCGATGGCCAACCGAATCTTCTTCGTCACTGCTGTCCTCCCAAATCTGGAATGGCCTGATCTGACTTGGTCTGCCGCTCGCTGGCGATCAGGCGGTCGAGCCAGGAGATGTCGCGCTCCGCGGCCTCGGTGCCGTGATCGATCAGCGATTGGGTGTACGTGTCCATGCGGTCCCGCCGGCCCCGGAGGCTGCTGCGGGTGCGGTCCAGCCGGTCCTCGAGCTGGGCCCGTCGGCGTTCGAGCAGCCGCAGCCGCCGGTCGGGCGGCAGGAAGCGGCAGAACGCCAGCTTGAGATTGAACGCCTTGTCGTCGTCACCCACCGTCTCCGCGTCGAGCAGCTCCTCGAAGAGCCGCTGGCCGCGGTCGGTGATGGCGTAGACCTTGCGGGTGCGGGCGGAGCGGGGCTCGCTCCTCCGCGCTGACGCGGCCGCCGCCCGCCGGGCGCGGAAGGCGGCCGCTTCGCCGGCGATGGAGCCGGTCATGGGGACGGGAGGGCGCGGCGCCTCCGCCTCCGCCGTGGCCAGGGCGGCGTCGACCGCCCGCACCGCCCCCGCTGTCTCCAGCCGGTTGAGGGCGGGATAGAGCGAGCCGAAGGAGACGCTCGAGAAGGGCCCGAGGGCCTCCGTGAGCCGCTTCTTCAGTTCGTACCCGTGGAGCTGCTGTTCCTTCAGCAACCCCAGGACGGCCAGCTCCAGCAAGCGAAACGCCTCTCCGATATATCGCTTCGATATATCGGGACGAGTATGACACGCCCCCGGAGTTCTGCAACCACGCCCGTCTTCGGCGCGTACAGGGCGCCTGGCGCCCGGTACGCGCCGCGGACCGGGCATGGCCGACCGGGGCGACCGAGATCGTCACCGGTTCGGGGGACGACCGCCCAGGGCGGGGTCGTTCGCTACCCTGGCCGCGGTGAGGCGTCCGTGAGCTTCCGACCCGAATCGATCGGTGGCGCGGGCGCGTCCCCGGTTGCGGGGCAGATCGACTACCGCCTGGTGCGCCGGCACACGGTCGACGAGTTCCGCCGGGGCCGCCTCGGCCGGCGCGACATCTGCGACGCCCATCCCGAGCTCCTGCGGGCCGCCCGCGGCATCGGCCGTCCGAGCCAGCCCCTCGAGTGCCCCATCTGTGACGAGGCGGCCCTGGTGCTGGTCTCCTTCGCCTTCGGGGCCAACCTCCCCCCCTCGGGCCGGGTCGTCGACACCCACAAGGAGATGACGAAGCTCTCCCGGCGGCGGGACGAGTGCACCTGCTACGTGGTCGAGGTGTGCCCCGAGTGCGCCTGGAACCACCTCGTCCGGGCCTTCCCCCTGGGCGGCCGCCGCTCCGGCACCGGCTGACACAGTCGCCAAAAGGCCGGATCAGGGACCCTGCGGGCCGGTCTTCAGGCTCCCCGGGCCGACGATTTCGGGCCCGCCGACGCCTGCTTGGTAGTCTTCGACCCTCGTGCGCCGACCCGTAGGTCTGTCTCCGAGCCGCCTTCGGCGGTCGTTCGGCCCCTTGCGGCTGGGTCCGGCTACCGCCGACCGGGGCCCCCACGACCCCTTCGTGACGGCTGACCTCGACCTCACCCGCAGGGTAAGAGTTGGCGCCCCGAGCCTTCGGGGAGCGAACCGGTGAGCCGCCAGGCAACCGGTCGCCACCTGCCTCCGGGCGATCCCCGTCCCGGCGGTCCCGACCAGAATCCGGCGGCCGCCCGCCGTCGCCAGCAGGCCGCCGCCGCCACCCGCCAGGGTGCCCCCGGTCCCCAGCGCCCTCGCCCCGCTCCCCGGGCCCGGGCCGTAAATCCCGCCACCGGCGCCCCCGTCGTCGGGGGTAACGGCAGCCGCCAACGGCCGCCGCGGCCCGCGGCCCCGGTCCGCAGTCCACGGCCCGTCGCCGGCGGTAACCGCAGCCGCCAACCCCTCGCCGCCCCCCGCCCGCCCCGCCCGCCCGCCCCGCCCGGCCCCGTGGCCGCCGCCGCCCCGCCCGCCGCCGGGCCCGGCGTCGTCGCCCCCACCGCCCCGCCCGCCACCGCCCCGCCCGCCGGCACCCAGCTCACCCCCGGCCGCCCCGTGGCCCGCGGCCCCCGGCCCGGCCCCCGCCCCGGCGGCAAAGCCCCCGCCCGCTTCGGCGGCAACGGCAACGGCGGCAACGGCGGCAACGGCACCCGCGGCCCCGGCCCCGGCCGACGGGGCGGCCGGCACCGGGTCAAGAAGACCAGTTTCGTGTGGCGCTACCGGCGGGTCTGGTTCCTGTTCGGCATCGTCGTCGTCACCGCCCTGGCCGGGGCGGCGTGGGTGCTCACCCAGGTCCCCCTCCCGCCCGAGGCCGCCCTGCCCCAGACGACGATCATCTACGACGCCGCCGGCAACCAGCTCGCCACGCTCCACGGCCAGGAGAACCGCTTCCCGGTCAAGCTCGACCAGGTGCCCGACGTCGTCCAGAAGGCGGTCATCGCGGCCGAGGACCGCAAGTTCTTCCAGCACGGCGGCATCGACCCCCTCGGCATCGTGCGGGCCACGTGGGCCGACGTCCGCCACAAGGGCGCCACCCAGGGCGGGTCGACGATCACCCAGCAGTACGTCAAGCAGGTCTACGTGGGCAGTGACCCCACCCTGTGGCGCAAGCTGCGGGAGGCGGTCATCGCCATCAAGCTCGAGCGCAAGCTCGACAAGCGCCAGATCCTCGAGCGTTACCTCAACACCGTCTACTTCGGGCGGGGCGCCTACGGCATCCAGGCCGCGTCCCGCACGTGGTTCGACAAGGACGTCAGCCAGCTCGGGCTGAAGGAGGCGTCGTACCTGGTCGGCCTCATCCGGTCGCCGTCGGGCGGCGACCTGGTCGCCGACCACGACCTGGCCTACGAGCTGCGCCGCTTCGTCCTCCAGGCGATGGTGGAAACCAAGGCCATCCCGCCCGCCCAGATGGCGGAGGTGGAGGGCATCAAGCTCGAGTCCTACGTGGCCCCCCGCACCGAGATCGACTCCGAGGTCGCCCTGCCCGGCATCGGCGCCGAGTACTACGTCCAGTACGTCCGCCAGCAGCTGGAGAAGACCTACTCCGAGGACTTCGTCCTCCGCCAGGGCCTGCGGGTGCAGACCAGCCTCGACCCCGAGCTCCAGCGCCAGGCCTACGACGCCGTCTACGGCCTGCTCGACGAGCCGGGCGATCCCGCCGGCGCCCTGGTGGCCATCAACCAGGACGGCCAGGTGGTGGCCATGGTCGGCGGCAAGGACTGGAACCAGTCCGAGGTCAACCTGGCCGTGGGCGACGAGGGCGGCGGCTCCGGGCGTCAGGGCGGCTCCACCTTCAAGCCCTTCGCCCTGGCCGAGGCCGTCCGGGAGGGCTACAGCCTGGAGTCCTCGTTCGCGGGGCCGGCCAAGATCGTGCTGCCGAAGGCCGACAAGGGCAACGACTGGGAGGTCACCAACTACGAGGGCGTGGGCTACGGCCAGGTCAACCTCATCGACGCCACCGTGAACTCGGTCAACACCGTCTACGCCCAGCTGGTGGATTCGCTCGGACCGGACAAGGTGGTCGACATGGCCAAGGAGCTGGGCATCACGTCCGAGCTCGCCCCGGTGGCCTCCATCGCCCTCGGCACCCAGAACGTGTCGGTCCTGGAGATGGCCAACGCCTATTCCACCCTGGCCCGGGGCGGCGTCCGCTACCAGCCCCAGGTGATCACCCAGGTCAGCATGGCCGACACCGTGCTCCCCGACACCCGGCCCAAGGGCGTGCGGGTGCTGGAGAAGTCCCAGGCCGACCAGGTCAACTTCGCCCTGGAGCAGGTGGTGGCCCGGGGCTCGGGCACCGGCGCCCAGGTCAGGAACACCAAGGTCAAGGGCAAGACGGGCACCACCGAGGACTTCGGCGACGCCTGGTTCGTCGGCTCCACCCGGTCGCTGACGGTGGCGGTGTGGATGGGCTACCCGGAGGGACAGAGCCAGCAGCTGCTCAACGTCCACGGGGTGAAAAAGGTGAACGGCGGATCGCTGCCGACCAAGATCTTCCAGCGCTTCATCGCCGGGCTGCCCCCCGAGAACGACGACACGCCCACCGCCACCCCCGACTTCGAGGGCCGGGCCCTCAGCCCGATCATCCGCTACACCACGCCGTCGGCCACCGTCCCCGACCCCGACCCCGAGCCGGCGCCGGCCGCGGTGAGCGACGGCACCGTCACCCTCTCCGGGCCGACGACCACGGTCGAACCGTCCACCGACACCGGCGGGCCGGCCCAGGCCACGTCCAACGGCGACGCCTCGCCCTCCGCCAACACCGACTCCCAGGCCACGGTCGACACCACGCCGGCCACCACCAAGCCCCCCAAACCCAACTTCACCCAGCCGACGTTCACCTTGCCCCCGGGGTTTCCCGGCGGGTAGGTAGAATCGCGGTCGCCGCCGGCAGTCCGACCTCTCAGAAGGGGCGACGCCGGACGGGAAGGAGATAGCGCTGCCATGAGCCCGGGGTCCCTGCACGTCACCGTCCCGTCGCTGCGAGCCCGCAAGGCGGCCCGGAACCACGGTGACGGTGCGCCCCTCGTGATGGTCACCGCCTACGACGCTCCCACCGCCCGGGTGGCCGACGAGGCGGGCGTCGACATCATCCTCGTCGGCGACTCGGTGGCCATGGTGGTGCTGGGCTACGACGACACCCTCCAGGTCACGGTCGACGACATGGCCCGCCACGTGGCCGCGGTGGCCCGCACCCACCCCCGGGCCCTGGTCGTGGCCGACCTGCCGTGGATGAGCTACCACCTGTCGGTCGACGATGCGGTGCGCAACGCGGCCGTGCTGGTGCGGGCGGGGGCGGCGGCGGTGAAGCTGGAGGGCGGACGCCGGCGCCTACCCGTGATCGACGGCCTGCTCGGCGCCGAGATCCCGGTCATGGGCCACCTCGGGCTCACGCCCCAGTCGGTGCACATGATGGGCGGCTACCGGGTGCAGGGCCAGCAGCAGGAGGCGGCGGAGAACCTGGTCGGCGAGGCGGTGGCGCTGTCAGAGGCGGGCTGCTTCGCCCTGGTGCTGGAGTGCGTCCCCCGGGAGGTGGCGGCGGCGGTGACGGCGGCGGTGGCGGTGCCCACCATCGGCATCGGCGCCGGTCCCGACTGCGACGGCCAGGTGCTGGTGTTCCACGACCTGGTCGGACTGGAGGACCGGGTGCTGCCCAAGTTCGTCCGCCGCTACGGGACGCTGCGGGCCGACGCGGTGGCGGCCGTCTCCGCCTTCGGGGCCGACGTGCGGGCCGGCCGCTTTCCGTCCGACGCCGAGAGCTACCACCTCTCGGCCGACGTGGCCGCGGCCCTGGGGCGGGCGCGTCCGCCGGGGCCGGCGTCGGCCGCGGGGTCACGCCCGGCGTGAACCCGTCCACCCGCCGGGCGCTCAACTGGGCCGTCCCCATCCTGGTCCTGCTGGGGATCGTGGCCTTCGTCCTCCAGGGCGCCGACGGCCCGGCCAACCCGTCGTTCCGCCTGGTGCCGACGGGCGGGACCACCGACACCACCACCGTGGTCCGTACCCGTCTCTCCGGTTTCGGGGAGATCACCTTCCGCATCGACACCACCGGGGTCCTCTTCGGGGCCGGGTCGGTGTCGGCCGCCCGCTGCGCCCTGCTGGCGGCCACCGTGCAGCAGCAGAACCAGGGGCTGATGGGCCGCACCGACCTGTCCGGCTACGACGGGATGCTGTTCCGCTTCGACCACGACACCCAGGGCGCGTTCTACATGAAGGACACGCTCATCCCTCTCTCCATCGCCTGGTTCGACGCCGACGGCGACTTCGTCTCCACCACCGACATGCCCCCGTGCGGCGACCAGTCCCCCTGCCCCACCTACACCGCCGAAGCCGCCTACCGCTACGCCCTCGAGGTCGCCCAGGGCGATCTGCCGTCCCTCGGCATCGGCCCCGGCACCCGGCTGATGGTGGGCGAGGAGACCTGCTAGCCGTTGCTTTCCGGGGCCGACTCGGGGGCGGAGCCCCCCGAGTGGTTGTCTCACCCTCTTGCCATGATCTCGGTATGGACGGGTACCATGGACGTTTCCACCCACACCCTGCCCCGGGGAACGGTCCGCGGGGCCCTGCGCGTCATCACGCCAGGTCCAGAGGGAGGCAGTTCGCCACATGCGACCCTACGAGGTCATGATCATCATCGACCCCGGCCTTGACGACGACGTCATCCGGGCCGAGGTCGACCGAGCCGTCGAGCTCATCCGCTCCCGGGGCGGCACACCGGGGCGGGTCGACCGCTGGGGCCGCCGCCGCCTGGCCTACGAGATCGCCCACAAGCGGGAGGGCTACTACGTCCTGCTGGAGGCGGTGGCCGAGCCGGCGGTGATGGCCGAGCTCGACCGCACCCTGCACCTGGCCGACGCCGTGATCCGCCACAAGGTCATCCGTCAGCCCGACCGTCCCGCCGGGAAGTCCCGGCCCGCTTCGGCACCTCCCGCTGAGCAGTCTTCGGCAGGGGCGCCCTCTCTCGCCGCCGAGACGGCTGCAACTGCATCCCGCACCGACGCGAACGGAGCGTAAAGAGAGATGTCCAACGGAAACAGCGTCACCCTTGTCGGCAACGTCACGCGCGACCCCGAGTTGCGCTTCACCCCCAGCGGCCAGGCCAACGCCTCCTTCGGCCTCGCCGTCAACCGGGTCTGGAACGACCGCCAGACCAACGAACGCAAGGAAGCGGTGTCGTTCTTCGACGTCGTCTGCTGGCGGGAGATGGCGGAGAACGTGAGCGAGTCGATCACCAAGGGGGCCCGCGTCGTCGTCACCGGCCGCCTCGAGCAGCGCAGTTGGGACGGTGCCGACGGCGAGCGGCGCTCGAAGATCGAGATCATCGCCGACGAGATCGGCCCCAGCCTGCGCTGGGCCACGGCCGAGATCCGCAAGAACGACCGGCGGGGTCCGGCCGACGGCGGCGGGGGCGGCGGCCAGGGCGGCGGTTACGGAGGAGGCGGTGGCGGCGGCCAGGGCGGCGGCGGCTACGGTGGCGGCCAGGGCGGCGGCGGCCAGGCGGGTGGTCAGCCGGGCGGCGGCCAGGCGGCCGGCGGCCAGGGCGGCCCGGGCGGCGGCAACTCGTACGCCCCCGCGGGGTCGACCCCCCCGCAGTCGTACGACTACGGGGAGGAACCCTTCTAGTGAAGATCATCCTGCGGGCCGACGTGTCCAATGTCGGCAAGAAGGGCGACGTGGTCGACGTCTCCGAGGGCTACGCCCGCAACTACCTGGTGGCCAAGGGCCTCGGCCTGAAGGCCACCGAGGGCGCCGTGGCCCAGGCCGCGGCCATGCGCCGCTCCCGCGACCTCAAGGACGCCCGCGACCGGGAGGCGGCCGAGAAGCTGGCCCGGGCCCTGGTGCCCGTGGTCATCCGCATCCCGGCCAAGGCCGGCAGCGAGGGCCGGCTGTTCGGGTCGGTCACGGCCAACGACATCGTGGTCGCCGTCCAGACCCAGACCGGCGCCACCCTCGACCGCCGCCGCCTGCACCTCGACGACCCGATCAAGGCCCTCGGCGTCCACGAGGTCCCGGTGCGCCTGCACTCCGAGGTGGAGTTCCGGGTCACGGTGGAGGTCGTCGCCCAGTAGTCGGGGGGCTCCGCCCCCCGACATCCCCCCGGGTCAAAGGCTGGGAGCGCCTTCGGCGCGCTGACTTCTTGTTCCGACAGCCGGACGGCGCCTGACTGTCGGTCGGGGCTCCGCCCCCGAGGCTCAAGCGGGGGTGCCTTGTCAACGGAAATGTTGACGGGTATACTACGAACGTATGTTCGTGAGCGGTCTGCTCTCTGTGGACAATGTGCTGGTTGGCCGGGCTGAGCCAGCAGGTCGTCCACCGGGAAATCCCGAGCTTTGCCGTCTCGTTGTCTCCAGGCGATCCGGGGCATGGTGAAGCCTTCCATGGCTCACGTGATCCGCCCCAAGACAATGGGCAACGGCGCCCGTCGCCCGCCCCCCCACACCCCGTCGTCCGGGGCCCGCGTCCCGCCCAACAACCTCCAGGCCGAAGAGTCCCTCCTCGGCGCCATGCTCCTCAGCCGCGACGCCATCGTGTCCGCGGTCGAGGTCCAGCTCGACGCCGACGACTTCTACAAGCCGGCCCACGGCCACATCTACGACGCGATCACGTCGCTCTACGCCCAGGGCGAGCCCGCCGACCCGGTCACGGTGGCCGACGAGCTGTCCCGGGCCGACCTGCTGGAGGCGGTGGGGGGGCCGGCGGTGCTCATCTCCCTGCAGGCGGGCACCCCCGCCATCGGCAACGCCGGCCGCTACGCCCGCATCGTCGAGGAGCACGCCCTCCTCCGCCGCCTCATCGCGGTGGCGGGCGACATCGCCGAGATCGGCTACAGCCTGCCCGACGACATCGCGGGGGCGGTCGACCAGGCCGAGGCCCTGGTGTTCGACGTGGCCGAGAAGCGGGTCACCGACTCCATCTCGCCCCTGCGCGACCTCCTCGGCCCCCACCTCGACCACCTCGAGGCCCTGTTCGAGCACGACGAGGCCGTCACCGGCGTCCCCACCGGCTTCATCGACCTCGACCAGCAGCTGGCCGGCCTCCAGCCGTCGAACCTGGTCATCGTGGGGGGCAGGCCTGGTACCGGGAAGACCAGTTTCGCACTGGGCCTGGCCGCCCACGCGGCCATGGCCGCCCACACGCCGGTGCTCATCTTCTCGCTCGAGATGAGCCACCAGGAGCTCACCCATCGCCTGCTGTCGTCGGAGGCCCGGGTCGACGCCACCCGTATGCGCACCGGCCGGCTCATGGAGTCCGACTGGCCCAAGATCACCAACGCCATCGGCCGCCTGGCCGAGGCCGACATCTACATCGACGACAACCCCCGCCTCACGGTGATGGAGATCCGGGCCAAGGCCCGCCGGCTCAAGAGCCGCCACGGCCTCGGGATGATCGTCGTCGACTACCTCCAGCTCATGAGCGGGCGCTCCGACGCCGAGAACCGGCAGGTGGAGGTGTCGGAGATCTCCCGCGGCCTCAAGATCCTGGCCCGCGAGCTCGAACTGCCGGTGATCGCGCTGTCGCAGCTCTCCCGAAATCTCGAATCCCGGGCCGACAAGCGCCCCGTCCTGGCCGACCTCCGTGAATCGGGCTGCATGCCGGCCGCCACCAGGCTCATGCGGGCCGACAACGGCCAGGAGATCTCGCTGGGTGAGCTGGTCCTCAGCCAGGAGCAGCCCCTGGTGTGGTCGGTCGACGAGCACCAACGGCTGGCCCCGGCCCGGCTGCTGCGCACCTTCCCGTCGGGTATCAAGCCGGTTTTCACGCTCCAGCTGGCGTCGGGCCGCAGCGTCACCGCCACCGCCAACCACCCGTTCCTCACCTTTGACGGCTGGACCCGGCTCGACGCCCTGGGGCCGGGGTCGTTCGTCGCCACCCCCCGCCGGCTCCCGACGCCCCTGCACCCCAACGCCGACTGGACCGACGACGAGCTGATGCTCCTCGCCCACCTCCTGGGTGACGGCACCATGGGGTCGAGCTTCATGTACGCCACGGCCGACCCGGCCAACAAGGAGTTGGTGGAGGAGCTGGCCCGGCGCGTCTTCGACATCACGGCCGAGGGCAGGAAGCTCGGGAACACCTGGCAGCTCTGGTTCCCGAGCCCCTACCGGCTCACCCACGGCGTGCACCACCCGATGCGGAACTGGCTCGAGCCGCACGGGTTGTGGAAGTCGACGGCTTCGACAAGGTTCTGCCCCGAGTCCGTCTTCGGCCTCCCCGACGCCCGGGTGTCCCTGTTCCTCCGCCACCTGTGGGCCACCGACGGCTCGATCACCATCGGCCGCAACGCCCGCGGCCCGGTCGTGACGACCGGCTACGGCACCACCAGTCGGCGGCTCGCCGTCGGCGTGCAGCGGCTCCTGCTCCGCCTCGGGATCGGGTCCACCATCGGCACCTCCAAGAAGCTGCGGGCCGGCCGTCCCGACGACGCCGGCCGGCAGCCCTACCGGGACGGGTACAGCGTCCGCATCCAGGGCGGCGCCAGCCAGGCCCAGTTCCTGCGCACGGTCGGCTGTCACGGGCAACGGGGCGAGTGCATCCCAGAGGCCCTGGCCATCCTCGACGGGATCAAGGAGAATCCCGACGTCGACCTGGTGCCGTGGCCGGGAGCGGCCCGGGTCAAGGAGGCCGCCCCTCGGGCCAGGGTCACCGAGCGTCAGATCGCCGCCGGGTTGGGGGAGGGCTACGGCGGCAGCTATCTCCTCGGCCGCGAGCTGCGCCCCCGCCGGTTCTCCCGCGACCGCCATGCGCCTCCCGCCGCCATCGCCGGCCTCGTGGGTTCGCAGGAGCTGGCCGACATCGCCTCGTCCGACGTCTACTGGGACGAGGTGGTCGAGGTCACCGCCGGCGGTCTGCAGCCCACGTTCGACGCCACCGTCGAAGGCACCCACAACTTCGTCGCCGACGGCGTCGTGGCCCACAACAGTCTCGAGCAGGACGCCGACGTGGTGATCTTTATTTACCGCGACGAGGTCTACAACCGCGACAGCCCAGACCGGGGCACGGCCGAGATCATCGTCGCTAAGCACCGAAACGGCCCCACCGGCGTCACCAACCTGGCCTTCCTCGACCACTACACGAGGTTCGCCAACATGGCCCGGGGCGTCTAGCGGCGGTGTAGGACGCGACTATTGATGAGCAATGGCGAGAATTGATGAGCACTGGTTGAGCAATCGACGCGGGTCTATCTGAGCAATCACACTCAGCTGCTCTCTAGAAGAACGCGGTCGACGCGCTCACGAGCAACAGGAGCGCGACGAACATGACCGTGTGCCCCACGACCATCGCGGGGCGGTGACTCCACCCGAGAACCCGCCCGGCCTCCAGAAAGGAAGCGGTGCTCAGTGGCCGGCCTCCCCATCCGCCGGCGAAAATCAGTAGCCCTGCGCCGCCGACAAACAAGGGCCAGGCGTTCTCGCCAGCGAGGCCCATCAGCAGGAAGTAGGCGTGGAGGCAGAGCACTCCACCGACGGTCACCACCATGAAGCAGATCGCACGACTGCGGGGCTTCACGCTGTGATATTCGTGATCCTGGGGGACGGCCTCGAGCGGCCCACTATGCCTCGGGGTCCTCCATCCGCCTCAGCATTAGGTGCCGGCAACCAGCGATCACTGCGGCCAGGGAGAGATCGACGCCGAGGGTGAACCACGCACGCAAGATCAGCGCCAGCACGCTGAAACCCAGGAGCACCCCTACCAGAATCGCGCTCAACCGCGGCACGTTGAGCGAGATGTTGTACGGAGTGCGGCTGGACCTTGCCATCAGCTTCTCCTGGGATCGTCAGTTTGAGGTTGGCCGCTGAACGGTGAGCGCCGAGCTACCCGACCATGACGCCATGGCCAAACCGAGGTGTAGTACACGACGGACTCGCCGTTCCTCGGGGCAAACGAGACCTCGCTCGCGGGGCCCCAGGACCCCGCGGTGTAGAGAAGCGTGACCTCCTGGATGGAACTAGGTAGCTCGACAGCGACCGGCAGGAACCATCGCAGCTTGAGATCGATGTTGGCGTTATCAGCCCAGAGGCGAGGCGCCCCGTTGCAGAGCCGCCACACCCAGTGCGGCCAGCAGCGTGCTCCACGAGCAAGGACGGTGAACTTCATCGTTTCCCCTGGCGCTCTGGGATCACCGCCGGTGCCAGCGCCCTCGGGCGCCGTGCTGTGCGGGTTACTCGCCGGCACCGCATTCATTTATGAACCCTGCTCGAGCAGCTGCCGAGCGAGCTGGGTGTACTCGTCGCTGCCGGACCCCACCTCGAAGTTTCCACTCGGGCAGGCGCCGACCAGGACTGTCGGCCCTCTGAACCACCATCGCTCCGCCGTTCGTGCCGGCCGGGTTCCCGTGACCCTCCAGCGAGACAGGTCCAGCGTTGCGCCCCTACGAGGCCGCCGGGGGCGAAAGGCCACAGCATTGACGCCGGTGTGCAGAATCCCCTCCCGCCACCGCCTCGCCCATCCCGCCTCATCAAGGAGCCGGACCTTCGCGGGAACTTCGAAAGCGTGACCAGCGACGGCCGCAGCTTGTCGCTTACGGAGCTGGCGATTCCAGAACAGGCATGTCGCCGCACCGCACACGACGGCAGTGGCGACGGTTTCGAGCACCCATGCATGATCTCACCCAATCTCCATGTCCGTGACGCCGCAAAAACGCGCGGTCGGAGTGGGACCGGACCATCCCGGAAGTCGCAAGTCCGGTTGGATACCCTCCGTCATACTCTCGGATTCGAGCGCATGACGGCTCGACTGCGGCTCCGTTCGACGGACGACAGCGAGCGTGAGACACCGATCGAAGCCGTCCGCCCCGGCGACGTGACGGCGGCCACGCCGTGGCGAGTGTTCCGTTCCCACCGCAGTCAACGCCACTACTCGGGGTGGTATTGGTCCTCGACGACGGGCGGGCACGTCGTCTACGAGAGCCGGCTCGAGCTCGCCCGTCTGCTCCTTGCCGATGCCGATCCCGACGTCGTCGCCATCGCCGCCCAACCGTTCCTGCTGATCGAGGGAGCGGAGGGCAAGGCTCGCCGCCACGTTCCGGACTTCTTCCTCCAGCACCGCAACGGCACCTGCACCGTCGTCAACGTGAAGCCGGCGGAGAAGCTCGGCGAGCCCGATGTCGCGGCCACCCTGGCATGGGCAGGCGAGGCCATCGCAGCGAAGGGGTGGGCCGCCGAGGTCTGGACCGGGTGTGACCCACTGCTCCTCGCCAATGTCCGATTCCTCGCCGGCTACCGGCGGAACTGGCTGTTCGACCGAGCCGAGCTGCAGGCCACTAGGGCGGCGATCGTCGACGGTGACACGATCGGGGACGTCGCAGATCGCCTCCGAGGATCGGGCGTGGGCGAGCCCCGACCACTGGTGCTCCACCTCCTCTGGACCGGTTACGTCCGCGCCGACCTCACAGCCCCGCTCACCACCGACACGGTCATGCGGATGGCGGCGTGAGCACAGCCACCCTCGCTGTCGGCGCCAAGGTCTCCTACGACGGACAGGTGTGGAGCGTCGTCGATCTGGGTGGGAGCCGGGCCACCATCGCCACGGCCGGGGGCCGGTCGCGATCTGTTGCCATCGCCCGCCTGCTGTCGGCACCGAATCGCCTCCTCGGCGAGGAGATGCCGGCCGTCGCCGGCGTGGGTCAGGCGTTCTCGTCGTTGACCGAGACGGAGCGGGCCCAGCTCACCGAGCGGCTGGCCCAGGTCCGTGAGCTGCTCACCGGCTATCGCTCCGGAGACGACACCGATGCCCTCCCGGGCGAGCCCCGCCCTGCCTACGACCCCACCCGAGCCCTCATGGACCGCTACGCGTCCAAGGCGGAGGAGCTCGGTGTCGGCCGCTCGACGCTGCGCCGCTGGGTGGCTGCCTACAAGGAGCAGGACGTGGCCGGTCTGCTCGACCTGCGCCACCACCGCAGCGCCGATCCCCTCCGCCATGTCGACCAGCGCTGGCTCGACATGCTCGCCGCCGTCGTCGCCGAGCACACCGGGGCCAGCCGCCCTCCTCGTCACCTGCTGCTCGAGCGGGTCGCCGCCCGAGTCGACGAGCTCCACGGCGCGGGTGTCGTGCCCATCCCCAAGGAATGGAAGGCACGGGCCGTGCTGGCCGCCAGCACCAAGGGCACGAACGCGCTGACCGGTGCCACCAAGGCCAAGCGCTCGATCGCCGGCCGCCCCCCGACCCCCTACGGCCGCCTCCAGGCCACCCGGCCGGGCGAGTACCTGATCCTCGACACCAACAGCCTTGACGTCTTCGCCATGGAGCCGGTGACGCTTCGCTGGGTCTCGGTCGAGCTGAGCGTGGCCATGGACCTCCACAGCCGAAGCATCGTCGCCCTGCGACTGAGCCCGGTGTCGACGAAGGCGGTCGATGCCGCGTTGCTGCTCTACGAGGCCATCTCACCGGACTCGAAGGCACGCACCTCGGGCGGCATCCTGCCCTACCCGGGAGTGCCGACGGTGGTGCTGGTCGATCCCGACAAGGCCACCGGCCGCCCCGGGCTTCCGGCTGTTGTCCCCGAGACCCTGGTCGTCGACCACGGCAAGATCTACCTGTCCGAGCACCTGCGGGCGGTCTGCGCCCGCTTCGGAATCAGCATCCAGCCGGCACGGCCCTACCGGGCCACCGACAAGGGCGCCCTGGAGCGATTCTTCCGCACGATGCGGGAGGACCTGTTGGCGGCTCTGCCGGGCTACAAGGGCCCCGACGTCTACAGCCGGGGCGAGCACGTCGAACGGGAGGCCTACTACTTCGTCGACGAGCTCGAGCAGATCCTGCGGGAATGGGTGGCCGAGCGCTACCACCGGATGCCCCACGAAGGGCTGGTGGAGCCCATGGTCCCGGGCCTCGAGCTTTCGCCTGCCGACATGTTCGAAGCGGGGGTGGCCCGGGCCGGGCGTCTGCGGGTGCCGGCCCGGGCCGACCTCGCCTACGACTTCCTTCCCCTCGATTGGCGCACGATCCAGCACTACGGAGTGGAGCTCGGCGGCCTGCGCTACGACGGGCCCGGCGTCGCTCCCTTCCGCGACCGCCGCAGCCCCTACACCGGTCGCCACGAAGGGCTGTGGCCGATCCGTTTCGACCCCGACGACGTGTCGCGGGTTTTCTTCCAGGACCCCGACGACCATCGGTGGCACACGCTGCGCTGGATCCACGCCGCCGAAGTGCCCGTCCCCTTCAGCGCCGAGGCCTTGGCCTACGCCCGCCGCCTGGCCCGCCAGACCTCGCGCTTCCCCAACGACCGCCACGCCCTCGCCGAACTGCTCGAGCGCTGGGGCGCAGGGCTGACCAGGAACCCGACCGAGCGGCGCATGGCACTGCGCATCTCCCAGCAGCAGGCCGCCCGCCTGGGGGCGGAGGCGCCCGAGCCGGGAGGCGTCGAGGCGCTGGCCACGGTGCGCGCCCTGTTCGGCGAGGACCAGCCCACCGACCCGCCGGCGGGCCCGGAGCGGGTGGAGGAAGGCGACGACGACGGCGAGGAGGAGCTGACGGCGGCCCCGGCCGACGAGGCCGTCAGCGCCGAAGACTTCTACGGCGAGGCGTTCGACACGCTCTCGTGACAGTCATCGAGAACCTGGAGCAGGACTACACCCTGTCGCTCAAGGAGGGATGGCGGCGGCGGGTCGAGACTCCGCCCCGGCCGCGGCCGCCCCAGCTCACCCGGGCCGAGCTCGATGGGCTCGGGCAGACCGAGCGGCTGCGCTACGAGGAGGCCCGCAGCGTCTGGCACGCAAACATCGGCCCCATCCTCACCCCGCAGATGCAGAGCGTCCTGGGCGAGCTCGACGACATCGTGGAGACCAACCGTCAGGACGGCGACAAGGTCAAGGCCGCGGCGGTGCTGAGCGCCTACCCCGGCCTGGGCAAGACCACGCTGGCCGTCGCCTACGGCGCGGAGTTCCACCGCCGCCAGGTCGAGCTCTACGGAGCGACCACCCCCGCCGGCCACGAGCGCATCCCTGTGGCCTACATCGGGCTCACCTCGAACACGACCATCCGCAGCCTCAACTCGATGCTGTGCCGGTTCTACGGCCACCCGGGAGCGGAGAAGGGCAACGCCATCCAGCTGGGCAACCGGGCCGCCGACTGCGTGCTCTCCTGTCTTACCAAGTTGGTGATCGTCGATGACGTGCACTTCCTCGACATGAACCGCCGGGACGGCCGCGAGGTGGCGAACCACTTCAAGTGGCTCTCCAACCAGTTCCCCGTCACCTTCCTGTTCGTCGGCGTCGGACTGCGAGAGCGGGGACTGCTCACCGAGGGCCTCACCGCCGGCGAGTCGGCGATGGCCCAGACCGCCCGGCGGTGGACGACGCTGGCCCTCGCCCCCTTCGAAATCCAGACCGAACAGGGGCGCCACACCTGGCGTCGGCTCCTCCTCGCCGTCGAGAAGGACCTGGTGCTCGTCGACAAGTTCCCGGGCATGGTGGCCGACGAGTTGGTCGACTATCTCTACGCCCGCAGCACGGGGCACTTCGCCTCACTCATGATCCTCGTCGCACGCGGGTGCCGGCGGGCCGTTCGATCCGGGTCCGAACGGCTCACCGTCGAGCTGCTCGATGGCGTCCGCAACGACGAGGCGGCGGAGCAGGCCCGCCGGGAGCTGCAGGCCGCGTTCGAGAACGGGCTGCTGTCGGCCCGACCGAGGAAAGGCGTCAGGTCAGGAGCCGAGCCGGCCGCGTGAGCGCCTGTGTCCGAACCCTGCCGATCAGACTCGAACCCCTGCCCGGCGAGTCCCTCGACGGCTGGCTGTTCGCTTACGCGGCCCGCCTCGACACACCGCTGACCGAGTTCGCAGCCACCACCGGCCTGCCGAGGGGTTTCGTGCGCCAGACACCACGCTCGATCGCCCTGGGGAAGAGTCTGAACAGCTGCGCCGGGATCGCACGGGCTGCGGGCATGGGCGGCGACAGCGTGGACCGGCTGTGGCGACCCTTTGCCCGCTACGCGAAGGCCGTCAGGTCTCGCTTCGACCCGCCCGGAATGTTGCGACCCGTGGTTCCCATGGGATGGAGTCGGTTCTGCCCAGCGTGTCTGTCGGCGTGCGGGGATCGCTGGAAGGTGGCGTGGCGGCTCGTGTGGCACACGACCTGCGACGTCCATGGCTGCCTTCTCATCGACGCATGTCCAGTGTGCGATCGACACCAGCGCGAGCACCCGTTCGTCACTAGTGACGTCACGCTCCGTCCCCCGTGCGCCTGCAGCACGAGGTCAGCGATCGGGACGGGGAGGCTCGGTCAGGCCTGTGGGCACGACCTGACCTCCGCCCCGGCTCCAACCGACGCCGATGTTGGCCGGCGGACGCTCGCATTCCAAGCAGCGGTGGCGCCCGCCCTCGGCGCCGATGCCGGAGCAGCTGCCCGCCGCCAGGCATTGGACGTTCTGGCCGACGTGCTGCTTATCGCCGCTGGCTTGGGCGGCGATGCTCCTCTCGGAGTGCAACCGTTGGCCAAGCCGGCCGACGTTGCGCAGGTGCTCGCTCGGGCATGGGACTGCTACGTCGGCGACGCCGAGGGCGACATGGTGAGGGTCGTCACGGGCGACATGCAGATCCCGGGCGTGCTGCCGAGGGCGTGGTCCGTCGCCAGTCAATCCCTCACCGCCCGAGCGATCGTCGCCCGAGACGGGTCGATGTCCCTCACCGATCGGCTCCGTTGGCGCAGCATGACGACTCCGGGTCGGCCCACGTCCCGCGGGCTCGAGGTCGCGAGAAGGCGAGGCCGCTACCTGCCCGAGGCGCTCTGGGCGGACTGGGCCGTCCGGTTGACCCCCGCCACGGGCGTGGACGCCAAGTCCTTCCGGGTCGTCGCCGCGGCTGCGCTCCTCCTTCCGGGCACCCCACGACCACTCGAGACAGTGCTGCGCGGCACCCCGCATGAGGGTCGGGGGCGCAAGGTGTTCCACGTCCTGGCCATGGTCGCTCCGACCGACGCGACTGCCGTCCTGCGCGCCCTGACCGAGATCGCCGATGGTCTGGATTCGCTAGGCGGCGTCATCGACTACCAGCGTCGACG
>JAXDMK010000024.1:0-17495 GCA_034666105.1 Actinomycetota bacterium | reverse complement strand
CCCAGCGCGTCGATGGCCCGCAAGCTCGTCGCCGCCATCCCGGAGATCGATGTCCCCGCCACCTGGCTCGGCGCCATCGAGAGCGACCGGGGCGCCGGCGTGGAACTCGCGTGTGAGCTGGCCCACCGCATCGCCGAGACCGGCGCCTTCACTGGCGTGCACCTCATCCCCGGCGTCCGGTACCGGGAGACCGCGGCGCGGCTCGAGGAGCTGAGCCGGACCCGCTGACTGGCCGCGAGCTCCCCGCCCGCGTGGCTGTGGTCGTCGGTGGTATTACCTTTCGGTATACTTAGCGCATGACGCAGATCGCCGTGAAGCTGCCAGATGGGCTCGTACGCGAGCTCGACGAGTTGGTTGCCCAGGGGCTCTTCGCCAGCCGCTCATCTGCCGTTCGGCGGGCCGTAGAGATGATCGTCTCAGGTCAACACCGGGCTGCCCTGGAGGAGGTGTATGCCAACGGCTATCGGCGGCTCCCCGAGTCCGAGAGCGAGCTGGCCGAGGCGAGGCGCCTCGCGATGCTGGCGATCAATGACGAGCCGTGGGACAAATGGTGGTAGCGAGAGGTGAGGTCTGGTGGGGTGAAACTCCGGAGGAGAAGGGACGGCCCTTCCTCGTCGTCAGCCGAGACGCCGCCAACCGCGTCATGCAGCGGGTTCTCGTGGCACCGGTAACCAGTCGCATCCGGGGCATTCCCAGCGAGCTACACCTTGGCGAGGCCGAGGGCCTCCCGCAGCAGTCGGTCGCCTCGTTCGACAATCTCCAGCCGTTCCCTAAGTCGATGCTCGTTCACCGGATCGGCGCGTTGGATCCTGATCGCATGCGCGATATCTGCCGAACCGCCGGCGCAACCCTCGACTGCTGAGTCACCGTGCCTCGATGGGCCGACATCCGCTGACATGGGGCTTCACTTGTGAAGTGGCGGGAAAGTGACAGTGCCGGCGTCAGGAAACTGACAGTCGACGGACACCCGTGCCCGCACTCCAGATAAGTGCCGTCCTCACCGCGAACTCAGAGCGCGCCGAGGGCGAAGGCGGCGCCGGCCGCGGTGACCATCAGGTTGAGGCCGGCCGAGAGCCAGGGGCTGCGCTCGAGGATGGGCTTGCCGTCGAGGGGGGCGTTTGGCAGGAGCGAGTACGCGCACACCGCCAACTGCACCTGCGACGTGAGCAAGAGCAGTGGCGCGGGATGGGCCAGGAAGGCGGCGTAGGCGACGGCGGCTGCCGCCAAGTTCGCGAGGGGGCCGGCGAGGTGCACCCGCCACAACGCCTTCGCGGCCACGCCGGTGAAGGACTCGGTGAAGTACGGGCCGCTGCTCACCCGCACCGGCAGTAGCAACAGCGCCAGCACCACGCCCGGCGTCCACGCCGCCGGCGTGAGGCGCCCGTCCCGGCGGTGGGCGGCCACGGCGTGGGCGGCTTCGTGCAGCGCCAGCGCGGAGGCGGTCGCGAGAACGGCGGCGGCGAACGTCGCCAGCGCGGCGGACGGCGCGTGCCACCGGATAGAGAGCCCGGTGACGCCCGCCAGCGCCACGCCCGTGCCGGCCCACGGCACGAACGGGCGGGCCCGCGACGGAAGCCGACGGCGGAGCCCCGCCACGCGATTGGTGGCACGGGCCAGGCGTTTCGACTTGTCCCGCCGCTCCATCAGCAGATCCACCAGCCGCTCCCAGGCGCCGCCGAGGAAGCCGTTGCCGAACCGTCCGATCGCCGTGACAAGACCGATACCGCCGAGCAACGCCGCGCCGGCGCCGTAGGTGCGGCCCACCGGCCACCCGCGGCTGACGTTCTCGAGGCCGCCGAAGGTCACCTTGTAGACGGACTCGTCGGTGCGGAACTCGACCGGAGCGCCCGCCAGGGAGCTGTCGAGCTTGGTGGCCCGAGCCAGCGCGGCCTGCCCCGCCCGCAAGCCCCCCGGACCCGACCTCAACTCGAGTACCCCGAGGTTGAACCATGCGAGCGCGTACCGAGGGTCGGCGGCCATGGCGGCGTGAAACGCGTGCCGGGCGCGGTCGCCATGGCCCGCCTGCGCTTCCAGGACGCCGAGATCGTTGGCGGCGGGGAAGAGCGCCCGGTCGGCGTCGAGCGCGGTCGTGAGGGCGGCGATCGCCTCGTCCCGCTTGTCCAGCGAGCGCGCCGCCCATCCGAGGTTCATGTGCGCCACCGCATTGAGCGGATCGATTTCGATGGCCAGCTCGAGATCGGACTCGGCGGCGCGACACCGCGCCAGTTCCGCCTCGGTCGCGCAGCTCGGCGGGCGGGTGGCGTCGGTCTGGGCCAAGCGGAGCAAAGCGACACCGCGGTTGTTGCGGGTGTGTTCCTCCAAGGCTCGGGCCAAGGCGACGGCGCTCAGATCGAACTGGCGGTTCTCGTCCTCGATCCCGGCAAAGGAGTCGAGGGCGAGGTCGTAATACGCGTTTGCCGCGCCCATCCCACCAGCCAGAAACTCGATGTCGCCGAGGAGCACCATGGCGGGGATGCGCTCGTCGGCGAACCCGACGACGAGGCGGCGCAGCACCGGCCGGGCCTCGTCGGGATGGTCGGCTAAGAGGGCAGCAGCGCCTTGGCGCAGCGCCAGCGGGCCGTCGACGAACGTGTCCGGCTGGCCCGCGGCGTAGGTGGCGGCGGCGTCGTCGAGGCGGCCCTGGAGGTATTGGGCGTCGCCGATGCAGCGGGCCGCGGAAGGACCGCCGGGAACCAGAGGCTGGGTGTCGCGGAGGTGGTCGCACAGCGTCTCGGCGGTGTCGAAGCGCCCGATCCGCCGGTAGTTGGCCGAAAGACGATCGATCACCTCTGCGTCACCGAACGCGTCCGTGTGGGTCGTGGCGCCGGTCATGACGCGGGCCGCCTCGGCGTACAGCAGCGCTGGCCCACGCACGCCGCCGAGGAGGCGCGGGAGTTGGTCGGCGAGGTTCGGGGCCCCGTCCTGCCACGCGGCGAAGTCATCCTCGACGGAGTCAGCCTGGTTCAGGTCGCCCGAGCCGGCGATGGCCATCGACGCCGCCACGTCGGCGGGCACGCCCCCGCGGCGCCAGTCGTCGGTAGCCGGGTCGGGGACCTTGGGGACCACGTCGACGCCGATGATGCCGCCGCCGCCTTGTCCGAACCGGGCCAGCCCGACATGGTCGCGGTCGCTCCCGATGGAAGCCCCGAGGAACCCGAGATCGCCGGGCGCGGCGAGGCTGATGAGCCCGGGCACGTTGGTGAGCACCAGGCGCACCGCGCTCGCGGACGGGTTCCACCCGGCGGTCGCCATCCCGAAGGCGGTCCGGGCGGCGGTGCGCATTCCCATTGGGTCGCCGGCCGCCTCGGACAACGCCGCCAGTTCGATGCGGAAGTCGACCGACTCGGGCGCCAGCGCGACAGCACGCGACATGGCGTCCTGCGCATGGGCGAGGTCGCCCAAGCGGGCCAACGCTCGCGCCCGGCCGGCGAACAGGCCCGGATCGCTCGACCGGCCGAGCGCCGTGTCGTACTCGGCGACGGCGCGGGCGGCGAGCACTTTGGCGGTGCGGGGCGCGTCGGTGGCGCGGATGGACGCAGCCGCGAGGTAGGCGTCGCCGCGTGCGGCGCGGCCGAGGGCTTCGGTGTCGGGGTCGGCCACGAGCGGTGCGAGGGTGGCCAGCGCGTCCTCGTAGCCGCGGCTGTTGCGCACCTGCCGGGACTGGAGGCTGGCGAGGAGGAGGAGGGCCGTGACATCCCCGGACTGCGGATCCAGCTGCTCGACGGCCCGGTCGAGACCGGCCGTCGTGTCGGTGACGCTGACGAAATAGGCGAGGTCCAGCGTTGTCTCGCGAGTCGCGCCGAAGACCCGCCCGGTGGACTCGAGCACCGCGATCGCGGCATCCTCCCTCGAGGCGCCGTAGAACTCCGGGCTGCCTATGTCGGGCGGCGGCGCGCCGAGGCCGGTGTCGACGAGCGCGCCGAACGAGAACAGGACAACCGCCGCGTTCGTGAGCCGATCGCGGTTGGACACATCGGCTACGAGCGGGTCGAGGACATCGTCAAGCCGAGCGCGGAGGTCGGTGATCGATTCGAGCCCGGCGAGCAGGTCGGTGCCGAGGGTGGCGATCTGCGGCGCCGCGTCCGGCGGCACCACCAGCGCCGCCCACGCCGCTTCGAAGGCGGCACGGACGTCGGGGGTGTCGAGCACGCCCGCCTGGCGGTACCGCGCGAGCGCGGCTTGCGACGGCTGGTCCACGACATCGTCGACGAGCAGCGGCAGCACTTCGATGTCAGCGGTGAGGTCCTTGATCGGGCCGCCGGCGGGAAGGTCGGCCACGTCACATACGGTCGGGGACGGGCCGATGGGCGTCGGGGCCGACGGCCCGACGTCGGCGGCACCGGCCGGCACCGGTCCGGTTGGATTGGGACGGTCGGCCGTGGTGGTGGTCGACGGCGGCAGCCCGCACAGTAACGGCCGCGGTGACGCGGTGCGCGCCGCGGCTGACAGCGCGAACGGGGCCATGACGAGCAACGCCAGCACGACTGCTATCAGGGGCCGGGCCCGCGTCCCTGATTCGCTCATGCAGAGAAGTGAGGGTATCGGGATGTTCGCAGCCGCCGGGCGGGGCGGGCCGGCAGCGTCGGCTGCTCGCCCTGTCTCAGCCTCCGGGGGGTCTGTGCCGTGCGGTCCCGAGCGCTCCGGCGCTTCGCTTTCTCGTGCGTGGCGACCACGCCAGGTTGAAGCTGGCCGAGGAGCTCGCGTTCAGCCTGATGCTCAGACCGCTCCTGATCACTGCCAGGCTCTTGCGCTGCCGCTGCCACCGTCCTTGCGTTGTCACTGCCAACCGTCTTGCGTTCCCGCTGCCATCGGATCTGCACTGCACAACTTCACAACGACTGTGAGGTGAAGGAAAAGTGACCGTGCCGGCGCCAGGACACTGACAGTGCTTCCCGGCCGCCGGGGCTGGGTGGCGCGGTGGCGGCCGAGCTCGGGGTGTGCTGGTCGACGGTGATGAACGCGGTAATCGAACACGGCACGCCGTTGGTCGACGACCCCGACCGCATCGGCAAGGTCACCCAGCTCGGTGTCGACGAGACGTCGTTCCTGACCGCCAACCGCACCACGTCAACCACGGACGGATCTGCGGGCCCGGTTGGACTCAGGGAAGGAGGGCCGTGCTGAGGGCTTTGGCCACCCACTGGCCATACCGCTCCGGCGACCAGCCCCGTCCGAGGACCAGCAGCTCGTACACCTCCGCCGAGTTGTAGGTCCACAGCACGTCGCGTGCCTCCTCGACCGACACTCCCGGGCGGAGATGGCCGCCGGCCTGGAGCTCCTGGGCGAAGACCGTCATGCCGGTCAACCGCTCTTCCACGAGCTGCTGCCACAGGGCGGCGGCACCGGCGTCGCTGGCAGCCGCCTCCCGGATCAAGAGCTGCACAGGCACCGACCGCGGCGCCGACTCGGTCAGGTGATCGCCGTACATGGCGAACCTCCGGCGCGGTTCGGGCTCCTCGCGCATTCGCTGCACCCGCTCCCGCTGCAGCATCGGCACCGCCTCGTCGTCGCCGACGATCGCGACGTCGAACACCGCTTTTGCCAGCCCGGGCTTGTTCCCGAACGCCTTGTAGACCGTCTCCACCGACACGTCGGCGTCGGCGGCGATGGCCGCGACCGTGGTGGCGGCGTAGCCACGTTCGAGGAACAGTCGGCGGGCGGCGTCGAGCACGACCCGGCGAGTGGCGCGCGCCTGCTCCTGACGCCGACGGCCGTCGTATCGGCGGCGAACCTTGACGGGCTCAACCATTGCGTACATACTCCTGTATCAGTTACAAACTACTGTATACATTCTTCCACACGAACCAAGGGAGAGGGGTCCATGCCCTACGCGTGCTCATACGAGGTTCCGGCCGACGAGCAGCTCTACCAGCGGGTGAACCATGAGATCGGGAGTGACGCGCCGGAGGGGATGCTTGTGCACCTGGTCCTCCGGAGCGACCGCGGTCTGCGCCACATCGGGGTCTGGGAGACGCAGGGCGACTGGGAGCGGTTCCGGGACCAGCGGGTTCGACCGGCGGTCCTGCGGGTGCTCCAAGCGGCGGGCGTCACTGAGCGGCCGCCCAGGCCGGAGGAGGAGGAGCTTGACGTGGTCGACCTCGCGATGACCGGTCGCTAACCCCTATCGTCGGCACGGGTGGATCGCTTCGTAACCACAGGGGAGGTGGGCGACCGGGCGCGGGCGGCACTGGCGCGGCTCGGCGTCGACTGGCCTCCGAGGGCGGGCACGGGGACGGCCCGGACCCCGATCACGGGCGGGCCGCTTACCACCGTGCGTCACGACGACCGATCCGACGTCGAGCGGGTCGTCGCCGGAGCGCACGCGGCCTTCGGGAACTGGCGCGTGGTACCCGCGCCGGTTCGAGCGGCGCTCGTCCGGCGCCTGGCCACGCTCCTCGTGAACCACAAGTCCGACCTGGCTGAGCTTGCGAGCATCGAAGCGGGCAAGATCCGCTCCGAGGCCCACGGCGAAGTCCAGGAGATGGTCGATATCTGCGACTTCGCCGTCGGCCTGGGCCGCCAGCTCTACGGGATGACGATGACCTCGGAACGTCGTGCACACCGCATGATGGAGGTCTGGCAACCGCTTGGCGTGTGCGGGGTCATCACGTCGTTCAACTTTCCCCTTGCCGTGTGGGCATGGAACGCGACGCTCGCCCTCGTGTGCGGGGACGCGGTGGTGTGGAAGCCCTCGGAGAAGACGCCTCTGACCGCCCTCGCCTGCCAGGCGCTCATGGATCGGGCGGTGGCCGAAGAGGGCGCGCCACTCGGAATCGCGATGCTGCTCCTCGGCGGAGCGGACGTAGGCGCAGCCCTTGTCGACCATCCCGACGTGGCCTTGGTCTCGGCCACTGGATCTACGCCGATGGGGCGGGTCGTGGGATCTCGGGTCGCGGCACGCCTCGGTCGGTGCCTCCTCGAGTTGGGTGGGAACAACGCGGCAATCGTGGCGCCGTCGGCCGACATCGCGCTGACGGTCCGGGCCGTCACCTTCGCAGCCGCGGGCACCGCAGGGCAACGGTGCACCACGTTGCGACGGCTGATCGTCCACCGGTCGGTACGGGACGAGGTGGTCGAACGGTTGATGGCCGCCTACATCAGGCTTCCCGTCGGCGACCCCCTCGTCGACGGCACCCTGGTCGGGCCCCTCATCGACGGTCGTGCCTACGACGCCATGCGCGTCGCCCTCGTCGAGCTGGAGACGGCCGGAGGCAGGCTCCTGTGCGGCGGGGACCGGGAGCTGGCCGCAGTCGCCCCGGACGCCTACTACGTGCGTCCGGCAATCGCGTCCATGCCGAACCAGGCGCCCGTTGTCCTGCGCGAAACGTTCGCACCCTTGCTGTACGTCCTCGACTACGAGGAGTGGGACGAGGCGGTCGCCCTCCACAACGCGGCCTGTCACGGCTTGTCGTCGTCGCTGTTCAGCCTGAGCCTGCGCGAAGCCGAGCACTTCCTCTCGGCCGCCGGCTCGGACTGCGGGATCGCCAACGTGAACATTGGGCCCTCGGGCGCCGAGATCGGCGGAGCGTTCGGCGGTGAGAAGGACACCGGAGGCGGGCGCGAAGCCGGGTCCGATTCCTGGAAGGCCTACATGCGCCGGATGACGTGCACGATCAACTACTCCGACGAGCTCCCTCTTGCCCAGGGGGTGGAATTCGTGTAGCGCCTCCCGCGCCGCCTCGGACGAGGTCGGTGCCGATGCGTTCGACCGCCTCGACGAGTAGCTCGAAGTCTTCGCCCCGAGTTCGGTGGTTCGTGTTGGCGACCCGCAGGACGAAGCGACCGCGGAGCCTGGTGTCGGACAGCCCGGCCAAGCCGCTCGACCAGATCTCGGAGAGGATCTGCTCGTTGAGCCCCTCCAGCTTCTCCTCGTCGAGTCCCTCGACCTCGAAACGAAAGCACACCACATTCAGGCCCACAGGCGCCATCAGGCGGAGGTGCTCGGCTTCGTCTATCCGCTCCCCGAGTCGCCGGGCCTGGGCGATGTTCTGCGCGATCTGGCGGGCGAAGCCGTCCACGCCGTGCTCTTTCAGGCACAGCCACACCTTCAAGGCACGGAATCGCCTGCTCAGCTCGATCCCCAGGTCCCCGAAGTTGGTCGCTGGCCTGCCGGACCGTTCCATCAGATTCAGATAGTCCGAGGACTTGGCGAAGGTCGCCCTTTGGCTTGCTTGATCGGCGACGAAGACGCATCCGACGTCGTAGGGCAGGTACAACCACTTGTGCAGATCGAACGCCAGGGAGTCGGCGCGCTGCAGGCCGGCCAGACTCGGGCGCATTCCGGCAACGAGCCACGCCAGCGCCCCAAAGGCACCGTCGACGTGCATCCACAGTCCATGCTCGGAACACATCGTCGCAATGCCGTCGAGATCGTCAATCGCCCCCGTGTTGACGGTGCCGGCATTGGCGACGACGGCGATTGGTCGAAGACCGGCGCGACGGTCGGCAACGATGTGGCGCTCCAACTCGCCCAGGTCGATGCGATAGTCCGTGTCGACCGGTATACGTCGCAGCGACTCGCGGCCGATACCCAGAAGCTCGACTGCCTTCTCCACCGAAGCGTGGGCCTCGGTCGACGCGTACAAGGCCAGTCGCCGGGGGATTCCGGCCACGCCCAGCCGCCGGATGTCAGCACCGGCATGGACGTTCCGCGCCACCGCCAAGCCGATGATCGTCGACATGGAGCACCCACTCGTCAAAAGGGCACCCACATTCGTCGGGAACCCGAGCATTTCCTTGAGCCAGCCGAGGACCTGCTCTTCGACCAAGCTCGCCGCATTCTCGAAGGCGGCGACGCTCGGGTTCATGGATGAAGCGAGCAGGTCGGCGAGGATGCCGAGGGGCAAAGCTGACCCGTTCACCCACCCCCAGAAGCGGGGATGATTGTTACCCCGAGCGTACGGCTGGACGTAGCGGCGGTACTCGTCGTATGCAGCCGCCGGCCCGATGGCTTCCGTGGGCAAGGGCTGCCGGAGCCTCTCGCGGGCCTCGTCGGGGACCGGTCTCCACACCGGCTGGTCCCGCAGGCCCTCGAGGACGTCGACAATATCGTCGACCATGCGATGGCCGACTGCCCGAATCTCCGCCCAATCCGCAGGATCGAGCGTGAGGGCCAACTCGTCCCCGTCATCACTGCCCGGGCTTCCCACTGTCTCCTTCCCTGCCAGGCATTCACCGGGGCCGCCCGTCTGGCGCCCCCACCGAAGTTGGTTCGGCCAGGCCACGCAGGTCGCGTGCGGCGTCGACGCCCTCCGTCGTGCTCCGGCTGTACTTCTCGAGGAGCTTGCCACCAAGCGTCTGGGAGAACGATTCCAGCGCTATCGATTCTTGACGGAGAACGCCCGGTCCGAAGGCTCCTGCCCTGACGAGCTCGACGACACCGCAGAGAGAGGCCGCCGTGGTCCATGAGATGGCGCGCCAACGGCGCCCGCAGAACTCGATCGGCCGCCAGACCCGCCCGTACTCAGTTCGACTGGTGATGCCGCCACGGGTTCCGGTTGCTGCAGCATGCAGGTAGACGACGTCCTCGTCGACCGGCGGGTAGGCGCGAACCAGTGCCGCGGCCGCGACCTTGGGCTTGTCGCGGAGCTGCAGGTCCTCGAGCAGGTACCTGACGAATGCAAAATGCCCGGGGTAGCGCAGTGTCTTGTAGCTGAGGTCCATTATGCGCCCGTCAAGAGATTCGCCGAGGGTGCCTAGCCCGCCCGACGTCAGGCAGGCTTCGAAGGCGACCCCGTCGATTTCGATCGATTCGAGACCGGAAAGAGCCGGGATCGCCAATCGACTTCCTCCACGAATGACGTCGCAAGGCTGAATGTACTCATTCACAAGCCCTTCAGCAGACCACGTCACCGAGTAGCCGGACCGTCCAGTGGGGTACCACGGCAAGGCACCCACCTTGAGATCGATCGAATGCACCGTGTCGTACTGCGTGGCGAGATATCCGCCGACGATACTTACGAGTCCGGGGGCCAATCCGCATTGCGGAGCGAGCACGACATGTTCGGACGCCAGCGCAGTGCGGATGTAGGCACTGGCCATGACGTCCTCGGTCAAATCGAAGTAATTGATACCGAGCGATGCCGAGATCTCGGCCACCTGACAACTGTCCGCATGAGGGAGGCATAAAATGACCGCGTCTACGTCCTTGAGCACCGATGCAAGCCGACTCGCATTCGAAACATCGAAGACCTCGCAGGGGATGGAGCAGTCCTGCGGGACGCGATCGACGGCGCGGACGTCGAATCCGGCGACGCGAAGCATTTCGGCAACGAGCAAGCCGACTCGCCCCATTCCGACGACGCAGACAGCATTGATTCGGATCAGCGTCGACCTCCACCCGCCGAGTCGACCAAACGAATGTGCCCAACATATCCTGCCGACCTCGGCTCGGCGCTTTCGGCAGGCAGAACGATCAAGGCACGTGACCTCACCGAAGCGGCGTCGCTCGCCGCCGTCGCCGTCGACGGAGGTCGCCGAGCCGGTGCCGTATGGCGAGGAGCGGGTGGGGGCGGAGTGCGATCGTGAGGGCGAGGGCCAGTGACCAGTCCCGGCGATCGACGGCGAGGTTCAGGCTGTCCCGTACGATCGCCCGCACGTGGTCGGCGAGATGCATCCTGGCGACCAGTCGAAGCTCGAGCGCATCGGGGAACGTCACGCAACGCTCGCTGGCGTCGAGGAGGCGCAGGTTGACCATCATGCGCACGCATCGCCCACATCGTCCGCAGTTGTAGCTGGCGGACTGGTTGGTGCACACGCGCAGGTGGCGCATCGCCACCTCCGAGCGGGCTACGACCGCCAGCTTCTGCGGCCGGTTCGCCTCAGCCCCATCGTGGACGACCTCGAGTATCTCGGTTCCCCAGAGCGGATCGAGCAGGGGGTGTGACCCCCTGGGCCAGAGGTGACGGTAGGTGTCGGTTGAGGCTACGAACACACGTCGTAGCTGGGCCTGCAGGAGCAAAGCCACCGTGCCAAGGGCGGGGCCGTGGGCAAGGCTCCATGGGGCGAAGCGCTCGGTGAGGTCCCTGAGGTTCGTGTCGATCTCGATCAGCTGCTTCCCCAGTGCCTCCGCCGCCCGGCGGGCCGAGTCCAGCGCGGCCGCGCCGCGTTTTGACTCGATCTCGATGATGTCGAACCCGCGCACGAAGACGAGGTGGGAGATCTGGTCCTGATGCTTGAGCGCGGTGAAGAACGAGTCGAGCCCGCAGCTGAAGAACGCGCCGACGCCGCGTCCGGGACTGCCGGCGGCTCGCTCGGCGTCGGCCACGATCGTCGTCGGGTGGAGGCCGTCCGAGAAGGCAGTCAGGATGTCCTGGGCCTGGTCCGAGTTTGCCAACAGGCGGGGCGAGACGCGGCCCGGCACCACCAGCGGACACCTGCCACGCATCGCGGCGAGCAGTCCGAGCGGGACAACGGCGTCGGATCGTTCCACGAACAGCGGGACCGACGCCCGGAACCAGATCTCGATCCGCTCCCCGTCAACCGCGAATGTCGTCGACACGAAGCGCGGATCCGTGGAGGTGATCGAGACCTCGACGGCTCGATCGCCCGTGCTCACGACCTGGGACTCCTGCGCCTCGCTCACGCCGTACACCTCCTCTGGCCGCCAACAAAGTACAACGTTGGAATTCGATCCTGGCCGGTCGGGCACGCCGTCGAGGTCGAAGCCGCCACCCAGATGGGCGATGAGAGGCGGAGCGCGTTAGCGGTCCGAGCCTTCGGCCGGCACGACTGGCCCAAGCTGCCACTGATTGAGCGCGCGTACCTGAGGTCAAATGCGAAGCGCAGTGCCCGCCTTTCCAACCGCCGTTGGCCTTGGCCGCCCATAATCCTGGTTATGTAAAGTAACCTAGACGGTGGGCGGGCTGGAGATCCGGCAGGCGATCCCCGGTGCTCGACCGATGCGGGCGTCGAGGGTGGCCAGCGGCGTGCTGGTCAGTTCTGCCAGTGCGACGTACGACCCGTCGTACACGGAGAGGTTCATCCTCAGTTGCCAAGCCCTTCGGGCCAGGAGCTCGTAGGGCCAGAGTTCGATGGGCAGCTCCAGCAGGTCGGCGTGGGCCTGGGCGGCCTGCTCGGTGGTGATCAGCTTGGCCAGTTGGTGGCGGCGGAGAATGTTCGCCGCTTCGAAGAGGGCCAGGTGCGGGGCAAGAAGATCGCCGGCGTCGGTCAGTGCCCTCGTCGCCCACTGGCCCGCGGGACCGCCGTCGACGAGCATGGCGACGAGGACCGACGCATCACACGTCAGCCGAGTGCTCACCGTCGCTCGGCATCTCGGGCACCCAGGATCGCCTCCGCGTCAACTCGCGCCCCCGTTGCCGACACCCTTGCCCGCGCTCGGGCGATGACGTCGGCAGCCGTCGGTTTTGCCACTGCATCGACCAGGAAGTTTCGCAGATACTCCTGCAGTGACTGCCCGGCCCGAGCGGCCCGTGCGGCCAACTCGTCTCGAACCTCCGCCGGAACGTCCCGAACCGTGATCGCTACGCCCATGCTGCCATTCTAGCAGCATAAGCCGCGAAACGCAGCGAGGTGCCAGCGGCCCATCGCCGCGCTCGCCCGGCTTGTGGCTGACTGAGCAGCCCGTCAAAGAGACCGCAGCGCGGGGGAACGGTCATCCCATCGGCACGGCCACGCGGGAACGATGGGTTTCCCGTCAAGGACGGTCATCCCGCCAAGTGCAGGGTCAGGGTGCCGGTCCCGTCTCCGTTCTCCACGAGCTCCGCCTCTCCCCTCGTGGCGCGGTAGTGGCGGGTGCCTCCGGTGACGGCAAGCGGTTTGGTTGGAGCGTTGGTGGCCACGCCTTGCAGCGTGATCTGGCCCTCGGCGAGCGAGACGGCGACGGTACACACGATCTCAACGCCGGTGGCGATCAGCTTGGTGACCGGGCAATAGCCGGCCTCGTCGCCGACCTGTTTCTCGTCGGCGTTGAAGAGCTCGTCGTGGAACACGGTGATGTCGCCGACGGAGAGGCCCTCGGGTGGTAGCTCGATCACATTGAAGGGGCTGAAATGTACGACGAAGGACATGGTCCGCGGAGACTCCGAGTCGTCATCAGAGGCGGCGAACGTGCGCCCGAACAGCGCGGCCAGGAGGGCAATGGCTGCCCCTGCGGTCACGAACCAGATCACTCGGCTGCGCGTTCGACGCCCCTCGACCATGACCGATCTCCATTCGTTGTGTCTCGTGGATCCGCCGTCGTGATGACGGGACGGCGAGCGTGAACGCGCCGTGATCAGGGTCAATGCCTCGATCGTGGCGGCGTTCTCGTCGACTGCTGATCATGGCCGACACGACGAAGGTGCACCCGTCCACGGTCGTCGCCAGGTAGTTCAGGGTCAGCACACCCGGTTCGGACCCTGAGACCTTTGAACTAGCTTCGGCTCGCCGAGATCGTCCCGCGCCCAGGAATACTCGTCTCGGATGTCCGGCCCCCGCATGGCGCCAACCCGCTTGGGAGAGGCCGTGGTCGTCCGGGAAGCGAAGCCGCAGCGCCGCGAGCGCGTCATGGCGAAGGGGTGGATCCAGGCGGTCGTGCTGGTCAGCCTGCTCGGGTTCACCGTCCTCGGGTTCATGGCCGCCCGGACCTACCAGGCCGAGCCGCCCATCCCCGACCGGGTGGTGACCCCTTCGGGCGCCCTCCTGTTCACCGGCAACGACGTGCGGGCCGGGCAGGACGTCTTCCTGCGCAACGGCTTGATGGAGTTCGGGTCGGTCTTCGGTCATGGCGGGTACCTCGGGCCCGACTTCACGGCCGACTACCTGCACCGGGCCGCGGTCTCTGTCGAGAGCACCTACGGCGGCGCCGCTGACGCCCGCCAACGGACGGTCGACGACTTCCGCGCCAACACCTACGACCCGGCCACCCGGACCGTCGTCTACACCGACGCCCAGGCGGACGCCTTCGAGTCCCTGGCCCGCCACTACCACGACTTCTTCGCCGATCCCGCGGGCAACCACGGGCTGCGGCCGTCGGCGATCAGCAGCCCCGACGACACCCGCCACCTGACCGCCTACTTCTCGTGGAGCGCATGGGTCTCGGCTGCGCAACGTCCGGGCAAGGACTACTCGTACACCAACAACTGGCCGCCTGAGGCGTTGGTGGCCAACAGCCCGTCGGCCAACGTCGTCGTCTGGAGCGTCCTGTCGCTGGTTGCACTGCTGACCGGGATCGGCGCCCTGCTGGCGGTGTTCGGGCGGTGGAACTGGCTCGGTTGGCACGGTCGTGACCAGCACGAGCTCTCCTTTCGGCCCCCCGACCAGGTGGCGCTGACCCCGTCCCAGAAAGCCACGGCCGAGTTCTTCCTGGTCATGAGCCTGCTGTTCCTGCTCCAGAGCCTCGTCGGGGTGGCCAGCCAGCACTACCGGGCGGAGATCGGCGGCTTCTTCGGCATCGACACCGACCGCCTCCTGCCCTTCAACATCGTGCGCACCTGGCACGTCCAGCTCTCGATCTTCTGGGTGGTCTCGTCGTTCCTCGCAGTCGGCATCTTCCTCACGCCGATGATCGCCGGGCACAAGGAGCCCAAGGGCCAGAGCGTGCTCACGCAGCTGCTACTGGGGGCGCTGGTCGTCGTCGTCGGCGGCAGCCTTCTGGGTGAGCTCGGGGGCATCCACGGCTGGTTCGGCGGCCTGTGGTCGTGGTTCGGGATGCAGGGGTTCGAGTACCTCGACCTCGGCCGGTTCTGGCAGATCCTGCTGACCATCGGCCTCGTCTTCTGGGTCGTCATCCTCTACCGGGGGCTCCGCGGCCGGCTCAGAGTCGAGCACCGCACCAACATGCCCTGGCTGTTCTTCTACTCCGCGCTCGCCCTCCCCGCCTTCTACGCCGTCGGGCTGCTCGCCCACCCCCGGGCCAGCTACGCCGTCGCCGACTTCTGGCGGTTCATCGTCGTGCACCTCTGGGTCGAGGACTTCCTCGAGCTGTTCACAACCGTGATGGTCGCCTACCTGTTCGTGCTGCTGGGCGTCATCCGCCAGCGGGTGGCCATGACCGTCATCTTCCTCGACGTCATCCTCTACAGCTCCGGCGGCGTGATCGGGATGGCCCACCACCTGTACTTCAACGGCGAGCCGGCCGAGGTGCTGGCCCTGGGGGCCTTCTTCTCCGCCCTCGAGGTGATACCCCTCACGTTCCTGACCCTCGAGGCGTGGAGCTTCCTGCAGCTCGGGATCAAACAGGAGTCGAAGTCGTCCACCCCGTTCCCGCACCGCTGGGCGGTCATGTTCCTCGTCGCGGTCGGGTTCTGGAACTTCCTGGGTGCCGGCGTGTTCGGGTTTCTCATCAACCTGCCGATCGTCTCGTACTACGAGATCGGTACCGCCCTCACCGCCAACCACGCCCACGCCTCCATGATGGGTGTGTACGGGATGCTCGCCATCGGCTTCATGCTCTTCTGTCTCCGGTACCTGCTGCCCGAGGACAAGTGGTCGGACAAGGCGGCCAGGATCAGCTTCTGGTCGCTCAACATCGGCCTGGCGTGGATGTGCTTCGTAACCCTGCTGCCGCTCGGCATCGTGCAGCTCTACCGCTCCGTAGGACACGGCTACTGGGCTGCCCGCGAGCTCGACTTCCTCACCAACAACCTCAACGCCCTCCTCGGCTGGATGCGACTCCCAGGTGACGTGCTGTTCATCGGGGGCGGCGTCCTGCCCCTGCTGTGGATGGGCATTCAGGGAGCCCGGTACCGGGGCAGCCACCAGGACGTGCTCGACGACAACGATCTGCTGCTGTTCACCGAGGTCACCGTCCCGCCGGCCGACCCGGCCCCCGGCGGTGAGCTGATCGAGACCCACTGAGGGTGGACCCGGAGGCCGTCTTCCTCGCCGGCTATGCCTTGCTCCTGACCGCACTCGCGGCCGGTCTGGGCTGGGTCGGACGGCGCAACACCGAGCCGTGGTCGTCGAGGATGCTCGCCGCCGGCCGCCGGCTGGGGGAGGCTGGGCCCGACGCCGAGCACGAGCCCGGCTGGCCCCACAACGAGGTGCCGGCCTTCCACGTCGTCGTCGGCATCGTCGCCCTGGCCGCGGCCCTGCTGCTGGACCTGGTCAGCCTCGTCCGCCACCACCGGCCGGTCGAGTTCGTCGTGCAGGCGGCCGTCCTCGTCCTCGTCGCCAGCCGCCTCGCCCACCTGGCCCGCCGCTACCGCCCACCCCAGGCCGGAGGCTGCTAGGGGCGAGGCCTTCGGCGGACGCCGGTAAGCCAGGACCCGATCATCGACCGACGTGAGGAGCAGGTCCGAAACTGGTATCCGGCCAGATTTGGACTTACTCCAGCCTGCGGGTTAGGCTCCGAGCTTGTCCGAGGAGCCCGCTGTCGACAACGATGCGCTTCTCCGCCGGCACGGTCTGCATGTCACGGCCCAGCGTCTGGCTGTCCTGCGGGCGGCGTCCGACCGATCGCACAGCACTGCCGACGACGTCTACACGGTCGTACGGGCCGAGATCGGTGCCATCTCCCGTCAGGCGGTGTACGACGCCCTGGCCGCCCTCACCGACAAGGGCCTCCTCCGGCGCATCCAGCCCGCCGGGTCGTCGGCCCGCTACGAGAACCGGGTCGGTGACAACCATCACCACCTCATCTGCCGTACCTGCAGCCGGATGGTCGACGTCGACTGTGCGGTCGGCGACACCCCGTGCCTGACCGCCGCCGACGACTCGGGCTACGAGATCGACGAGGCCGAGGTCATCTACTGGGGCCGATGTCCCGACTGTCTCGCCGCTACCGGTGTCTCGTCCGGCGGCTGAAAGCGGACACACGACGTGCGACACCAATCCGAGCAGCACGATCCACAGCCATCAAGGTCCAGAGCAACGAACGTCCAGAGCACCAAGCGTCCAGCAGTGAGCCATCAGACGGAACCCGCGACAGAGGAGAAGCACCGACGTGACTGACAGCGTCAGCGAAAGCGAGAACCCGGCCATTCCGGCCCCGGAGCCCAAGGGGCACCGGCCCCGGACGAACCAGGACTGGTGGCCGAACCAGCTCGACCTGTCGGTCCTCCACCAGCACTCACCCCTGTCCAACCCCATGGATGCGGACTTCGACTACGCCGCCGAGTTCGCCACCCTCGACCTCGACGCGCTGAAGCAGGACGTCTTCGCGGTGATGACGACCTCGCAGGACTGGTGGCCGGCGGACTACGGCCACTACGGGCCGCTCTTCATCCGGATGGCGTGGCACCAGGCCGGCACGTACCGGATCGCCGACGGCCGGGGCGGTGGCGGCAGCGGCGATCAGCGCTTCGCCCCCCTCAACAGCTGGCCCGACAACGCCAACCTCGACAAGGCCCGGCGACTGCTCTGGCCGGTCAAGCAGAAGTACGGTCGCAAGATCTCATGGGCCGACCTGCTCGTCCTCGCCGGCAATGTCGCCCTCGAGTCGATGGGCTTCGAGACGTTCGGCTTCGGCTTCGGGCGCGAGGACATCTGGGAACCCGAGGAGATTCTCTTCGGTGAAGAGGAAGCCTGGCTGGGCACCGACAAGCGCTATTCCG
>JAXDMK010000023.1:0-56957 GCA_034666105.1 Actinomycetota bacterium | reverse complement strand
CGAGATAGACCGGCATCCCCCCGAGGCTACGCAGCCCTGAACTCTACGCGGCTCCCACTTCTCGTCTCACGCCGGTTGGGCGGGTGCGGGGGGTGTCAGCCGAGGGGGGCGAAGCCGCCGTCGGACGGCGGTTCATCGGCCGGACCGTCGGCCGCCGGCGGCTCCCACGACGCCGGCGCCGGCGCCGGCATCGGTTCCTCCGGTCGCGATCGCGGCTCGGCGGACGGTTGCCCAGGCGCCGCCGGCGGGGGCGGGGGCGCCGGGGGCGCCGGCGCCGGCGGAACCGGTTGCCACGGCGTTGCCGGGCGGGGGGCGGTGCGGTGTTGGTACACCGCCGCCACACAGATCAGGTACCAGGCCGGGTGGACCCCCGCCGGCGGCATCGGCCGGACCCGGTCCGACAACGGGTCGGCCAGGCCGATGGCCAGTTGGTACCGCACCTTGTAGTCCAGCCCCGGCGCCCGGAGGAGGAAAGCGCGCACCGCCCGGTAGTCGTCGGCGGTCATCCCGCTCACGTCGAGGCTGGCGGCGTAGGACTCCAGCCCCGGCGGCACCGAGAACTCGGCCGCCTGGGGCGGGGGCAGGCCCGTCCGCTCCCGGAGGACGACGGTGCCCGCCACCAGGTCGCCCAGCCGCTGGTTCTTCTTCGTCGCCAGCACCGAGATGACGGCCGCCGCCCCCGACGTCATGAAGAAGTCGACCATCCCCAGGGCGGCCCGGATGGCGGCGTGGCGGAAGCGCACCGGCCCGCCCTCGGTGGTCACCACCCGCAGGCCCATGGCCGCCTTGCCCAGGGTCCGGCCCCGCCAGAGGGTCTCCAGCGCGATCGGGTACCCGAACAGGACGGCGAAGGTGAGGAGGAAGAAGACGGCGATCCCGACGCCGCCGGTGTCGCCCGCCGACAGGCCGATCCCGATGAGGAGCAGGGCGAAGCCGAGCATGGCCTGCACCGCCCAGTCGATCATGAGGGCGACGAAGCGCGACCCCAGACCGGCCGGCTGCAGGTCGAGCGGTACCGCCTCCGGGGTGACCACCGCCGGCGTTCCCATCACGACGTACCGTACAGACAGCGGTGGACGTCGATTCCTACATTCGCACCAACCAGCCGGTGTGGGCCCGGCTCGACGAGCTCACCGCCCGCGCCGGGCGGGGCGTGGGCCGGCTGTCGGCAGCCGAGCTCGACGAGCTGGTCAAGCTCTACCTGCGGGTGTCGACCCACCTGTCCTACGCCCGCACCTTCTACCGCGACCCCGCCCTCACCGCGTCGCTCACCGGCCGGGTCGCCCGCTCCGGCGCCGTCGTCTACGGCACCCGCTCCCGCACCCTGCGGGCGGTGGGCCGCTTCTTCGCCGTCACCTTCCCCGCCGCCCTGTGGCACGTCCGCCACTTCGTCGCCATCAGCGTGGCCCTGGTGTTCGTGCCCGCCCTCGCCTTCGGGATCTGGATCGCCCACTCCCCCGCCGCCCTGGAGGCCACCGGTCCCGCGGCCGTGCGCCAGGCCTACGTCCAGGAGGACTTCGAGGACTACTACTCCTCCGCCCCCGCGGCCGCCTTCGCCTCCCAGGTGTTCACCAACAACGTGCGGGTGGCGATCCTCGCCTTCGCCGGCGGGATCGCCTTCTGCCTGCTCACCGCGGCCATCCTCGTCTTCAACGGGGCCAACGTGGGCGTGGCCGCGGGGTTGTTCGCCGCCGTCGGCGAGGCGCCCAAGTTCTGGGGACTCATCCTCCCCCACGGCCTGCTCGAGCTGACTGCGGTGTGCGTGGCCGGCGGCGCCGGGCTGCGCCTGGGGTGGACCCTCATCGACCCCGGCGACCGGCCCCGGGCGGTGGCCCTGGCGGAGGAGGGCCGGCGGGCGATGGCGATCGTCCTCGGCCTGGTGGTGGTCTTCGCGGTCGCGGGCACCATCGAGGGCTTCGTCACGGGCAGCGGGCTGCCCACGCTCGTCCGGGTCGGCATCGGGGTGGCGGTCGAGGTCGCCTTCCTCCTGTACTTCGTGGTGGTCGGCCGGTCGGCTACCGCCTCCCCCCTTAGAGCCGACCGGTCGCTTTCACCTTGAGGTAGGCGTCGGCCAGCAGGGGGGCGAGGCGGCCGGGCTCGGCGTCGACGACGGTGGCGCCCATCCCCCGCAGGAGGGCGACGGTGCGGGCCCGGTCGGAGCGGGCGGCCACCGCCGCCGCCTTGCGGTAGGTCGACGAGGCGTCAGGGGGCACCGCCGACGCCCATTCGGCCACGTCGGGGTCGGCCACGCTGGCCACGATCACCAGGTGGTGGCGGCTGAGCAGGGGGAGGACGGGCAGCACCGTCTCCGTCACCGCCTGCTCGGCCAGCTCGGTGAACAGGACGAGCAGCGACCGGCGCCGGAAACGTCCCAGGGTCGACGCGAACGCGCCCCGGTAGTCGCTCTCCACCAGCTGCGGCTCGAGGGCGTAGATGGCCTCGGTGACCCGTCCCAGCTGGTCGCGGCCGGCGCGGGGCGGCACCACCGCCCGCACCACCTGGTCGAAGGCCACCAGGCCCACCTTGTCGCCCAGGCGGGAGGCGACGGCGGTGAGCATCATCACCGCGTCCAGGGCGTGGTCGAGCCGGGGGACGTCGGCCACCCGGCCCGCCATCATCCGGCCGCAGTCGAGCAGGAGAAGGATGGTCTGGTTGCGCTCGGCCCGGTAGGTGCGCACGATCGGGTGGCCGACACGGGCCGTGGCCGCCCAGTCGATGCGGCGGAACTCGTCGTCGACGGAGTACTCGCGGAGCTGGTCGAACTCGGTGCCGCCCCCCCGCCCGGGCGCCGACCGCAGGCCGATCTCGAGGATGCGGGCCCGGTCGATGCGCAGCTCGGCCTCCTCCCGCGACCGGAAGGGTGGGTACACCCGCAGCCGCCCGGGTACCTGGAGCCGGCCCTGGCGGGCGGCCAGCCGCCACGGCCCGTCGACCCGAACCACGATCTCGGTGGGCGTGAACTTCCCCCGGCGCCGGGGACGGATGGCGGTGCGGGCGGTGGCCCGTCCCCCGGGAGGGACGACCAGGCGGGCCCGCCGGGACGTGGCCCCCAACGAGGGCGCCAACTCGTCGGCCAGGGTGAGGCGGAGCAGGCGGCGGATCCCGGGGTTGGCCACCGTCCACCGCACCTCGGCCTCACCCCCGAGGGGGAGGACGCCGGGCAGGTCCCGCTGGACCGTCAGGCTCGCCGGCCGCACCGCCCGGAACCAGTCGCCGCCGGCCGCCGCCAGCAGGGCCAGGTCGACGATCCCCAGGACGGCCGCCGGCCACGGCGACGCCAGCACCACCACCGCCGCCACCGCCGCCAGCACCACCAGCCGCCGGGTGGGGACCGGCATCACCCACCGCCCCCCACCACCGAACCGGTGACACTTAGCGCCCCCCGAGGGGGTTGAAGTGTCACCAGTTCGTCGAGCGCAACCCAACTGGTGACACTTGAGCCGGTCCGGGGCGGTTGAAGTGTCACCAGTTCGGTCCTGGTCACCGGGGGACCGGGACCGCGGCCAGGACGCCGTCGAGCACGCCGTCGGCGGTGACGCCCTCCAGCTCGACCTCGGGACGGAGGGAGATGCGGTGGCGCAGGGCGGGCTTGGCCACCGCCTTGACCTCGTCCGGGGTCACGAACGACTTGCCGGCCAGGAACGCCCACGCCTTGGACGCGGCCAGCAGCATGGTGGCGCCCCGGGGCGACGCTCCCAGGGAGAGCGACGGCGACTCCCGGGTGGCCCGCACGATGGCGACGATGTAGGCCTGCACCTTGTCCTCCACCGCCACCTGGCCCACGGCCACGCGGGCGGCGGCCAGGTCGCCGACGCCGGCCACCGCGGTGATCCCCAGGCTGGCCACGTCGTGGGGGTTCATCCCCGCGTGGTGGCGGGCGACCACCGCCTGCTCCTGCTCCGCCGTCGGGTAGGGCACGGCCAGCTTGAGCATGAAGCGGTCGAGCTGGGCCTCGGGCAGGGGATACGTGCCCTCGTACTCCACCGGGTTCTGGGTGGCCACCACCACGAACGGGTCGGGCAGGGGCCTGGTCTCCCCCGCCACCGTGACCTGGCGCTCCTCCATCGCCTCCAGCAGGGACGCCTGGGTCTTGGGCGGGGTGCGGTTGATCTCGTCGGCCAGAAGAAGGTTGGTGAACACCGGCCCCGGACGGAACCGGAAGTCGCGGCCCTCAAGGATCACCTGGCCGGTGACGTCGGACGGCATCAGGTCGGGGGTGAACTGGACCCGGTTGAAGTCGAGGTCGAGGGACGCGGCCAGCACCTTCACCAGCAGCGTCTTGGCCACGCCCGGCACCCCCTCCAGCAGGACGTGGCCCCGCACGAGGAGGGCGACGACCAGGCCGGTGAGCACCGCGTCCTGGCCGACCACCACCTTGGCCACCTCCTCCCGGATGCGGAGCACGGCGGCACGGGGGTCGTCAGGCACGGGGTTCTCCTCCACAGTCATGCGGCAGAACTCATATGGCTCCTCGGACGCGGCGGCGGATCGACTCCACCGCGTGGGCCAGGGCCACCAGGCCATCCTCGTCGGCCGGTCGCCCCCCCGCCAGCACCCGCCGGACCTCGTCGGCGGTGAGGTCGCCCGCCGACCGGGACGCGCCCACCGCCTCCGCCACCACCTCGGCGGGCGTGGCCGGCGGCAGCCCGATGCGCTCGGCCAGCCACCGGCGCAGGTCGTCGCGCAGCAGCGACGCGGCCTGGTCGCGACCCTTGGCCCGCTGCAACAGCTCCCCCACCGCCACCACCAGCTCCGATCCGGCCAGTTGCACCGGCTGGGGCTCGAGCACCGGACGTCCGAGGCGGCGCGATCGCCAGACCACCAGCACCCCGAAGGCCACCGCCAGCTGCAACACCGCCAGCTTCCACCGGGCGGTGACCAGGTCGATCAGGCTCCGCTCGCCCCCGCCGGGGGCCCGGGGGCGGAGGACGACGACCCGTTCCGACCGCGTCGGCGCCAGCAGGCTCACCGCCAGCAGGCCGTTGTCGGCCTGGTCGAGGTTGCCGTTGACGATGAAGCCGGCCCCGCCGAGGGCGACGACCGTCCCCTGACCCTCGCGCACGATCACCAGCCAGGCGTCGTCGGTCCCGGCCCGGAAGCACCCGGTGGCGCCCTCCGGCACCTGCTGCAGGACGGCACCGGGCACGTCGAGCCGCTGCACCTGGCTCAGGGCGGGGACGGCGCAGTCCCGCCGCAGCTCGGGCTCGAGGAAGGCGAGCTCGGCCCGCCGGCCGGGCCTGACCGGGCTGAGGGGCGACGACACGTCGGTGACGACGAGGGTGCCGCCGGCGTCGACCCAGTCCGCCACCCGTTGGCGGGTGGGGTCGTCGAGCCCGTCGTCGAGCAGAAGGGCGGCGGTGGCCGATGCGTCGGGCGCCTCCGACTGCACCGAGACGTCCGCCCCGAGCAGGCGGAGGGTGTCGACCACCGCCTTGGTGCCGTTGGGGCCGGTGGACGACGGGTCGAGCGCGGGCCCGTCACCCGGGGGGGCGCCGGCGGCTATGGCCACGGCCAGGGCGGCAGCGACCATCGCCAGCCACGGCCACCACGTCCGCAGCCGGTCGCGGGTGATGCTGCCGCCCTTCATCACCGGCCCACCCCCGACAGCACCTCGTCGGCCAGGCCCCGGAAGCGCACCGCGTCGTCCTGGCCGGTGGGCGCATCGCCGTACCAGGCCCGCTCGAAGAGGTCGGTGGCGCCGGCGAAGGGGGCGGACACGCCCGGCGCGGCGCCGGCCATCTCGGCCCGGTACTCGCCCGCGGTGCGCCCGGCCACCTCCTCCACCAGCCCCCGGTCGGCCAGCTCCGCCACCAGGGCCCGGTAGCGGCAGCGCAGGGCCTGGCGCCACTGGCCCGCCCGCTCGGCCGCCTCGGCATCGGCCCGCCAGTCGGCCGCGCCCCGGCGGGGAGCCGCCACCGACGACACGCCCCGGCCCGGGTCGCGGGTGACGCCCCGGGCGAAGCGGGTGGCCACGAAGACGATGGCGAGGACGGCGACGGCCAGGATGGCGTAGGCGATCACCGTCCCCCGGCCGCCCCCGACCAGGGCGCCCAGCATCCGCTCGATGAAGTCGACCACCGTCTGCCGCAGGCGCTGGACCAGCCCGGGCGAAGGCCGCTGGTACTCGGCCCGGGCCAGCACCTCCCCGATGGCGTCCCGCACCTCTCCCGGCGCCCGTTCCGGTGGCGGGAGGTCGGCCACGAACCGGGCCGCCCCGCTAACGCCGGGAATCACCACGAGCGAGGTCGGCGGCCATGATCTGCAGGTCGAGGCCTTCCTGGCGGATGCGCCCGTCGTAATAGATGAGGGTGGCGATGATCGACACCAGCGGCGTCGACACCAGCCCGCTGAGCACGCTCCCCAGCGCCAGCAGCAGCCAGCCCCACTTCAGCCCCACCACCAGCGCCAGCACCTGGGGCACGCCACCCAGCACCGATCCCACCGTGCTGGCCAGGATCCCGGCCAGGACGGCCACGCCGAGGACCGGGAAGAGGCGGGGCCGCACCAGGCGGAACGACCGCTTCATGGCCCGGATCGGGCCCAGCCCCTCCACCGCGATGGCGGGCGCCACCGACACGAACAGGGCCATCACCACCAGCCCCGGGAGGATGCAGAAGGCGAACCCGACCACCTCCAGCAGGTGGACGAGCAGCCACGCCAGGATGAACGCCCACCACCGGGCCCGCACCGCCCGCAGCGCGGCGCCGGCCGTCATCCGCTCCCCCAGGTAGGCGGCGGACACGATCCGGCTCACCGCCCCGGCCACGAAGGGCAGGACGAACACGGTGGCGACCAGCGCCACCAGCGTCCCCCACGCCTGGCCGCTGCCGCCCGAATTCAGGGCCGATTCCGCCGCTGTCGGGTCGTTGAACAGGCTGACCAGGCCGCTGCCGCCCAGGTAGTCCCGCTGCAGGAAGGCGGCCACCAACTGGACGGGGATGATGAAGGCCGCCGTCACCAGCAGGATCGCCCGGGCCTCGGCCTTGAACAGGTTGATCGCCCCGTCGAGGATGTCGGACAGGGTCATCGGGTGCAGGGGCAGCGGCCCGGTCCGGGCGCTTCCCCCCTTGGGTTGCGTCGGATACCCGTAGCCCGGAGGCGCTCCCGGGGGCGGCGGCGGCGTCGGCCCGGTGGCGCCGCCGGCGGGGTCCCACCCCGGCCAGCCGCCATCGGGCGCACCGCCACCCCCGCCGGGCGCCTCCATGGGTGCCCACTCCGGCCGGTCCGCCACAGACGCCAGGCTACGTGACGAGGTCTGTCATACGATCTACGCTTGTTGTATGACAATGCTGAGTTTCCGGGTCGATGCCGAAGCGGCGGCGCAGGCCCAGCGGTGGGCGGACCGCCTCGGCGTCGACCGCTCCGACCTCCTCCGGGAGGCGCTGCGTCGACACCTGGTCCGCCTGGCCGGTGAGACGGACGCCCAGACGTGGCACGACCACCCCCTCGACGATGGCGAGGCGTCGTTGGCCCAGGTGGCGGACTGGGGTCCGGCCGAGGACTGGTCGGACTGGGCCGATGCAGCGGGGTGAGGTGTGGTTCGCCGCTACGCCCGGCGGTGATCGACCGGTGTTGGTCCTCACCCGCGACCCGGTCGCCGACCGGATCGGTTCGGTCGTCGTCGCCGCCCTCACCCGCACCCGCCGGGGCCTCGTGTCGGAGCTCCACCTTACGAAGAAGGACGACGCCGTCCCCAGCGATTGCGTCGTCAACTTCGACAACGTGCACACCGTCCCGACGCACCAACTCCGGAGAATGGTGACGACTCTGTCGCCCGCCCGGATGGCCGAGGCCTGCCGCACCATGGCCGCCGCCACCGGCTGCTGAAGGTGGCCGTCGCCCACCTCCCAGTGCCTACTGTTCCGCCGGCACCAGCCAGAGGACGGTCAGGGCGGGGAGGTCGACGGCCAGGGACTGCTCGAGGCCGTGCCAGCCGATCCCATCGGCGCAGATGTGGTCGCGGTGGTCCGGTCCCCAGCCCGAGAACTCCGGGGACTGGGTGTCGATGACGGCGCGCCACCACCCGTCCCGGGGCACGCCGATGCGGTAGCCGGGCCGGTCGGAACCGGACAGGTTGGCCACGCACACCAGGCTGCGGGATCCGTCGGCCGAGAAGCGGGCGAAGGAGATGACGTTCTGGTCGGCGTCGTTGGCGTCGATCCACCGGAACCCGGCCGGGTCGAAGTCACGCTCGTAGAGCGCGGGCTCGGCGCCGTAGACCGCGTTCAGCCGCCGGACCAGGTGGTGCACACCGGCGTGCTCGGGCCACTGGAGCAGGTCCCACTCGATGCTGCCCTCGTGCGACCACTCCCGGCCCTGGGCGAACTCGCTCCCCTGGAACAGCAGCTGCTTGCCCGGGTGGGCCCACATCCAGGCGTAGAGCGTGCGCAGGTGGGCGAACTTCTCCGCCCCCTCCCCCGGCATCTTGCCCAGCAGCGAGCCTTTGCCGTGCACCACTTCGTCGTGGGAGAGGGGGAGCACGAAGTTCTCGGTGAAGGCGTAGAGCAGGCCGAACGTCAGGTGGTGGTGGTGGTACGTGCGGTAGATGGGCGGCTTCGAGAAGTACTCGAGGGTGTCGTGCATCCAGCCCATGTTCCACTTGAACCCGAAGCCGAGCCCGCCCAGGTAGGTCGGCCTCGACACCGCCGGCCAGGCGGTGGACTCCTCGGCCATGGTGATGGCGCCGGGATGGTGGCCGTAGACCAGCTCGTTCATCCGGCGCAGGAAGTCGACCGCTTCCAGGTTCTCCCGGCCCCCGAACTTGTTGGGCAGCCACTGCCCTTCCTCGCGGGAGTAGTCGAGGTAGAGCATCGACGCCACCGCGTCGACCCGCAGCCCGTCGATGTGGAACTCCTCCATCCAGAACAGGGCGTTGGCCAGCAGGAAGTTCGACACCTCGTGGCGGCCGAAGTTGAAGACGAGCGTCCCCCAGTCGGGGTGCTCGCCCTGGCGGGGGTCGGCGTGCTCGTAGAGGGCGGTGCCGTCGAAGCGGGCCAGGGCGAAGGCGTCCTTGGGGAAGTGGGCCGGCACCCAGTCGACGATCACGCCGATGCCCCGGGCGTGCAGCGCATCGACGAGGAAGCGGAAGTCGTCGGGCGACCCGAAGCGGGCGGTGGGCGCGTAGTAGCAGCTGACCTGGTAGCCCCAGGACCCGGAGAAGGGGTGCTCGGCCACCGGCATGAGCTCGACGTGGGTGAAGCCCATGTCGCTCAGGTATTCGGGCAGGTAGTCGGCCATCTCCCGGTAGGTGAGAGGCCGGTTGCCCTCCTCCGGCACCCGTCGCCAGGAGGCCAGGTGCATCTCGTACACCGACATGGGACTGGTCATGGCGTCGACGGCGGCCCGCCGCTCCATCCACTCCTGGTCGGCCCAGGCGTGGGTGCCCTCGGTGCCGATGATGGCGGCCGTGCTCGGCGGCACCTCGGTGGCGAAGGCGAAGGGGTCGGTTTTGAGGATGAGCGACCCGTCCGCCGCCACCAGCTCGAACTTGTAGCGCTGGCCGGCCTCGGCCGCGGGCACGAACAGCTCCCAGACGCCCGATCCCCCGAGCATGCGCATGGGGTGGATGCGGCCGTCCCAGCCGTTGAAGTCGCCCACCACCCGCACCGCCTGGGCCGACGGGGCCCATACCGCGAACGAGGCCCCGGCCACGCCCTGGTGCTCGCGCAGGTGGGCGCCCATCACCCGCCAGAGGGTCTCGTGGCGGCCCTCGCCGTAGAGATAGAGGTCGAGGTCGCCCAGGGTGGGCCAGAAGCGGTAGGGGTCGTCGACGGTGAACGTCCCCGCCTCGTAGGTGACCTCGAGCCGGTACCCCGCGGCCGCGGCCGCCGGCGGCACGGCCGCCTCGAACACGCCGGCGCCGTGGATGCGCTCGGCCGGCACCCGGGTGCCGTCGGGCAGGACGACGGCCACCGCGGTGGCGTCGGGGCGCCACGCCCGCACCAGGTCGCCGTGGAGGCCGAGGACCTGGTGGGGATTGGTGTGGCGACCGTTGACCAGGGCCTGGATCTCGCCCGCCACGTGGTCGGCCACCGGGTCGACGGGTGCCGCCGCCACCGGGGCGGCGGCCGCGGGCGGCGCGACGGGCGCCGGTCGGCGTTCGGTCATCGGAGGCCCACCCCCAGCCGGCGCAGGGCGGTGCGGGGGATGTGCTCCCAGTCGGGACGATGGGCTCGTTCGTAAGACAGCTCGTACACCGCTTTCTCCAGTTCAAAGGCGGCCAGGACGGCGTCGACCGACGCCTGGTCGGCGGGGAGGATGCCCCCCTTGGCCGCCACCGGGAGGTAGCCGTCGAGGAAGGCCTGGCGGTTGCGGGCCTCCCACGCCGCCGCCGGCTGGTCGAACTCGTCGCCGTCGCGCTCGGTGAGGGCAACCGCCGACGCGTAGTGCAGCGATCGCAGCATCCCGGCCACGTCCCGCAGGGGCGATGTCGGCCGTTGGCGCTCCTCCAGGGGACGGTCGGGCTCGCCCTCGAAGTCGAGGACGTACCAGCCGGCGTCGGTGCGCATGACCTGGCCCAGGTGGTAGTCGCCGTGGGCCCGGATGGCGGGTCCCGGGTCGGCCAGGCGCAGCTCGTCCAGGATGGCGAGGGCGGGGACCACGTCGCCCAGCGCCCGCCGGGCCTGGGCCTCGATGTAATCGGCCCATTCCTGGCCGTCGCCGGAGGCCTGGCCGAAAGCGTCGGCCATGGCGATGTGCATGAGGGCCGTCGTCTCCCCCAGCCGGCGCGCCTCCCCCGAGAAGTCGCCGCCGGCCTGGGCCGGGTCGAGGGCGGGCGGCGGCGCCGACAGGTCGATGACGGGCATCGACTGGGTGTCGTGCACCCCGAACAGGTCGCGGAGGGAGGTGAGGGCGAGGGCCCAGCCGTCGACCGCCCCGGCCAGGAAGGGCTGGACGAGGGCCAGATCGAAGCCGTGATCCGACTCGGTGGCCAGGGGCTCGGCCACCCACGGGAAGCCGACCCGGCTCAACGCCGAGGTGACCTCGACCTCGGGGTTGGCGCCCGGCAGCAGCCGCCGGAACAGCTTGAGGACGAACCGCTCGTCGTAGACCAGGGAGGTGTTCGACTGCTCGACGCCGATGGGGCGCACCCGCTGGGCCGACTCGTCGCCGCCGGTGACGTGCCAGTACAGGTGCAGTCCGAGCTCGGGGTCGAAGGTGGCGTCGTAGGCGCGGGCCGCCTCGCCGTCGACGTCGACGGATCCCAGCGCCGAGTCCTCGTGGCCCCGCAGGAAGTCGAGCTGCTCGCCCTCCGGACGCAGGCCGACGAGCACCTGGTAGCAGATGCCGTCGGCCGTCACCAGCAGCCGCAGCAGCAGGGGCCAGTCCTCCCGCAGCAGGTCAGCGGCGTCGATCTCGAGCGAGGCCGGCTCCTCCGAGCCCGCGTACCAGCGTTGCCGGGGCACGTGCCGGCGGAGCAGGTCGTCGGGGATGGAGGGCACGGGGCGGCTCACGCGGTCATCCGTCCACCAGCTGGAACCAGTAGAAGCCGTGGCCACCGAGGGTGAGCAGGTAGGGCAGCTCGCCCACCTTGGGGAACGGCACCCGGCCGAACAGCTCGACCGGGGTCTTGCCCGCGAAGCGGCCCAGTTGCAGCTCCACCGGCTGGGCGAAGCGGCTGAGGTTGTTCACGCACAGGATGGTCTCCTCACCCCGCTGGCGGATGAAGGCCAACACCGACGGGTTCTCCGCCGACAGGACCTCGAAGCCGCCCACCCCGAACACCTCGCTGTGCTGCTTGCGCACCCGCAGCGTCCGCTGGAGCCAGTGCAGGAACGAGCCCGGGTCGCGCAGCCCCGCCTCCACGTTGACCGACTGGTACCCGTACACCGGGTCCATCAGGGGCGGGAGGTAGAGCTGGGCGAAGTCGCCCTTGCTGAAGCCGGCGTTGCGGTCGGGGGTCCACTGCATCGGGGTCCGTACCCCGTCCCGGTCGCCCAGATAGATGTTGTCGCCCATCCCGATCTCGTCGCCGTAGTAGAGGATGGGGCTGCCGGGGAGGCTGAACAACAGGCCGTGGAGCAGCTCCGACACCCGCCGGTCGTTGTCGATCAGGGTGGCGAAGCGCCGGCCGATGCCGATGTTGCGCTTCATCCGGGGGTCCTTGGCGTACTCGGTGTACATGTAGTCCCGCTCCTCGTCGGTGACCATCTCCAGGGTCAGCTCGTCGTGGTTGCGCAGGAAGATCCCCCACTGGGCGCCGTCGGGGATGTCGGGGGTCTGGGCCAGGATCTCGGTGATGGGGTACCGCTGCTCCCGGCGCACGGCCATGAACATCCGGGGCATGAGCGGGAAGTGGAACGCCATGTGGCACTCGTCGCCGCCGCCGAAGTAGTCGACCACGTCGGTGGGCCACTGGTTGGCCTCGGCCAGCAGCACGGTGTTGGGGTGGGTGGCCTCCACCTCCTTGCGCAGGCGCTTGAGGTAGTCGTGGGTCTCGGGCAGGTTCTCGCCGTTGGTGCCGTCGCGCTCGAACAGGTAGGGCACCGCGTCAAGGCGGAACCCGTCGAGGCCGAGGTCGAGCCAGAAGCGGACCACGTCGAGGATGGCCTGCTGGACCTCCTCGTTGTCGAAGTTGAGGTCGGGCTGGTGGCTGAAGAACCGGTGCCAGAAGTACTGCTGGCGGACGGGATCCCACGACCAGTTGGAGCGTTCGGTGTCGACGAAGATGATGCGGGCCTCGGGGAAGCGCTGGTCGTCGTCGTTCCACACGTACCAGTCGGCCTTGGGGTTGGTCTTGTCCTGGCGGGACTCCTGGAACCAGGGGTGCTGGTCGCTGGTGTGGTTGATGACGAGGTCGGCGATCACCCGCATGCCCCGCTTGTGGGCCTGCTCCACCAGCTCCACCAGGTCGGCCAGGTCGCCGTACTCGGGCAGGACGCTGAAGAAGTCGGAGATGTCGTAGCCGCCGTCGCGCAGGGGTGACTGGTAGAAGGGCAGCAGCCACAGGCAGTCGACCCCCAGCCACTGGAGGTAGTCGAGCTTCTCGGTGAGTCCCCGCAGGTCACCGGTGCCGTCGTTGTTGGCGTCGAAGAAGCCCCGGGTGAGGACCTCGTAGAAGACGGCCTTCTGGTACCACCTCTCGTCACCCGAGTTTGGGCCCGAGTTTGGGACCGAGGAGGTTTCGTGGCCGGCCACCACCGGGCCCGTCACGGAAGTGGTACTTCTTGGCGCAACGAGAAGATGTGGGCCGCCGTCCACGGGTCGAGGCGGACGTAGGCGCTCGATCCCTGCCACGTGTAGACGGCTCCGCTGAGCTCGTCGTAGGCGGTGAAGGGTCGCTGGACGGGCATCCCCAACGCCTCCAGGTCGAGGACCACCGTGTCCTCGTGGGTGGCCACGGGGTCGATGTTCACGACGACGAGGAGGGTGTCGGAGCCGTCGGCGCTGCGCTTGGAGTAGGCCAGCATGTGCTCGTTGAAGGTGCCGTGGAAGCGGACGTTGCCCAGCTCGGCCAGGGCCGGGTGGCGGTGGCGGATGTCGTTGAGCCGGGCCACCAGCGGGGCCAGCGACTCGGGGTCGTCCCAGTTGCGGTGCTTGATCTCGTACTTCTCGGAGAACAGGTACTCCTCGTTCGCCTCCGAGGCGGGCCGGTTCTCCATCAGCTCGTAGCCGCCGTAGATCCCGTAGGAGGGGACGAGGGTGGCGGCCAGGATGAGCCGCTGGCGGAAGGCGGCGGCGCCGCCGTTGCGCAGGGGGGCGGCCAGGATGTCGGGGGTGTTGGGCCAGAAGTTGGGGCGCATGAAGTCGGCCTTGGGGCCCTGGGCAATCTCCTCCAGGTAGTTGCGCAGCTCCCACTTGGTCGTGCGCCAGGTGAAGTAGGTGTAGCTCTGGGTGAAGCCGACCTCGGCCAGGGCCGACATCACCTTGGGCCGGGTGAAGGCCTCGGCCAGGAAGAGCACGTCGGGGTGGTCGGCCTGGACGGCGGGGATCATCCACTCCCAGAAGGCCAGGGGCTTGGTGTGGGGGTTGTCGACCCGGAAGATGCGCACGCCGTGGCCGATCCAGTAGTCGACGATGTCCTTGCACGCCTGCCAGAGGGCCACTTGCTCGCGGTTGTCATTTGGGCCGTCGGGACCCTCCGGCCAGAAGTTGATCGGGTAGATGTCCTGGTACTTCTTGGGGGGGTTCTCGGCATACTTGATCGACCCGTCGGGCCGGTGGTGGAACCACGCCGGGTGCTCCTTCACCCACGGGTGGTCGGGCGAGCACTGGAGGGCGTAGTCGAGGGCGATCTCCATGTCGTGGTCGCGGGCCGCCTGCACCAGGTACTCGAAGTCGTCGATCGTGCCCAGGCTGGGCTCGATGGCGGTGTGCCCCCCGTCGGCGCTGCCGATGGCCCACGGGCTGCCGGGGTCGTCGGGGCCGGCCTCGAGCGTGTTGTTGGGCCCCTTGCGGTGGCTGACGCCGACGGGATGGATGGGCGGGAGATAGAGGACGTCGAAGCCCATGGCCGCCACCCGGGGGACGCCGTGGTCGGCCGTGGCCCGCAGGCCGCCCTCGGAGCGGGGGAAGAGCTCGTACCAGGCGGAGAACACGGCCCGCTCCCGGTCGACCCACAGGGGGATCGGCTCGGACGGGGTCATGTCGACGGGGTCGGGAACGGCGGCCAGGACCGCGGCCAGGTTGGGGTGGAGGGCGTCGACGAGGGCGTCGGAGGCGTTGGTGCGCAGGGCTTCGGCCGCCTTCTTCAGGGGCTTGCGGTCGGACGGGGCCACGTCGTGGGCCCGCCGCTCGAGGAGTCGGGCCCCCTCCTCCAACTCGACGGAGATGTCCTGGCCCGCGGCCTGCTTGACGAGGACGTCGCGGCGCCAGGTGCCGAAGCGGTCGGTCCACGCCTCGATGCGGACCTCGTGGCGGCCGAGGGAGCTGGGCTCGATGGTGGACGTCCACCGGTCGTTGCCGGCGTCGGCCATGGGGGCGTACCGCCATTTCGACTCGCCCGCGGGCCGATAGGCGACCCGGGCCGCCAGCAGGTCGTGCCCGTCGCGGAAGATGTCGGCGGAGACGGTGGTGGGGTGCCCGATGACCGCCTTGGCCGGGTACCGACCGGTGGGAGTGCGCGGGCGCGCTTCGACGATCACGATCCGACCGGTCACATCTCTGGTGTACCACCGAAGGCCCGATGCCCAACCCGCCCCCATCCCCCACCCTGGTGAACGCCGTGTTGGCTCCCCCGGTACGACCATCTATCTCATTGTTTTCCACGCCGGACTGGCGGAATGGCTGCGGTAGCGTGCCCGCCATATGAAGGCCTATCGCAGCTTCACGGTGCGGCCCCGCCTGCCCCAAGCCCTCGCCCCCCTCCAGACGCTGGCCATGAACCTGCGGTGGTCGTGGGACGAACACACCCAGGACCTGTTCCGGTGGGTCGACTCGGAGGCGTGGGAGGCCAGCGGCAACGACCCCGTCCGCCTCCTCGGAACCGTCGGCAAGGCCCGGCTCGACGCCCTCGCCGCCGACCGCACGTTCCTCTCCTTCCTCAAGGAAGTGGCCGATGAGCTCCGGCGCGACATGCTCGCCGACCGGTGGTTCCAGGGGCGGGAAAGCCCCCTGCGCTCGGTCGCCTATTTCTCCCCCGAGTTCGGCATCGCCCGGGCCCTGCCCCAGTACTCGGGGGGCCTGGGCGTCCTCGCCGGCGACCACCTGAAGGCGGCCAGCGCCCTCGGCGTCCCCCTCGTCGGCGTCGGGCTCTTCTACGCCCAGGGCTACTTCCGCCAGGAGCTCAACGGCGACGGGTGGCAGGAGGAGCGCTACGTCGACCTCGACCCCCACGCCATGTCGCTGGTCCCGTGCGAGCCGACGGTCGAGGTCGACCTGGCCGGCACCAAGCTCTACGCCCGGGTGTGGAAGGCCCTGGTCGGCCGCGTCCCCCTGTACCTGCTCGACACGTCGGTGGAGGAGAACGACGAGCTCGAGCGGGGCGTCACCGACCGCCTCTACGGGGGCGACACCGAGCACCGCCTGCGCCAGGAGCTGCTCCTGGGCGTCGGCGGGGTGCGGGCCCTGGAGCTGGTGGGCGAGACACCCCACGTCTTCCACAGCAACGAGGGCCACGCCGGCTTCCTCGGTCTGGAGCGCATCCGGCGGGCCATCGCCGGCGGGCTGAGCTTCGACGAGGCGGTGGAGGCGATCCGGGCCGGCACCGTCTTCACCACCCACACCCCGGTGCCGGCCGGCATCGACCGCTTCCCCCGCCCGCTCATGGAGCGCTACTTCAAGGCGTGGGCCGACGAGTGCAGCGTGAGCTTCGACACCCTCATGGCCCTCGGCCACGTGCCCGACGAGTCGCCCGACGCCCCCTTCAACATGGCCGTCATGGGCCTGCGCCTGGCCGGCTTCAGCAACGGTGTGTCCAAGCTCCACGGTCACGTCAGCCGCCAGATCTTCCAGTCGGTGTGGCCGGGCGTGCCCCCCGAGGAGCTGCCCATCGGCTCGATCACCAACGGCATCCACACCCGCACGTGGGTCTCCACCGAGATCCGCGACCTCTTCGACCGCCACGTCCTGCCCGAGTGGCACCTGGCCGGCGCCGACCGGTGGGCCCGCATCGACGACGTGGGCGACGACGAGCTATGGCGGGCCCGCCAGCAGGCCCGGGAACGGCTGGTGACCTTCGTCCGCCAGCGGCTGCGGGCCACTTCCCTCGCCCGGGGGATGTCGGAGGCCGACCTCACCTGGCTCGACGACGCCTTCGACCCCGCCATCCTCACCGTCGGTTTCGCCCGCCGCTTCGCCCCCTACAAGCGGGCCACCCTCCTGTTCTCCCAGCCCGACCGCCTGACCAGGCTCCTCCTCGACGCCGACCGGCCCATGCAGCTGCTGTTCGCGGGCAAGGCCCATCCGGCCGACGACCCGGGCAAGGAGATCATCCGGCAGGTGGTGCAGTTCACCCGCCGGGTCGACGTCCGGCACCGGGTGGCGTTCGTGGAGGACTACGACATCGGCGTGGCCCGGATGATGTACCAGGGCTGCGACGTGTGGCTCAACACCCCCCGCCGGCCCATGGAGGCGTGCGGCACCAGCGGCGAGAAGGCCGCCCTCAACGGCGCCCTCAACCTCTCCATCCTCGACGGCTGGTGGGACGAGCTCTACGACGGCACCAACGGCTGGGCCATCCCCTCGGCCGAGACCATCGCCGACCAGCACCTTCGCGACCAGCTGGAGGCGGGGAGCCTGTTCGACCTGCTCGAGCGCCAGATCGTCCCCCTGTACTACGAGGCCAACCCCGGGCGGCCCCCGAGCCGGTGGTTGAGCCGGGTGCGGCGATCGCTGCGCACGCTGGGCCCGGAGGTCACGGCCAGCCGGATGGTGCGCGACTACACCGAGCAGATGTACGAACCGGCCGCCACCCACGGCGAGGCCCTGGCCGCCGACAACCACGCCCGAGCCGGCGAGCTGGCGGCCTGGAAGCGACGGGTGATGGCGCTGTGGTCCACGGTGGCGGTGAAGGCCGTCGACGAGACCACCGACGCCGCCGACCTGGGCGGGGCCCGCACGGTGGCGGCCGACGTCGACCTGGGCCGGCTCGGACCGGACGACGTCCAGGTCCAGGTGGTGCACGGGCCGGTGGGCAACACCGACGAGATCGTCGAGGCGGCCGCGTCCCCGATGGCGCTCACCGGCGGCTCCGGGCCCTATCGCTACGAGGGCAGCTTCGTCTGCGACCGTCCCGGGCGCTACGGGTTTACTGTGCGGGTCGTGCCCTCCCACCCCGACCTGCTGACGTGGGCCGAGCTCGGCCGCATGGCGGTCGCCTGAGCCTGTCGCCCGCGCCGGCCCCGACGGCGGCTCCGCAGCTTCCTCCGCACTCCCAACCCCCCGTCCCCCTCCGCCGGCGTCGACGCCGGCCGTCGGGCGCGAGGGTGGGCGCGGCGGTGGCGCTGGTCGTGGCCCTTGCCGGTTGCGCGGCGGGCGAGCCGTCGGCCCGGATGGGGACGGGCACCCCGCCCACCGTCGCCACCACCACGACCACCGTCCCCCTCGACCCCGAGATCGAGGACATCGTGGCCGGGGCGGGCATGACCGATGTGGGCCGCCGGCTCTTCCTGTCGGCCGAGCCGTCGGTGGAGGACGCCGACACGCTGGCCGCCAGCTGCGAGGACATCGACGCCACCGCCCGGCCCCAGGGCGGCACGGCCCACACCTTCGGGTGCCTCATCGACGGCCAGATCCACCTGCGGGCGTTCACCGACCCCGAGATCCGCGATCTCGTCTACGTGGTGGCCGCCCACGAACTGCTCCACGTGGTCTACGGCCGCCTCACCCGGTCGGAGCACGCCCTTCTCGACCCCGAGCTGGACGCGGCCCGGGTCGCCGATCCCATCCTCGAGGAGCGGCTGGAGGTGTATGCCGCCGTCAACGAGGACACCACCAACGAGGTTCACTCACTGCTCGGCACCGAGTTCGGCGACCTCTCCCCCACCCTCGAAGCCCACTATGCCGAGTACTTCGACCGGGCCCTCGTCGTCGGCGCCTTCCAGCGCACCCTGGGCGACCGGGAGGACGAGATCCGGGCGCTGAAGGCGTCGATCGCGGACATGGAGATCCGGCTCGACCAGATCCAGGCCCAGCTCGACGCCCAACAGGCGACGGGCGACATCGAGGGCTACAACGCCAACGTGAACCGCTTCAACGCCCTGGTGGCGGAGCACAACACCGCCGTCCGCCGGGTGAACACCCTGGTCGACGAGGACAACCGCCTGACCAGTTAGCGGGGCGGCAACCTCAGTGGGTGAGGTTGAACAGCTCCGGCTCTTCGCCGACGGAGTGGACGGCGGTGACGCCCGGCACCCGGTCCTTGAGGATGCGCTCGATGCCGGCCTTGAGCGTCATGGTGGACGCGGGGCAGCTGCCGCAGGCGCCCACCAGCTCCACGTCGACCACGCCCGTCTCCTCGTTGACGCCCACGAGGGTCATGTCGCCGCCGTCGGACTGCAGTACGGGTCGGATGGCCTCGATGGCCTCCAACACCTGGTCTCGCATCATGCTTGCCCCCACTGTCCCTGACTCCGTCGACATGCTCACGACCCTACCAACGCCTTTCGGACGCCCCGCCTTCCCGTAGGCTCCGGCCGCTGTGGCCCGCGTCGTCGCCCGCACCGTCGTCGACCGGGCGGACGTGCAGGATTGGCTCCGGCCCCGCACCGACCTGCTGGTGGAGACGGCCGCGACCGGCGGCGTCTTCCGGCAGCAGGAGGGGCCATTCGAGCACTACCAGCGGCGGGTGGAGGTCGAGCCCGCCCCTGACGATCGGGCCCAGGTCACCCAGACGGTCGACTTCCGCCTGGCGCTGCCCTACTTCCGGTTCCTGTTCACCGGCCCGGTGCGCTCCGCCCTCCGCCGGCCGGGCCGGGACCGGGCCCCGTGGTGGGCGCCGCCCGAGCACCTCGACGGCGGGGCGGCCAACGCCCTCGGCACCCTGGCCATCCTGGCCGTGGCCTTCGGCTACCTCAACACCCTCTTCACCCAGACGATCCCCTTCGCGGGCGAGGAGTTCGGCGCCGGCAACAGCGCCCAGGGGGTGGCCGGCAGCGTCGTGCGGGTGGGCGGGATGATCGCCCTGGTGGTGGTGGCCGCGGCCGACCGGCGGGGCCGGCGCCGGGTGATGCTGGGGGCCGCCACCGCCGGCTGCCTCCTCGCCGCCACCGGCGCCTTGGCGCCCTCCCTCGGCTGGCTCACCGCCAGCCAACTGCTGGCCCGGGCCTTCGCCAGCGCCCTGGTCGTGCTCGTCACCATCGTGGCCGCGGAGGAGATGCCGGCCGGGTGCCGGGCCTACGCGGTGAGCCTGCTGGCCATGGCCGGGGGCCTGGGCGCCGGCGTCTGCGTGATGGCCCTCAACCTGGCCGACCTGGGAACCAGGGGCTGGCGGATCCTCTACCTCCTGCCCCTCCTCGCCCTGCCCGCCATCGCCAGCACCCGCCACCACCTGCGGGAGAGCCGGCGCTATCTCGCCCCCCACCGCCGGGTGCCGATCAAGGGCCACGGCCGCCGCTTGGCCCTCCTCGCCGTGTCCGCCCTCCTCGTCAACCTGTTCATCGCCCCCAACTCCCAGTTCAGCAACCGCTTCCTGCGCTCCGAACTGGGCTTCAGCGGCGGCCTCATCGGGCTCTTCTCGGTGGTGGTGGGGACGCCGGCGGCCATCGGCATCGTCGCCGGCGGCCGCATCGCCGACGTGCGGGGGCGGCGGATCGTGGCCGCCGTCGCCCTCATCGGGGGCAGCGCCTGCACGGTGGCCTTCTTCTTCGCCCGCGGCGGCGGCTGGCCCCTGTGGACCTGGGCCCTCATCGGCAACGTGCTCTCGGCCGCCTCCATCCCCGCCCTCGGGGTCTACGGGCCGGAGCTGTTCCCCACCGGTCTGAGAGGCAAGGCCAACGGCCTGGTGTCCGTCACCGCCCTCGGGGGCAGCGCCATCGGCCTCACCGCGGCGGGCGTGATGTCCGACCACCTCGGCTCCATCGGCCCGGCCATGGCCATCCTCGCCGTCGGACCCCTGCTCCTCGCCGTCCTGGTGCTCGTCGCCTATCCGGAGACGGCCCACCGGGAGCTGGAGGAGCTCAATCCGGAGGACCGTCCACCCCCAGCCCCAGGACCCAGTCCCTGACGGCGGCGGCCACCACCCGGTCGCGTCCCCGCAGGCCGTGGTCGCCGCCCTCGATCCAAAGGTGGGTCACCGGTCCGGGGATGGCGGCGGTGGCCGCCTCCAGCTCGGCCGGCGTACCGAAGGAGTCCCGGGTGCCGGACACGAACAGGCAGGGGACGGTGAGCCGGGGCAGGTGTTCGGTGCGGGCCTTCTCCGGCCGGCCCGGCGGGTGGAGCGGGTAGCTGACGAGGACCAGTCCGAGGGCGGGCAGGCCCTCGGCCACCGCCATCGAGCACATGCGGCCGCCGAAGGAACGTCCCCCGAGGACGAGGCGTTCGGCGGGCAGGCCGGTGCGGACGGCCAAGGCGGCGGCCGCGGCCCGCACCATCCCCACGACCACCGCGGTGGCCTTGCGGGACGGGAGGTCGATCCGCTCGACCGGTACCCCGTCCGGCTCGAGGGCCTCCTCCACCGCCACCAGCGACGAGTGGTCGCGGGTGGCGCTGGCGCCGGGCGCCAGCAACACGGCGCGGCCGATCCCCGTCACCGGCGTCATGGCAGGAGGATGCGGCGGGCTTCGGTGAGTTCCAGGATGCGCTGGCCGGCGCCCACCGACTCGGCGCCGTGGTCGGGATGCGATTCCCGCAGCAGGGAGCGGAAGCGGCGGACGACCTCGTCCCGGTCGGGATCGCTCTCGGGACCAAAGCCGAGCACCTGGCGGGCCCACCGCTCGTCGGTGGCGAACCGCCGCCACAACGGCGGGGCCTGGGTGAGGTCGGCCAGGTGGTCGATCAGCTCCCGGCTGAGGTCTCCGTCCCATGCCACCGCCTTGCGGAGGGCGGTGAACACCGCCGGCCGGGTCGCCTCGTGCACCCGTCCCGCGGCGTACAGCGCCCCCAGGAGCTGCGGTATCGACCGGCCCTGGCCCGAGATCTCGAACTCGGTCGCCTGCTCGGGCGTGCCCGTCAGCTTGTGGCAGGTGCGGTCGAGGCCGACGATGTCGGTCTGGAAACGGTGCCGGAGCCGGGGCTGCTCGATGGTCTCGCCCGCGGCCACGTCGTCGAGGAGGGCGAGGAAATCCATGCGCATCTCGGGTTCGAGCTCGCCCACGTGGGCGGCCACGATCCCGCCCAGGAGGATGCCGCCGTAGCCGGGCGCAGGGTCGGTCGGCAACCACAACTGGCCCAGCGCCACCCGCCGGGTGGGCGCCACGGCGCGCGAATGCCGCACTTCGATCTCGGCCAGCAGCACGGGATGCAGGGTAGAGGCCCACTGCGAACTGGTGACACTTGACGCCCGGTGAGGGCTGCCGGCGTCACCGGTTGGAGGTTGGGGGGGCTAGATGTACGGCCGCAGGGCGTCGCGCAGGGTGCGGGCCTCGCGGGACACGGACTCGTCGCCGGCGTCGGACTCCACCGCCTCCAGGGCGGCCGAGGCCAGCTCCCGGATCTGCAGCCACGCCACCGGCTCGAACCCGTAGGGCGCCCGCGAGTCCTGCACGATGAGGGTGGCCGCCACCAACTGCTCGGCGATGCGACCGTCGTCGGGCCGTTGGATCAGGCGGTCGGCGGCCACGAAGAGGTCGCCCATGGCCGCGTGAGCCCGCTCGCCGCCGTCGCTCTCTTCGTCGTCGTCGTCCTCGTCGTCGTCATCCTCGAAGTCGTCGTCGTCGGCGCCCCGCAGGCGGCCGACCCGGTCCGACGACTCCATGGCGTCGAGGAGGGAGTCGACCAGGTCCTCGTCGGCCGCCGCCACCACCAGGGTGAGGCCCGGCTCCCAGCGGAAGGCGATGCCCCGCTCCCGCAGGCCGGCCGACAGCCGTCCCCGTTCGCCGGCCGACCACTCCTCCAGCTCGAAACCGACGTCGTCGACGTCGGTGCCCTCGGCCAGGGTCGGATCGGGCCGGTCGACGAGGGAGAGCTTGCAGTCCCAGCAGCGGGTGTCGGTGACGGAGTACTCGGCCCCGCACCACGGGCAGCAGGCCACGATCATGCCGGCAGCCCCTCGCCGAAGGCCCAGTACCCGAAGACGTCGCCCAACGCGCTCACGATCTCCCCCTCGGTGGCGTAGGCCCGCACCGCCTCGATGATCACGGGCATGAGGTTGACGTCGGGCCGGCGGGCGTCGGCCGAGACCCGGGCCAGGACCGAGGCGACGGCGGCGTCGTCCCGTCCGGCCCGCACCTCGGCCAGCCGGGCCCGTTGGCGGGCCTCACCCTCGCCCCCGCCCTCGCCGTCGCCCCCGCCCCGGTCGCCCTCGCCCTTGCCGGCGGGCGGCGGCGCCGCCCCCAGCCCGTCGCCGGCCGATCCGTCGGTGAAGCGGTTGACGCCCACCACCACCCGGTCGCCCCGCTCCACCTGGCTGGCCTGCTCGAAGGCGGAGTCGGCGATGCGGCGTTGGAACCAGCCCCACTCGATGCCGGCCAGCACCCCCTTGAGCATGGACCCGTCGCCCATCTTGTCGATCCGCAGGAGGATCTCCTCGGCCCGGGCGCCGACCTCGTCGGTGAGGGACTCCACCAGCCACGACCCGCCCAGGGGGTCGGCCACGTGGGCGACGCCCGTCTCCGCCGCGATCACCTGCTGGGTGCGCAGGGCCAGCCTGGACGTCGCCGTGGTGGGCAGGCGCTTGGCCTCGTCGAGGGCGTTGGTGTGCATGCTCTGGGCCCCGCCCAGGACCCCGGCCAGCGCCTCCAACGTCGTCCGCACCACGTTGACCTCCGGTTGCTGCGCCGTCAGCGACGCCCCTGCCGTCTGGACGTGGAAACGGCAGCGGAGCGATCGTTCGTCGGTGGCACCGTAGCGGTCGCGCAGCCACCGGGCCCAGAGGCGGCGGGCGGCCCGGAACTTGGCGATCTCCTCGAAGAAGTCGATCTGGGCGTTGAAGAAGAAGCTCAGGCGGGGGGCGAAGTCGTCGACGGCCAGGCCGGTGGCCACCGCCGCCTCCACGTAGGCGAAACCGTTGGCCAGGGTGAAGGCCAGCTCCTGCACCGCCGTCGATCCCGCCTCCCGGATGTGGTAGCCGGAGACGGACAGCGGGTGCCACCGGGGCATCTCCGCGGTGCAGAAGCGGACGACGTCGGTGACCAGGCGTACCGAGGGCCGGGGCGGGAAGAGGTACTCGTTCTCCGCCTGGTACTCCTTCAGGATGTCGTTCTGGACCGTCCCCCGCAGGGAGGCCCGGGGGACGCCCGCCTTCTCCGCCGCCACCACGTACATGGCCAGGACGATGGCGGCCGGGGAGTTGATCGTCATCGACGTGGAGACCCGCCCGAGGTCGATGCCGGCGAACAGCTCCTCCATGTCGGCCAGGGTGTCGACGGCCACTCCGCAGCGGCCGACCTCGCCGCTCGCCAGGGGGTCGTCAGAGTCGCGGCCCATCAGGGTGGGCAGGTCGAAGGCGATCGACAGGCCGTCGCCGCCGGCGTCGAGCAGGGCCCGGATGCGCCCGTTCGACTCCGCCGCCGACCCGAAGCCGGCGAACATGCGATGGGTCCACAGCTTCGACCGGTACATCGAGGCGTAGGGGCCCCGGGTGTAGGGGAAGACGCCCGGCCACTCGCCGTCGTCCGGTCCGTAGGCCGGCTCCAAGGGGATGCCCGACGAGGTGGACGGGGCCAGGGCGGGCCCCGCCGGCGCCGCCTCGTACCCCCGCCGCCAGTCGTCGCGGCCGGACATAGGGGCAGGCTATCCCCACCGCTACCGCCCAGGCCCCACCGCTAAGGTCCAGGTCATGTCCTCGACCTCCCCCCCCCGCACCATCGCCATGCTCGTCGGAGGCGGTCCTGCTCCCGGCCTCAACGGCGTCATCAACTCCGTCACCCTGAGCGCCCGGGCGCGGGGCTGGCGGGTGCTCGGCGTCCCCAAGGGCTTCTCCCAGCTCATGGTGGGCGACGTGTCGGGCGTGCGCGAGCTCACCGAGGCCGACGTCGACGGCATCGCCACCAAGGGCGGCAGCGTCCTGTACACGGCCCGGGCCAACCCGACCAAGAAGCAGGAGGACCTCGACGCGGTGGTGGCCGCCCTGACCAAGCTGGAGGTCACCGACCTGGTCACCCTCGGGGGCGACGACACCGCGTCCAGCGCGGTGAAGGTGGCGGGCGCGTTCGGCGGCACCATGCGCGCCGTTCACGTCCCCAAGACGATCGACAACGACCTCCCCCTGCCCCTGGAGGCGCCGACCTTCGGCTACGAGACGGCCAAGTACTGGGGCGCGGAGCTGCTCAAGAACCTGCTGGCCGACGCCAAGACCACCAGCCGGTGGTACATGGTGACGGCCATGGGTCGCTCGGCCGGGCACCTGGCGGTGGCCATGGCCATCGGATCGGGGTCGCACCTGGTATCGATCCAGGAGGAGTACCCGGCCGGCGGCATCACCGTGTCCGACGTCGCCGACATGGTGGAGGCGGCGATCCTCAAGCGCATGGCCGCCGGCGAGGGCTGGGGCCTGGCGGTGCTGGCCGAGGGCCTGCTCGACCAGATGTCGGAGGAGGAGATGTCCCAGTACGTCACCGAGTACGACGAGCACGGCCACCCCCGCCTGTCGGAGATCGACCTGGGCAAGATCGTCCGCGACGTGGTCGCCGCCCGCTTCCGGGAGAGGGGCGTGAAGATGGCCTTCATCACCAAGATCATCGGCTACGAGCTGCGCTGCGCCGACCCGATCGCCTTCGACGTCCAGTACACCCGCACGTTGGGCTACGGGGCGGTCGAGTTCCTGGCCAACGGGTCGGGGAACGCCCTGATCTCGCTGCAGGCGGGAAAGCTCGTCCCCATCGACTTCGCCGACCTCCAGGACCCTTCGACGGGGAAGGTGCGGGTGCGCAAGGTCGATGTCGACGGGGGCGTGTGGCAGGCGGCGCTGGCGTTGCAGGCCCGCCTGGCCCCGGGCGACCTGGACGGGGCGTCATTGGACGCGCTGGCGGCGGCGTCGAAGGAGGACGGGGCCGCCCTGGCCGCCCGCTTCGCCCACCTGGTGGGCTAAAGGGATCATCCTCCACCGAGGGCTCAAGGAGGTCGGCCCCGCGGCCGACGACGAGATCCCAACGAGGAGGACGCATGGCTCTAGGCCGGACTGAATCAGGGCGGCGCGGTAACGCCCGCCGATGGGCGACGGCGACGGCGATCGCGCTCACGGGCGCCATCGGCTTGGGCGCCGGCCCCGCGGCCGCGGGCGTGGCCCCCACCGGCGCCCTCTTCACGACGCTCGCCGACGGGTCCCGGGTGAACGCCAACTACTACATGTACAAGGACATGGTCTTCCTCGACGGCGGACCCGGCCCCAACGCTCCGGCCACCGCCGCCGGCCTGGACGACGGCACCTACGTCTTCCAGGTGACCGACGCCCCGGGCCGCACGCTGCTCTCGTCGGACCCGGCCGCGTGCCGTCGCTTCGACGTCGACGGCGGGATCATCGTCGGCGTCGTCGCCGCCGATGGCTGCGAGCACTCGACCGGCAGCGACATCGACCACAGCGCGGTCACCGTGCAGGTGTTCGCCGAGTCCGACTACCCGGACCTGGGTCACGTCTTCAAGGTGTGGGCCACGCCGGTTTCCAGCTACCTCGCCGGCTGCGCCGCCCTGGGGGTGGCCGATGGACTGTCCGTCCGCGACTGTGGGTTCAAGTCCGGTGTCGCGGCCCACGGGTTCATCCCCGCGGCCAGCAAGATCGACACCTTCAAGGTCGACGCCAACCCTCCCGTCGTGATCCTCTAAGCCGGGTCGACGCCGGGCGCGCGGGTCAGCTGGCGCTGCCGCCGAGCACGGGCAGCAGCGCCGGCGGGGTGAGGCGCGACAGCATGGTGACCGCCCACTCCCGGGCCTGGTGGCGGCCGACGGCCGTGGCCTGGGCTTCGGTGGCCCGCCGGCCCCAGTCGACCTGCTGGGCCATGCGGGCCGCCTCCACCTCCGCCAGCCGGAGCGCGGTGCCGCCGGAGGAGACCGACGCCGACCACAACAGGGGGCCGATGGCCGCCCGCTCGGCGGTGGCCAGGGGCGGGACGTCGTAGCGGCGCAGCTCGCCGGTGGCCAGCAGCACCCGCGGGTTGCCCCCGACGACGGTGGCGCCCCCCGCCGACGCCGACGCCGCGGCCAGGGCGTCGGCCACCCACTGGTCGAGGATGGGCTTGGGGTTCACCGCCCCCCCTCCGCCGGGGTGGATCTCGAAGTGGACGTGGGCCGGCCCCCCGGCGGCGTTGCCGGAAGTGCCGGTGAAGCCGACCACCTCGCCCTGGCTGACGGAGTCGCCCGTGTTGAGGTCGGGGGCGAAGCCGGACAGGTGGGTCATGTAGTAGTAGGTGCCGTCGGCGGTGGTGACGTAGACGGAGATGCCGCCCACAATCTCCCCGGTGAGCTCGGCCACGCCCGCCGCCGGCGCCCGCACCGGGGTGCCGTAGTCGGCCCAGATGTCGTTGCCCTGGTGATAGTGGGGCGTGGGGTTGTAGCGGGGGTCGTGGAAGTCGTCACTCCATGTGGCCAGCCCCGCCACCGGGAACTGCCCCATCCCCAGGATGTAGGCCTCCTGCTCGCTGAAGCCGCGGGCGGTGAGGGGCCGGAGGGCGGCCAGGAGCTCGGCCGTGCTGCTGTCGGCGGTGCGAACCCGGTTCTCGATCACGAGGCCGACCGACGCCGGGTCGATGGGGCCGTCACCGCCACCGTCGCCGTCGCCCGGGGAGGCGGGGGCCACCGCCGCCGGGGGGGCGGTGTCGGGGGGAGCGGTGAGCGGCGGATCGGGCGTGACCGCCACCGTGGTCGGCTCGGGGACGGGCGGCTGCACCGGGGCCTGGGTGGTGGTGGGCGCTTCGGTGACGGGGGGTGCGGTGGTGGTCGTGTCGACTTGGCCCTCGACCTGGGCGCGCACCGGCACCGCCCCGGTGACGGTGAGGACGAAGGCCACCGCCAGCGCGGCGAATGCAGTGTGACGACGGGACATGAATGTGTTCGGCGCTCCCCCAGCCTCGGGGCGGGCTCTACCCATTCCCGGCGTGGCGCCACACGCCCCGCTTGGCCGCCCACGAGTCGAAGGCGGCCACCAGGTGGTCGTCGGTGCCGAGCTCATGCTCGCCGTCGGCCACGACCAGGTCGGTGATCTGGGCCGCCTGGGCGTCGGCCCACCCCCGGGCCACGCCCACCACCTGCCCGTCCCGCCGGGCGGTGACGGTGACCGGCTGGCGCCGGCGGCGGAGGAACCCGTCGGCCGACGGGTCGGTCTGGTCGGTGACGGTGAGCTCCACCGGGATGCCCCCCCGCCCGATCACCGCCGGCGGGGCGAACGGGAAGTCGGCGATGGGGCCCCACACCCGTCCCGGCCCCTCCTCCAGCAGGTGGAGGCGGTCGAACCGGATGTCGACGTGGAAGGCGGACAGGGCCTCCTGGGCGGCCACGATGCGCGCCGGCGAGATCTCGTCGGCCACCGTGACGTGGGGGACGAAGGGCCACGTGAGGGGACGGGCGAGGGGTTCCTTGAAGACCCGCTCCCGCACCGCCGCCACCTCGTCGCCCCCCGCCCGGACCGGGAGGTAGAGGACGGGGTTGTCGGGCAGGAAGGTGGCGGGGCCGCCCAACTCGACGGTGAAGGGGCGGGTGGCGCCGGCCGCCGCCCGCAGGAGGGCGAGGGCGTCGTCGAACCGGTCCTCCCGTACGTTGACCGGCGGGACGAGGGTGAGGTGGGCCGGCACCCGCCCGTAGGTGCCGTCGCCGACCGCCCGGCGAAGGGCGTCGATCTCGCGGTCGATGGGCGCGGGGACGAGCAAAACCACACCCACCCGTGACCGTGCCATCCAGCTAGGCCGCCTCGGCCAAGGTCAGTTCGGCGATGACGTCGTCGGGCCGGTACCGGACGTCGGCAAACGTGAACTGGAGTATCCGCCACCCGAGAGCGAGCAGCCGGTTGAGCTTGCGGCAGTTGCGCTGCAGGTCGTCCGCCCCCGAGTGGAAGGCGAGGCCGTTGACCTCGATCCCGAGCTTGGTGGCGGGCCGGGCGAAGTCGAGCCGCACACCCTCCACCCAGTACTGGCGCTCGTAGTCGTCAATCCCCGCCCGCCGCAACAGCCGGACCATCATGTCCTCGAGGAAGCTTTCCGTCGCCGCCCCGGGCCCCCGCTCCTCCAGCAGCCGCCGCAGGGCGGCCGACCCGTGGCGTCCGCTGGGCGCGGCCATCTCCACCAGACGCTCATAGGTGGTGAACCCCCTGAGGATGGCGTCCTCCGCGGCCGATTCCAGGGTGGGCGCGTCGACGACCGACCCCAACACCAACAGGGTGGCGGCGGGCGTCGTGACCGGGATGCCTGAGCGGGTCGTCAGCCGCCCGGCCTCGGCCCGATGCACCACCACCCGATCGAGCACGGGACGCCGGTCGCCGGGCACGGTGACCTCGACCGGCGCCCGCTCGATACCCCGGAGGCCCCACAGGAGCGCGGCGGCCCGGTGCGACGCGGCGGTTCCGACGCCCCCCGAGAGGCACGCGGCCAGCACCCGCTGCTCCCACGTGACCGGAGCACCCGCCAGGCGGACGACGTTGGGATGCGACCGCAGGTACAAGCCCGACTTCGTGCGCGTCTGCCACTGGCGCGGCGTCATTCCTAGGGCACAGGCCTGATCTCGATGGATCAGGCTCCGTTGCCGAGCGGCCAACTGGGCCACGGCGACATCGAGCGCTTTCACGCAGAAAAGTGAACCACGGACGAGCGACAACGACGCTTTTGGAGGAAAAACGACACGGAATGTCGCATTTCCTCCAAAAGCCAGGCGACTGGGTCGGCCGGGCCGGGGGCCGGCCGAAACGACGGGGGTCAGCGGCTCCCGCGGTCGGCGGCGGCGAGTCTGGTAGTGGCGCGACGGAGGGCGGCGGCGGACTCGGCCGCCTCGTCGGAGTCGCCGGAGGACGCGGAGGACGCCGCCTCCTTGGCCCGGCGGGCCCGTTCGACGTCGACCTGGTCGGCCAGTTCGGCCACGTCCGACAACACGATGACGCGGTTGTCGCGCACCTCCACGAACCCGCCGTGGACGGCCGCCACCTCCTCGCCGTCGGAGGTCTTGATCCGCACCAGGCCGTCGCCCAGCGCGCCCAGGAAAGGGGCGTGGCCGGCGAGGAAGGCGATCTCGCCCCCGTCGACCGTGCGGCAGATCACCATCTCGGCCTCGCCCGAGTAGAGGATGCGCTCGGGAGACACCAGCTCCACGTGCATGGCCGCCGCCACCTAGGCCGCGTCCTTCTCGTCCTTCGACAGCGACTTGGCCTTCTCCAGCACCGAGTCGGCCCCGCCCACGTTGTAAAAGGCCTGCTCAGGGACGTCGTCGAGCTCGCCGTTGACCAGCTTCTCGAACGACTCGACCGTCTCGTCGACCGACACGTTGATGCCCTTGACGCCGGTGAACTGCTCGGCCACGTAGAAGGGCTGGGACAGGAACTTCTGCACCTTGCGGGCCCGCTGGACGATGACCTTGTCCTCTTCCGCCAGCTCGTCGAGACCCAGGATGGCGATGATGTCCTGCAGCTCCTTGTACCGCTGCAGCACCTCCTGCACCTGGCGGGCGACGTTGTAGTGACGGTCGCCCACCACCTCGGGCGTCAGGATCCGGCTGGTGGAAGCCAGCGGGTCGACGGCCGGGTAGATGCCCAGGGAGGCGATCTGGCGGGACAGCTCGGTGGTGGCGTCGAGGTGGGTGAAGGTGGTGAACGGGGCGGGGTCGGTGTAGTCGTCGGCGGGCACGTACACCGCCTGCAGCGACGTGATCGACCGGCCCTTGGTGGACGTGATCCGCTCCTGCAGCTCGCCCATCTCGTCGGCCAGCGTCGGCTGGTAGCCCACCGCGGAGGGCATCCGGCCCAAAAGGGTGGACACCTCCGACCCCGCCTGGACGAACCGGAAGATGTTGTCGACGAACAGCAGCACGTCCTGGTGCTCCTCGTCGCGGAAGTACTCGGCCATCGTCAGGGCGGACAGGGCGACCCGCAACCGGACCCCCGGCGGCTCGTCCATCTGGCCGTAGACCAGGGCCGCCTTCTCGATGACGCCGGTCTCCTGCATCTCCAGCCAGAGGTCGTTGCCCTCCCGGGTGCGCTCGCCCACGCCGGCGAACACCGACACGCCACCGTGCTGCTCCGCCACCCGGCGGATCATCTCCTGGATGATGACGGTCTTGCCCACGCCGGCCCCGCCGAACAGGCCGATCTTGCCGCCCTTCACGTAGGGCGCCAGCAGGTCGATCACCTTGATGCCGGTCTCGAACATCTCCGACCGGGGCTCCAAATCCGCGAACGGCGGTGACGGGCGGTGGATGTCCCAGTAGGCCTTGATCCCCTCGGTGACGGGCTCGCCGTGGGTGTCGAGGGGCTCGCCGATGACGTTGAACACGTGGCCCAGAACCCCGGGACCCACGGGCACCGTGATCCCGTGGCCGGTGTTCTTGACGGGGGTCCCCCGCCGCAACCCGTCGGTCGGCTTCATGCAGATGGCCCGGACCCGGCTCTCGCCGATGTGCTGGGCCACCTCGGCCGTGATGAGGACTTCCTTGCCGTCGACGTCGACCGTCATGGTGACGGCGAAGTTGATCTCGGGCAGGTTCCCGGGGGGGAACTCGACGTCGACGACGGGGCCGGCGATGGCGACGACGTGGCCGTCCTTGGTGGCGCCGTTGCTGCCAGAAGAGGCGGCGGGGGCGGCGTCGCCGGAATGCTCGGGGGCGAGGGTGGTGTCACTCATGCACGTGCTCCTGATTGGTCGAGGATGTCGGGGAGGACGTCGCGGCTGACGACGGTGTCGGCGAAGTAGTCGGGCTTGCCCTTGGTCTTGGCCGACCGGAGGGCTTCGGCACCGCCCACGATCTCCATGATCTCGGTGGTGATGCCCGCCTGGCGGACCTTGTTGGCCACGATCGACAGCCGCTTGATCAGCTCTTCGGCGTTGTCGGTGGCCGATTTCATGGCCCGCTGGCGGGCGGCCTGCTCGCTGGCGGCGGCGTCGAGCAGGGCCGCGAAGATGCGGCCTTCGATGTAGCGGGGGACGAGGCGCTCGAGGATCCGCTCCGGCTCCGGCTCGAACTCGTAGTCGGCCCGGGTGCCGGACTTCTCGTCACGCTCCTTGGACGAGGGCGACGACCCGCCCGCCACCTGGGCCACGTCGAGAGGCAGGAGGCGCACCGCGTCGACCTTCTGCGATCCCATGGACAGGAAGCGGGTGTAGACGAGGTAGACCTCGTCGACCTCACCCTCCTCGAAGCGCTTGATCGGACCCGCGGCCAGGGCCCGGGCGTCCTCGTAGGTGGGCTGCTCGGAGAACCCGGACAGGGCCTCGTCGAGCTTGTAGCCCCGGTAGCGGAAGTAGCCCTCCGCCTTGCGGCCGGCGGTGGTGAGCGAGTAGCCGTGGCCCTTGTCCTTGGCCGCCACGACCTGGCGTTCGCCCCGGCGGATGACGGACGAGTTGTAGGCCCCGGCCAGTCCCCGGTCGGCGGCGATGACGACGACGCCCACGTTCTTCACCTCCCGCGACTTGAGCAGGGGGTGGTCGAGCCCGGACCCGCCGGCGGCCAGGTTCCGCATGACCTCGGTGATCTGCTCGGCGTAGGGACGGGCGGCGGCGACCCGGATCTGGGCCTTCACGATCCGGCTGGCCGCGATCAGCTCCATGGCCCGCGTGATCTTCTTGGTCGACTGGACGGTCTTGATGCGCCTCCGCAGGATCCGTTCCTGGCCGCTGGCCATGGGCTACCCCGCCGAGGCGTCGGCGGCGGCCTTCGCCTTGGTCGAGTCCTGGAACCGCTTCTTGAAGGCCTTGATGGCCTCTTCCAGCTTGTCCTTGTCGGGCAGCTTGCCCGAGTTCTTGATCTCGCCCAGCAGGTCGGAGTAGCGGCTGCGGAACTCGTCGAGCAGCCCGGCCTCGAACCGGCGTACGTCGGAGACTTCGAGGTCGTCGAGGAAGCCCCGGGTGCCGGCGTAGAGCGACACCACCTGCTCCTCCATCGGCATGGGCGAGTGCAGGCCCTGCTTGAGCAGCTCGGTGAGCTTGTAGCCCCGGTCGAGCTGGGCCTTCGACACCGCGTCAAGCTCGGACCCGAAGGAGGCGAACGCCTCCAGCTCCCGGAACTGGGCCAGGTCGAGCTTGAGCGTGCCCGCCACCGCCTTCATGGCCTTGGTCTGGGCCGAGCCGCCCACCCGGGACACGGAGATGCCCACGTCGACCGCGGGGCGCACGCCGGAGCGGAAGAGGTCGGTCTGCAGGTAGATCTGGCCGTCGGTGATCGAGATCACGTTGGTCGGAATGTAGGCGGAGACGTCGCCTTCCTTGGTCTCGATGACCGGGAGGGCGGTGAGCGATCCGCCGCCGAGGTGGTCGCCCAGCTTGGCCGAGCGCTCCAGCAGGCGGCTGTGGAGGTAGAAGACGTCGCCCGGGTAGGCCTCACGGCCCGGCGGCCGGCGCAGGAGGAGCGACAGCTGGCGGTAGGCCTCGGCCTGCTTGGACAGGTCGTCATAGACGATGAGGGCGTGCTCGCCGCTGTCCATCCAGTGCTGGCCCATGGCCGCGCCCGAGTAGGGGGCGAGGTACTTGAAGGGGGCCGGGTCGGAGGCGGGGGACGTGACGACGACGGTGTAATCCATGGCGCCGGCCTCTTCCAGGGTGGCGACCACCTCCGCCACCGTCGAGCCCTTCTGGCCGATGGCGACGTAGATGCACTTCACCCCCTGGCCCTTCTGGTTGATGTTGGCGTCGACGCAGACCGCGGTCTTGCCCGTCTTGCGGTCGCCGATGACCAGCTCCCGCTGGCCCCGGCCCACGGGGGTCATGGCGTCGATCGACTTGATGCCGGTCTGGAGGGGCTCCTTCACCGGCTGGCGGTCGACGACGCCGGGCGCCTGCACCTCGAGCCGGCGGGTCTCCGACGTGGAGATGTCGCCCTTGCCGTCGAGGGGCTGGCCCAGGGGGTTGACGACCCGGCCCAGGAGGCCGTCGCCGACGGGGACGGAGAGGATGCGGCCGGTGGCGGTGACGGCCTGGCCCTCCTCGATGTGGCCCATCTCGCCCAGGACGACGGCGCCGATCGACTCCTCGTCGAGGTTCAGGGCCAGGCCCAGGGTGCCGCCCTCGAACTCGAGCAACTCGTTGACGGAGGTGTTGGGCAGGCCCGAGATACGGGCGATTCCGTCGCCGACCTCGATGATATGGCCGACCTGCTGGCGGTCGAGGGAGGGGGCGTAGCCCTCCAGGTGCTTGCGGAGGACGGAGGTGATGTCGGCCGCGTCGAGGTCGAAGTCGAACGAAGACGAGACGGTGTCGGTCATTACATCGCTTCTTTCAGGAGCTCGAGGCGGTGGCGGACGGTGCCGTCGATGACGGTGTCGCCCACCCGGGCGACGAGGCCGCCCATCACTGACGGGTCGACGATCACCCGCAGGTCGACGGGCTGGCCCAGCATGGTGCCGAGGGCCGTGGTGAGGCGCTTGAGCTGGTCCTCGTTGAGGGGGACGGCGGAGCGCACCTCGGCCACCGCACGCGACCGCTCGTTGGCGACCCGGGCCAGGAGGGCGGTGACGATCTCGGCCAGATCCTTGATGCGGCCCAGCCCGACGAGCATCGACACCATCTGGACGGTGATCCTCGACGCCCGGCCGCCGAGGAGGTCTTCGATGGCGGCCTGGCGGCGGTCGGCGGGCAGGGCGGAGTTGGCGAGGGTGTCGCGCAGCTCCTCCGAGCGCTCGAACATGGCCGACACCCGGTGCAGCTCGTCGCTGACCCGGTCGATCGAGTCCTCGGCCCGGGCCAGCTCGAACAGTCCGGCGGCGTAGCCGTCGATGCGCTTGGTCACGTGGTCATGACCCCGCGGGCTGGCGGGAAGCCTGCTCGATGAAGGACTCGATCAGGGCCATGTTGGTCTCCCGGTCGAGGCTGCGCTCGACGACCTTCTCGGCCAGCTCGATGGTGAGGGTGGCCATCTCCGTGCGGAGGTTGGCCTTCACCCGCTCGACGTGGGCGTTGATGTCGGCCGTGGCCCGCTCGCGGATCTCGGCCACCTCGGTCTCGGCCTGCTTGCGCAGGTCCTGGCGCACCTTGTCGGCGTCCTGACGGGCAGCCTCGATGATGCGGGCGGCCTCGGTGCTGGCGTCGGCCAGCTTGCTCCGGTACTCGTCGAGGATGGTGTCGGCCTCGGCCTTGGCCGCATCCGCCTCGTCGAGGCTCTTGCGGATCTTGTCGGCCCGGGCGTCCATGCCCTTCTTGACCGCAGGGAAGCCCTTCTTGACCATGAAGACGAGCAGCACGAGGAACGAGACCGCCCCCCACAGGATCTCGTTGGTCGCGGGCAGGATCGGGTTGACCTTCTCGACCGGGGCCGCCGCCTCCCCCGCTGCCTGCAGGAAGCCGGTGGCGAGTATCGACAGCGCCAGCATCTAGGCGAACTTCAAGAGGATGAAGACCACGAACCCGATGAGGGCCAGGGCCTCGGTGAAGGCGATACCGAGGAACATGGTGGTTCGCACCATGCCGGCCGCCTCTGGCTGACGGGCCATGGCCGTGATGGCGTTGCCCACCACGATGCCGATGCCGATGCCGGGGCCGATGGCGGCGGCGCCATAGCCGATGCCGGCTCCGATGGCGCTGAGCCCCTTGAGCATCTCGTCGGGGGCGGTCTGGGCAAGTATGTCGAGCAAGGGGGTTCTCCTAGTGCTCCGGGTGCATGGCCCCGCCGATGTAGACGGCGGTGAGGATCGTGAAGATGAACGCCTGGAGGCCGGCCACGAGGATCTCGAACCCGGTCAGCAGGATCAGCATGATGAACGGCAGCGGCAGGATGACTGCCAGCAGCGTCTTGGTGAACAGAGCGGCCGACAGCACGGCGAAGGTCACCAGCAGGAGGTGACCGGCGAGCATGTTGGCGAAGAGCCGCACCGCCAGCGAGAAGGGCCGGACGACGAAGGTGGAGATGAACTCGATGAGGGCCACTAGGGGCAGGATGGCCTTGGGCACCCCGGGGGGCATGACCACCGACTTGAGGTAGCCGAACAGGCCCTGGCTCTTGATCCCGATGATGTTGTAGATGAACCACACGAGCACGGCCAGGAGCAGGGGCAGGGCCATCCGGGCGTTCACCGGGAACTGGATGCCGGGGATGACCTCGAACAGGTTGGTCACGAAGATGAAGAAGAACATGGTGGTGAGGAACGGCGCCCACCGCAGGCCTTCGTTGCCCATCGTCTGCAGGATGATGTCCTTGCGGACGAACTCGATGCCCGACTCGGCGATGTGCTGCACGCCCGACGGCACCAGGTTGCCCGACTTGGACTTGCGCCCGGCGGCGAAGAAAAGACCGCCCACGATGAGAACGCCGGCCCACATGAGCAGGACGACCTTGTTCACCTCGAACGGGGTGCCCTTGAGGAACAGCCCCTCCCACTCGACCAGGTGGCCGATGGGCGGGAACTCGAGCGCCAGGAACGTCATCGTCTCCTACCTGCGGCTTTCGGAGTAGGGGGCTTGAGCGCCGGGAAGGCGAGGGAGGCGGAAATGTGGCGCGTCTCCCAGATGAGCAGTCCCAGGTGGGTGACCACCAGGGTGAGGCAGAGGGCCACCAGGTCGACCCATCCCTGGTCCTTGACCAGGATGACGACGCCGGTGAGCACGGCCAGGCGGACGATGAAGCCGCCCAGGGCGGCCACCATCAGCAGGGGGAGAGATATACGGGCGGCGGTGGCCAGCAGGTAGGCCGACGCGGCCAGGTTGGCCAGCACCAGGACGACGGCGAAGGCGGCCGAGGCGGCCCCGTCGAGGCCCCAGATGAGCCCGGCCACGAGGACGATCACCGGGACGGCGGGCAGGACGCGCCGGGCCATGTCGATGGCCACCTGGGGCTCGACGGCGGGGCCGCTGTCGCGGCTGAGGACGGTGACGGGGGCGGGTTGGGGCATCAGTCCTGGTTCTGCTTCGCCCACGGGCCCGCCTGCTCGTGGATCTTCATTCGGGCGTCGTAGCCGTACCACATCGTGGCGATCAGTCCGATCATGGCGGTGAGAAAGAACACGATGGTCAGAACGGGGACGATGCCCAGCAAACGATCGAGCAGGTACCCGAAGGCGGCGATGATCGGAGGAGTCAGCGCGAGTTCGAAGGACCGCGACAAACTGTCGCCGAAGCCCCGGTACAACTCACCCTGCTCACCCTGCTGGCGCCCTTGCAAACCGACTGACGTCCCCTTGTGAAACAACGCGCAATCTACGGGACACGCCCCCGAAACCGCAAACCGACCCGCTAGCACGCCTGAGCCCGCGGCGGGGATCACCCCCTCGGCTGGCGGCGGGTGGGGTGGCGGCGGAGAGGGGTGAGCGGCGCACCTTTGTGATCGATTGCTCGCCCCGCGGGGGAGGGGGCGGTACCGTGTGACGTGGGCCGATGCACCGAATTCGGCGTGATCATCAAGTCCGGCTGCGAGCATCAGATGCGAGCCGGCGAGTCGTCATGTAGTTGCGCCGAGTGCGGCACGGTGTGCAAAGGCAAGTTCACCGGCTGTCCCGAAGTCTGGGCCGCGGGCGACAAGGGCGATGTGGTGACCGGCCCGCCGGCGAGGGCCCCGCACCGGGTTGGCCCGTCGCACGCGGTCGTCCGCCGGCGTGGTGCCGGCGCCGGCGACGAACGTCCCGTCGAGCCCCTGGTCGGGCCGGCGGCGGCGCCTGAAGCCGGAAAGCGGTCGGCCGAGGGCCACCATCTCCACCCCCGCGACACCTGGTTCGAGGTCGTCGACGACGTCTCGCCCGCGGCCCGGGTCGCCCAGCAGCCATCGCCGCCCCCGCCGCCCCCGCCGCCCCCGCCGCCCCCGCCGCCCCCGCCCGCCTACAGTCCGCCGCCGCCGGCGCCGGCACCCACCGCCTACGTGCGGTCGCCGACTCCGTTCGAGGACCCCGGCGTCGAGCCGGTCGTCAACGAGCGGGCGGCGGTTACGGCGGGGCGGGCGTTCGACGAGCAGCGGGCCGCGCTTGAGCGACTGGCAGCCGACCTGGAGCGACGGGCCCAGGAGATCGATCAGCGGGCGGCGGCCGCGGTGGGGCGGGCGTTCGACGCCGAGCGGGTCAAGTTGGAGCGGCTGGCGGCGGAGCTGGCGGTGCGGGCCCGGGAGGTCGAGGAGCGGGCCGCCGCTCACGCCCGGTCCTTCGAGATCGACCGGGCCTGGTTGGAGCGGCTGTCGGCAGAGCTGCCGACGAGGGCCCGCCAGCTCGACGACCGGGCCGAATCCCACCTGCACATGCTCGACGGTGACCGGGCGTCGTTGGAGATCCTGGGCCACGAGCTGGTGGCGCGGGGCCACGAGATCGACGCCCGCATCGAGGCCCACCTGCAGGCCGTCGAGTACGACCGCACCACACTCCCCGAAGAATTGCGGCGCTCGCTGGCCGCGTCCCTGCCGGCGCTGGTCACCGAGGCCGTCCGCCTGGAGAACGCCCGCCGAGCGGAGCGCCAGCCGGCGCCGCCACCACCGGAGGCGCCGCCGGCCCGGGCCGAGGCCGACCCCATCTTCGTGGCCCGCCAGCGGTCGTTGGAGAAGCGCCTCGACGGTCTCACCCGCCGGGCCCAGGAGATCGACGAGCGGGTCACCACCCACCTCCGGGTCATCGACGACGACCGGGCGGTGCTGGCCGACGTCATCCACCACCAGGACCGGATGGCGCAGGCGATCGCCGACGCCGACCTCGACGGCCGCCACGACCGGCTCACCCAGTGGGTCAACGACGCCATCCCGGTGGCGGTGGCGGGGGCGGTCGACGCGGCCATGAAGGTGAAGGCGGCCGCCCTGTCGACCGCGGTGGGCCGGGTGGAGAAGGTGCGGGCCGACGCCAAGGCCATGCTCGACAACATCCAGGAGTCGTCGGAGCGGATGCTGGAGGCGCTCTTCCGCCGCGACCAGGAGTCCGTCGTCCAGTTGCAGGCGCTGGAAGAGGACCGGGCGGCGATGATGGCGATGCTCGAGGGTGGGCGGGAGGAGATCGCCCAGTCCGTCGTCAACTCCCTGCCGGCGCTGGTCGACGTGGCCGTGCGCACGGCCATGGAGCGCTACGCCACCGAGCGGCGGTCGGGCGTGCAGGAGCTGACCACCCGGCTGCGGGCCGACTCCGACGTGATGCGCGACGCCCTGCAGCGGTCGTTCGAGAAGATGATGGAGGCCCTCTCCAGCCGGGAGCAGCAGCTCGAAGACCAGGCCGTCGCCCACGTGAAGGAGCTGGAACGGGAGAAGGGGGTGCTGGCCGACCTGTGGGCCAAGGCGGCGCAGACGGTCACCCAGGCGCTCCCGGCCATGGTGGCCGCCGCCGTCAGCGACGCCGGCCAGCTCGACCGCGATGAGCTGGCCGCGGTACGGGAGGAACAGGAGCGGCTGCGGGCGGAGCAGGAGACAGGGTCGGTGGCGCGGAGCGACGACCACGAGGCGGCGATCGCCGAATTGCGGCAGGCGGTGGCCGAGCTGCAGGCGGCACTGATCGAGCGCGACACCGTCGTCGAACGTCAGGCCCTGGCCAACGCGCGGGCGCTGGCCGGGCTGCGGGCCGCCATGGCCGCCCGTCCGCCCACCCGCACCCCGGGCACGAGGACGACCGCGGCCTCGTCCACCACCGGCCGCACCGCCGCGACGAGGGCGGCGTGGGCCCGCCCGGGACAGGGCCCGTCGGAGGCGGAGTCGGATTCGGACACGGAGCCGGAGTTCGAGTTGGAGGGTGATCCGGTGGAGCCGGTGCTGGTGGCGGCGGTCGTCGACGACACCAACGGCGGGCGGGTCAAATACGGCCGGTCGACCGTGCCCCGGGCCCAGCGGGTCGAGCGGCGCATGCTCAAGATCGACGACCGCGACGACGCCGCCTGGCCCGCCCTCAGCCGGCGGAACGAGGCGCTGTCCAACCTGCTCGCCAGCCAGGACGACTAGCTCCCGGGAGGGCGGCGTCGGTTCGGGGCGGCCGCCGGTACGCTCAAGGGGATGGGCCTGTGCCGAGATTTTGGCCCGCAGATCGCGGAGGGTTGCGACCATCCGATGCGGGCCGGCGCCGATTCCTGTACGTGCGAGCAGTGCGGCGTCGTCTGTACCGGCCGGTTCCAGGGTTGCCCGGAGGTCTGGGCCCGCGGTCCCATTCCCGTGCTCCTGACGGCGGCGGCGACCGACGATCTGCCCCTTGCGCTGACCAGGGGCCCGCACGAGGCCAACGGCCACGAGGCGCGGGCTACCCCAGCTCACCCCGGCGGCCTCGAGGTCGCCGCATCCGTCACGGCTGAAGGAGACGTATTGCCCCCCGACCACCCCCGGTCGCCCGACGGCTTCCGGTGGTCGGAGGGCGCCTTCGAGGCCCTCCGCGGTGAGGTCGACGCCCTGCGGGGGGCGATGGCCCAGGAGCAGGCGCTGGTCGCCAGCCTCGTCGCCAACGGCCGGCCGGACGCCGGCCCCGACGTCGAGTCCCTGCGGGCCATGGTCGACAGCGCGGTGCGCAAGGCCGTCCGTCGGGAGGCGGTGGCGCTGGGCGACACCGTCGCCGCCATCCTGGAGGGCGTCCGCCGCGACCTGGTGGCCATGCGGCAGTCCAACGAGGCCCACGTCACCGCCTTCAAGGAGTCGACGGAGCAGGTGGCGAACGCCACGTCGGCCCTGCCGGCGGCGGTGCGGGAGGCGAACGAGGCCGGCTTGGCCGGGCTCAAGGAGTCGGTCGACGAGGTGGCCGCGGCCACCTCGGCCCTGCCCGCCGAGCTGGGCCGGCACGACGCCGCCAACCGCAAGGCCTTCCGCACCACGCTCAACCTGGAGCTGCAACCCCTCATCGAGGTCGTGGCCGAGTCGATCGCCCAGTCCGACTACGAGCTGAAGGCGATCGGCGCCAAGCTCGACGCCCTGGCCGCGTCCAACGCCGCCCTGGCCGACGACCTGGCCGAGGTCATCGCCCAGGTGGGCGAGCTGGCGTGGACGGACGAAGATGGTGCGGCGACCGAATCGCCTCCGCCGCCGGCGCGGTTCCTACCCCTGGCCCGGCCGGCTGACGATTCGACGCCCGCCGGCGGACGACCCGCAGGCTCCCCTTCGACCGGAGGGCAAGCCGGCTCCGCCGATCCGCCAATGCAAGGCACGAAGGTCTCGCTGCGAGGATCGCGCCGCTAAGAGCCCCTTCGGAGAAGGGCGCCTAGACGACGAACGAAGCGGGCGCCGTACGTTTTCGGTTATCGACCATTGCTCCGAGCACGCCCGGTTCTTGTCCGAGGGGCCGAGAACCGGATCTCTGAGGCGCCGCTGGGGACAACTCGTCCTTGGCCCCAGCGGTTTACCGTCCGGGCGAACATGCCCCAGATCTCCGTCAGGCGGCCGGTATCGTCGCCGCGGTGGTGGCCGACGAGAGGCAGACGGTGGCGACCGCGAGTTGTGAAGTGTGCGGTACATCGGCGAGGGAGCGCGCAGTGACCCTGTTCCATGGGTCGAAGCAACTGGACTTCGCTGAGTGCCCGAAGTGCAGGCAGGTCTTCATCGTTACGCCCGTCACCGACGAGGAGCTGTCGGCCGCGTACGCCACTATCGATGCCGCGTCGTACTACGAGACTGTGGCGGAGACCTCGGCGGCCAAGGCCCGGGTCGCGGTGGACGACCTCCTCCGCATGGGCTTAGAGCGCCCCACCGTTGTCGACCTCGGGTGCGGTGGCGGGCACTTCCTTCGAATGGCGAGGGACGCCGCGCCTGGTTGGACCGCCGTCGGCTACGACATCGATAGTGCGAGCGTCGACCTGTGCCGAGCAGCGGGCCTGATCGCTACGACGAGCCTGGCCGAGCTCCCGAGGGCCGACGTGGTCACGATGTTGGACGTTGCCGAGCATGTGAAGGACCAAGCCGGACTCTTCGCCGAGGCTGCCCGGCTGCTGGGCCCTGGCGGACGCCTGTACATCCATACGCCTCGCCGCTGTGTCTGGGACTCCGCCGCGCTCCTCCTGGTCCGGGCATCGGGCTTGCGTGGAGCCGGGATGCTGTGGCTTCAGACTCGAGTCTCCATCTACCACCTTCGTCTTTGGAGCGACGAGAGTCTGCGCCAAGCCGTTACTGCGGCAGGGTTCACGATCGAGTCGTTCGAGCGGGAACTCGAGCTGAGTTGGCCCCTACGGACTTATGTCGACGTCTACCTGGGCGAGAAGATCCATGCCCCCCGACTAGCCATTCGGGCCGCTGACTTGGCCGTGATGCTGTTCGTGCGCCTGCGCATGATGCGAAACAAGGCGATCGTGACGGCTCGTCGGGCGTAGGCATGTTGCAGCCATCCCGCCATGACTCGAGACTCTGATTGCCGGCTTCGTCAACGTGGAACAATTGCCTGAACGGCGTCCGATCTTGGTCAGGTGACGGCATGTGTGGCATAGCCGGGGCGGCGGCGAAAGGGCCGTCGGCATCTGTCGGACCGGCCGTTCTCGCCGCACTGAGGCATCGAGGCCCAGATGCCGAAGCCACCCGGACCTGGACGGGATCGAACTCGTCGTGGGCGTTGGGCCACACCCGGCTGTCGATCGTCGACCTCTCCCCTGCCGGCGAGCAGCCCATGGAGAACGAGGACGGCTCGCTCGTCATGGTGTTCAACGGCGAGATCTACAACTCGCCCGAGCTCCGCCAATACTGCGAGGCCAAGGGCCATCGCTTCCGATCCACGATGGACGGCGAGGTCATCGTCCACCTCTGGGAGATGGAAGGAGCGGCCTGTCTGGGTCGCCTCAACGGAATCTTCGCCGTGGCGGTCGCTGATACCCGCACCGGTGAGGTCGTCCTGGCCAGGGACCCGCTCGGGGTCAAGCCGCTCTTCTATTCCCAGGGCAAGGACGGCCACCTGTGGTTTGCCTCGGAACTCGCCGGATTGCGGGCGGCCGGGGTCGCACTTGGCGGCCACGACCTCGTTGCCCTGGCCCAGTTCCTCTCGTTCCTCTGGGTTCCGGACCCTCGGACGCCGTTCGAGGGAGCTAAGAGCCTCGAGCCCGGCCAAGCTCTTCGCTGGACGCCGGACGGATCGGCCGCCCACTTCCTGTACGGCGAGCCCCTCCTTCCTCGGCCGGAAGCCGACGGCGTCAGTCTCGACGCCAGGGTCGACACAGTGCGCGAGCGCTTCTTCGAAGCCGCCGACCGGCAGCTACTCGCCGATGTGCCCATCGGAATCATGGCGTCCGGCGGAGTCGACAGCGGCCTCATATGGTCGGCCACCAAAAACTCGCTGGCCCGGGCGTACACGATCGACTGGCATGGCGGCGATGACTTCGAGGGCCTCAGCGACGACCGTCGAGCGGTGGTTGAACTTCAGGCCCGGTTCGGTACACCGGTCGACTTCCTGCCGGGCGAGACTGCCGGCGACGTGCTCCCGTCGAGCGGTGACTTGTTCGCCGACCCCGCCTACGACCTCACCCGGCTCATCGCCCGGACCGCTCGGAAGCAGGGCTACAAGGTGCTGCTCTCAGGGCAGGGGGGCGACGAGCTGTTCGCCGGCTACCGGCGCCACGCCATGGCACCACTGGTGGGCCGGCTACGCCTGGGCCGGGTAGGAAACCTGCTGGAACGAGCACTCTCCCGGTTGCCAGCTGGTCGGCTGTCAAGCGAGTACGCCGCCCGACTCGCACGAGCAACCAGCGAGCCAGACCCATTCTCCGCCTATATGCAGCTCTGCACCTACAGCACGGCTGTCGAGCGAGCAGCTGCCCTCGGCTGCGACGAGTTCGAGGTGAGCAACGAGATCGTGTGGCAGCGCCACCGCGAGATATTCGATCGCCTGCCAGGTGGACTGTCATTCCTCCGCAAGGCCATGGCCATCGATCTCGCGGTTTACCTTCCCGGGCTCGGGCTGGCGTACGTCGACCGAGCGGGCATGGAGTTCGGCGTGGAGATCCGAGTGCCATGGCTCGACCTCGATTTCGTCCGCTGGACCCAGACCCTGCCCGACTCTGCGATGTTGCGGCACGGGAGAGGGAAATGGCTGACCCGGAACCTGGCGGCCGTAGAGCTGACCCCGGGTATCGCCCATAGGCCGAAGCGAGGTTTCGCTGCTCCCGCCGCCCGCCTGGGCAGCGACGGTTCGAGCGTGGGCACCCGTGGATTCCGCCAGGGTGCGTATTTCGTCCGGGCGCGCCGCATTCTGAGCAACTACATGGCCGCGGATCAGGCTGCGGCTCCTCGGACGGGTGCGGCGACTCTAGGCTTGACTCCATGAAATCGGCGGCGAAGGCCGACGTGAAGGCGTTTTGGGAGCGCGAAGCCTGCGGCGAGCGCTACGGCGCCGAGCAGGACCGGCGCCGGTACGAATTAGAGCCCGAAATACCGGAGTTCGCCGACTTCGACTCCGGTGCTGGACGACGAGTTCTCGAGATCGGCGTCGGAATGGGCGCCGATTTCCTCCGTTGGGTTCGGGCCGGGGCCAAAGGAACGGGGGTCGACCTTACGGAGAAGGCCGTCGCCCTTACTCGTCAACGCCTCGTAGCTGAGGGCCTGGAGGCCGAGGTTCGGGTAGCCGACGCCGAATCCCTACCCTTCGCCGATGGCGAATTCGACATTGTGTACTCGTGGGGCGTTCTGCATCACACGCCTAATCCGGCCCGGGCCCTAGCGGAGGCGCAACGGGTTTTGGCGCCGAACGGGGTGCTTAAAGTCATGCTGTATAATCGACGCTCCTGGGTCGCAGTCGCTGCTTGGACTCGATTCTGCCTTTTGAGGGGCAAACCATTTTCCACCCTCGCCACCGCGGTAGCCAAGATCGAGAGCCCGGGTACGCAGGCGTTCACTAGAGACGAGATTCGTACCGTTCTGGCGCAACTTTCCAGTCTGTCAATTACACCTACCCTCACTCGCTGGGACCGTAAGTATGCGCCGATGGTAGCTACTCTCCTGGGTGACCGCTTCGGCTGGTTCCTGCTAATTCGTGGCAATAAGGCTGGTCTAGACTGATCCTCGTACGCGTTCCGGTGCATGCACCTCGTCATGGCGTGTTCGACTTTCAACGACGTCGCTCCACCGCTCGAGACGGGTCACCCGGTCGTCTCCAGGTAGGTAACGCACGGGCCATTAGTATGCACACCGCGGCCAATCTCGCGCCGCGCATCAAGCCTTGTGGCGTGGTCACCCTGACGCGATCAGGAGCCACTCGCCTGCGATGTCGGGATCAGCGACAGTGAGCGCCGCTAGAGGAATCGTGTGGGGCCTTTGAAACCCGGCGTTGACAACGAGGTCAACGATCTGATCCTCAGTTCGTCCAAAACAGTTCAAGCCAAAACGTAGCTTCGCTCGTCCAGTAATGGATTGATCGGCTTTCCACTCTCCCTCCGTGCGCCACTTGTCGTTCGGTACCGGAAAGTGAATCAATAGGACTCCTCCACGGCGCACACGTCGCCTAAGAAGGGCGAGCGAGCGTCCAAGAGCTTCATCTGTCAGGTGTTGAATGACAGCGAAGGAGTACGCGAGATCCACCCCCTCGTCTCGGGCTTCGGCACTCTGAGGGGTTTCGTAGTCGATGTTAGAGGCGCCGTTTAGTACATGAGCGCAGGCGAGCACTCCCTTTGAAATGTCAATTGCCTCCACACGACGGACGAAAGGCGCGACCGCAGCCGCCATATATCCCGGCCCACAGCCATAGTCGAGCACCAAATCAGTTGGGTGCAGATATGGGATGAGGATATCCCTAACCAAACCCTTCCGAGAGATCCGGTTTCTCTCCGCTTCGGCGCGCCGGTCGCGCCCATAAAAATAGTGGGGAGACAACGCCAACAACTTTAGTACAACGCTCTCGCGAGCCGGGCTCGGAGTCATCCTTACCAGGAAAGGTACCCACCATGCTCCCAGGAAATTCTGCGAGCCACCGGACGTGACTGCCGCCGCTGTGGTCCTGACCACCTGACGTACGCTCTGCTGCACTTGGACATCATATAGAGCAATCGACCACCCTGTGGGCTCTTCCGTTCGGCAAGCGCCGAAGGCACGCTTGTACCTCTTCGTGTTCGAGCTGCGAAGGGGTTGGTACGCTTCAAGCGCATCGGGGAAGTGAACGGATACTCTGAGAGATCACCGTATTCTCTGTTTCATTCGCCGGATATTTCTGTCCTTTTATTGAAGGAGTTCGGAATTGACTCAGCAGGCATGCTCCCGCTATGCATGCGTAGGAACCAGCGAACACAGTTACCATCTGTTGATTCCCGTTCTGGCTACTCATTCTAGGATTACTCTGCCAAGTGGAAGAGGGACCGAATAGGGAGGTCGAAGATCTCTTTGACCATGGCGGGCCGGACCGCCTCGAGTTGGAGTGACGTCGGGTGAGTTCAGCGCGCACGAACGCATCGAAGCGCAGTTGAGCGCGACGAGCCGGGCCGTCGGGATCAAACCGCGTCGCTCTACTGCTCGAGACGGCGGGCAACCGTTCGTCGAGCTCTGCCTTCGTCGCCTTCCGCCTGGCCGCATCTTGAACCTTGGTGCGGGCTTCACGGAGGGCGCCTCGCTCTCGCAACAGGTGTTCGACGTGGATCTCGACCCGGATGTTCTTCAGGGAGACACGGCGCTGTCTGTCGCCGGCGATGCTGCCGCTCTGCCGTTTCGCTCAGGCATCTTCGATGGTGCGCTCCTGAAGGATGTTCTCGAGCACGTCGTCGACCCTGTGGCGGTGCTGTCCGAGGTGGCCCGGGTCGCTGGTCCGGAAGCGCGCATCATCGTCACCGTGCCTCGGGCCATTCCCCGAGCGGTTTGGGCTGACCCGACACATCTCAGAGGCTTCACGGAGCGATCGATCCGCTGGACGCTTGAGATGGGCGGATGGCGGGTTGACGGACGCGTAGACCGGGTTGGCTCGATACCGGGTGCGGGTCATGTGCCGTTCCTACTGGAGCACAGCCACCAGATTCTCCGACTACCCGGGCTGGGACACCTGCTCGGCCTCAACTGGATGGCGACGGCTCGTCCACACCACTCTCGTGGAGGCTGAACCGGCGCTCCCCGACCTGCCGCTGCCGCAGGCCGCCACCTCTGCGGTGTTGGCCACGGCAGGCACGAACGCGGTATTGGCGGTAATCGCCTTGGCAACAGGAGTACTTGCCGCTCGCCTCCTGGGGCCTGGGGGCCGCGGCCATCTCGCCGCGGCTCAGGCAATTGGCACCTTGGTCGGAGCGATCGGAGCACTGGCTCTGGGAGAGTCTCTGGTGTTCTTTGTCGGTCGTCGGACTCGTCCGCCGCTGGTCGTTCTCCGGACAGCCACGCTCGTCGCCACGGGATCAACGGTTGCCCTGATCGGGGTGGCCTGGGTGATGATGCCGACGTTGTTGGCTGGTCAGCCGAAAGCGGTCAGTGCGGCGCGTGCCTTCGCCTTTATCGGCCTGCCCTTCGTGCTTGTCGGCTTCCCCATTACCCTGATCCGGGCTCTCCAACGCTATTGGCTGTGGAACGGTCTCCGTCTTCTCGCCCCGTTGTCCTGGTTGGCCGCCTTGGTATTCTTCACGCTGACTCGGAATAGGGCGGTGACGCCGCTGGTAATCGCATTCGTCGGCCTCCAGTTACTGTTCATTCCCTTGGTGTGGTGGCTTGTACAGAGAAAAGACAAGCGCCGCGACGGAATCGACTTTAAACTCGTTAAGCCTATGTTGCGCTACGGAGCACCACTCTTCCTAGCGACCCTGCCGCAGGCGTTGAATTTGCGATTCGACCAGCTTCTGATCGCCAACGTCGAAAGCGCCCGCCAGCTCGGGCTCTACGCTGTCAGCGTGTCCTGGGCAGGGCTCGGTCTGCCGCTGATGGCGGCCATCGGATCCGTACTCTTTCCAAAGCTGGCCGGCATGGATCCTGGCGATGCTCGGGATACCCTCGCCCGATCGGCGCGAGCAGGTGCGATCATCGCTATTGCGATCGGCATCGCCTCTGCATTCAGCGCCCCATTGCTCGTGCCATTGCTCTTCGGCAAATCGTTTGCTGTTCCCCTGCTGCTCCCAATCGTCCTTGCCGCCGCCACAAGCCTCCTTGGGCTGAACGGGATCATCGAGGAGGGGCTCCGAGGGTTGGGTGAACCACGCTCTGTACTTATCGCCGAACTGGCTGGATTAGCAGTTACAGCAGGAATGCTCTTCACCCTGGTCCCGACGGTGGGCATTAGCGGAGCTGCCTTGGCATCACTCGGTGGGTATGGGGTGGTGACGGCCACGCTTGCCTGGCGCATTAGGGTCCGCAACCACGTACGCGTCTCAGACCTCCTCGTCCCTCGGCGGACCGACCTCCAAGGCATGATCGCCCGAGCCCGAGCGGTCGCAGGCAGGCGAGGTCGTAGCGCATGAGCTCGAGCGCAAAGGTGCAGCGAACAGGCGACCAAGGGCCTCTCGGCGTCGGGTACACCGACCGGCAGCCCGCCACCAGGACGGGTGGCCGATCCCTCGGGCGCGTCGCCGCGGCTGCGATCCTGGCTTGTGCAGCCATCGGAGCAGCGGTCGTCGCGTGTGCGCAAACATCGCTCGAATGGGGCATTACCGCCGTGCTCCTCGCCGCGGCCGCTTCCCTACGGGCCGTGTACGGGAGCCCGCAGGCGCGGCGCTCCGGCATGTTCCTGCCGTTCAGCTTCATCGGACTCTGGGTCATCGGCTATGGACTGGCATCCATTGCGTGGCGGAAGCCGACGGCCGACATGCTGGCCCAGAACGGCGCACAACTAACACCTGGAAGCCTGCCCTTCGGGCTCGCGCTCGCGGCCGGTGGGTTACTGGCCTGGACCGCTGGCTACGTGGCTCTACACCTTCGCCTGGTGCAGAAGGGGATCTCGTCGGTGCGACAGTGGAGTACGAGCGGCGTCGGCGGGCTCGCCGGAGTCGAATACTCGGTTGGACGGATCGTCTCCGTTTACGCCGTCGGCCTTGGCGCGCGGCTGGCGTTGCTCGCCTTCGGCCGGTACTCCTACATCACTGCGGACCTACAGGGCTCCATAACGCAGAGCTCTCCAGCGACTGCAATACTCAGCCAGCTCGAGTTCCTGAGTACGGTCGGGCTACTGCTGCTGGCTTACGTCTGCTTCCGAACCCGTTCTACCACCGCAAAGAGGCTATTGACGGTTGCCCTGATGCTCGAGATTCCGTTCGGCCTGCTTAGCGGCATGCGGTCATTCATCCTCCTCCGACTCGTCGGCGTGGCAATCACCTACGTCCTAGTCAGAGGGCGGGTACCGATGCTGGCCTCAGTTGCACTACTGGGTTTGTTGGCTATCTTATCGCCGTTCACCGACGCGTACCGTGGCCAAGTCCGAGACGCAACTGGCACAACAGTCGACGCCGCCGGCGCAGCCAAAATTATCCCAAAGCTGTTGAGTTCAACCATCGATCAACTCTCCCCAGGGGACGTAATAGCGGGACCAATAGATTTTGTGACAAAGCGGCTGCGGTTCGTGGATGAAGTGGGCATCGTGGGCCAGCGGTCACCGTCGGAGATCGCCTACGTCCCCGCATCTGACACGCTCGTGGAGGCCACTACGGTGATGATCCCGCGGGCGCTCTGGGCCGGGAAGCCGGTGTACACCACAGGACTGCAGTACGCCCGGGACTTTTGGAATCAGCCCGAATCTATCGTCAGCGCACGTTCGCCGACCTACGCCGGTGATGGGTACTACCGGGGAGGATGGGTCGGGTTGATCTGCCTCATGGCGCTGCTCGGCGGCCTGATGGCTGCGGTCAACACGTCTTTGAGCCCCCGGCTCCACCCCGCTGCCATTCCTATGTTCATAGTGGCCTGGACAGCGCTCGTGAACATTGAGGGTTCGCTGTCGCTCCTCGGCGCTGGGCTCGTCCAGTCCCTGCTCATCACAGCCGTGGCAATGCGCTGCGCATCAAGCGGTCGACGCGGCGCCCTCGCCCGGAGCAGCCCCTCGGTCCTGACGGCCGGTCGGCGGTAGGGATGACGCCAGGTCTAAGCCAGGATCGGACCTTCGGCGATAGACCGAAAATGCGGCCCCGCCGCAACCGCTGGGCCTTCGCGGCTGCCCTCGATGCAAGGCTGCCGCAAGTCCGCGGCCGGGATCGAGTGTTGCATTTCGTGCGAGGTACTCGCGTGCCCAAGGACCTTCAGTCCGACACGCTCCTTCGGTGGGGCCCCGGTCTGGAAGCCACCGTGAACCCATCCCTCGATGGCTCATTGCGAGCGCTCTATGTCGCACAGTGGGTTCGCCCCGCTCTCGTCCCGATTTTGGAGGCCTGCCTCAAGCCGGGCGACCTTTTCGTAGACGTGGGCGCCAACATCGGTGTCTACGCCGCCTGGGGGGCGACCATCGTCGGGCCGACAGGAGTGGTTCTGGCGCTGGAACCGGTTCCACGGACGCGCTTGTGGCTCGAACAGATCTGTGCTCAAAACGGATTGGGCCAGGTGGAGGTCATCGGGGTCTCGGCCGGCGAAGATGAGGGCACGGGGTGGATGCAGACGACGGAAGGGGCGTCCGGGCTAGCCCGGCTTGCTACAGGGAAGACGACAGGACTTCAGGTGTCGGTTACAACCATCGATCGTCTCCTCGACTCCCGGAGCCCCGCGCTGATCAAGATTGATGTCGAGGGGCACGAGCTCTCGGTGCTCAGCGGCGCCCGTCAGACACTGAAGCGCAGTCGTGCCCCAGTCGTGTTCGAGGCGCCCGAGTTCGGGGGCGGGAAGGGCACAGCTGAATGTGTCCGGCTACTCGAGTCAATTGGCTATCGCGTGTACTCCCTCACCCCCCGCGGCATTCGAGCCTTCGATCCTGCGAGTTACTCCCACAACCTGTTGGCAGTCGACGGCGATGATCGAAGAGCCGAGAGGGTCCTTCGAAATGTTCGCTTCCCGAGAAGCCAAAACCTGTGAGCATTCGGGTTGGCGTTGTCGGACCGGCCGAGGAGGATGACTTTGCCACCAACATTCTCGCCGGACTCAGTGATCTCGGCGTCCCTGCAGTGTCCCTCGGTCAGCCCGAACCGGCCCTCCCTGGGCGTAGGACGAGAGCCTTAGCCCAAACACTGCGGAGGGACCCTCGTTTGGGGCCGCTGATCGAGCGAGGAATTGTCCGTCGGGCCAGGGAGCACCAGGTCGACCTGGTTATCACTGTCGTGTCGCTTACCCCTGACACGATTCGGGCCATCCGGGCCTCAGGTTCGCATGTGGTTCTTTGGTTTCCGGACAGTGTGGCCAATCTTGGAGCCCTGTGGATGTTCAATGCTCCATACGACGCCCTCTTCTTCAAGGAGCCGGCGTTGGTCCGCCGGCTCAACGCACTGCTCGATCTGCCTGTGCATTATCTGCCTGAGGCATGCAACCCGCGGATCCACCGCCCCGTCGATTCGTCGGTGTCCACTGGCACGGTGGCGGTGGTCGGTAACCTCCACCCCATCCGGGCGCGCCTCCTCGAACGACTCGCGTCAGACGGGATACCGCTGTCGATTTACGGCCCTGCTCACCATTCCGCATTGCACGAGTCCCTGCGGCCGTTCCATGCCGGTCGCTATGTGCGCGGCCTCCAGAAGTCGGCCGTGTTTTCTAGCGCCGCGGCCGTGCTCAACAATCTCCATCCGTCCGAAATGGAAGGAATGAACTGTCGGTTGTTCGAGGCGGCCGGCGCTGGCGGCGCGGTGGTTTGCGAGTACCGTCCGGAACTGGAGAGTTTCTTCGAACTAGGCAACGAAGTGCTCGCATTCGCATCATACGACGAGTTACTCAATACCCTTCAAGGCCTCCTCAAGGATCAAACTCTCGGACGGCGCCTCGGCGCCGCCGCCAGCCGTCGGGCCTTGGCTAACCACACTTACACCGAGCGCCTGCGGATCATCCTTGGCCTCGTACCATGACAAGACCTGGATACGACCCAGGGATTACAGTCGTCGACGAGCCCGGTCATTCAATTAAGTCACACCGACCCAGAGTCCTTATGGTCTGGCCGCTGTTTCCGCCCTCAGTCAGGAGCGGAGGACCTGCACGCACTGCCGAGGCCATTTTGACAAGTCTCGGGGCCGAGTTCGATTTTTCTGTCATAACGTCTGCTTATGACTTCGCAAGTTCTAAGGAAATGCCTGAAGTAAGGAGTGACCACTGGTGCGAGATCTTCGGTGCCAAGGTCTGGTATATGTCCGAGCGGCGTCCCCCTCCGTTCCGCCTGTTACAGCTCATTCGATCCCGGGATCCACAGTTGGTATGCCTGAATAGCCTTTGGAATGCCCGGTTTTCGATATTTCCGCTTCTCACTATCCTGGCATCTCGCATGGAGGTTCCAGTTTTGCTATCTCCTCATGGCGAACTGTCACCCGGTGCGCTTCGTACTCGCCCTTGGAGGAAGCGGTTCGTGATCTGTGCCTATCGTGCATTACGGATCAATCGTAGGGTCTCTTGGCATGCATCGACAGAAATGGAGCGAGCGGACATCCGTCGAGTCTTCGGGCCGACTGTCAGGTGCCGCGTCGCCGTTAATCTACGATCGGATCTCGCTCCTGCGCAACGTCTAGCTCGAAAAACCCCTGAACCCTTGGCCCCCATACGCGCGGTGTTCCTTTCGCGCATCACCCCCAAGAAGAACCTAGATGGCCTCTTAAGAGCACTCTCTCTCGTGCAAACAGACATAGAGCTGACCATTGCCGGCCCGATCGACGAACCTTCGCATTGGAGTGTCTGTCGACAGCTCATCGAGGCTCTTCCGGAAAATGCGGTGGCCCGGATCCATGGACCGGTAGCGCCCGCCAAAGTGGTGGACTTCCTAGGCGGCTTCGATCTCTTTCTCCTGCCCACACACGGCGAGAATTTCGGGCACGTAATACTCGAGGCCTTGGCCGCCGGCCTCCCGGTAATCGTTGGCAGCGACACTCCGTGGCAGCAGGCCGAGGCTGAACACGCCGGGTGGCTTGTCAACTCTGACTCTCCGCCGGAGTTGGCTCGGCTGATCGATCGATTCGCCACCCTCACGCCCGCCGAGCGGGCCGTAATGAGCGAATCGGCGACGCGTCTCGCGGCCAAGGTTCTAGGACGTAGCGAAGGTGTCGAGGCCCACCGCCAGATGTTTCTGGAACTCGCCCAAGGGGAGCGGCCAAGGTGACCAGGGGCGATGGTTGGGGGCCATCCCGGGCGGGAGAATCCGAAGTTGCTGGAGCGCCTCGTCGGCTCAGGTCCCGGCCGGAGTCAAGAACATCCGAAATGCTCGCACGTCCTTCCCGGGCCCGGATAGTCGTCGCAGTCGTGATGAGAAAGCCTCTTCCTGGACAGTTCAGTGTCGAGCGAGTATTCCGCGACATAGTGGGCGCCCTGCCAAGCGACATCGACGCATCCTTGGTGGAGGTTCCCTGCCCGAGCCGGGGGGTGCTCCCGAGGCTCCGGAACATGCTCTTCACAGCTCGCATCCAGGCTGACGTGGTCCATGTCGCTGGTGACATTCAGTACTGCGCACTCGCGGTCCGTCCCAGCCGATGCGTCCTTACTGTTCTCGATCTCGTCAGCGTTCGCCGTCTGAGGGGTTGGCGGAGACGCGTTCTTTTTTTGGTTTGGTACCGCGCCCCGGTAAGGTTTGCCGCGGCCGTAACGACAATATCTGCGGCAGTACGGGCGGAGTTGCTTCTTCACCTACCGAAAGCAGCTGACAAGACAGTAGTAATTGCATGTCCAGTCGGGGACCATTTTCAACCTGCACCGAGCACAAGAGCGGATCATGGGCTGTTCCGGGTGTTGCAGGTGGGAACTGGGTCGAACAAGAATCTAGAGCGGGTTGCTGCCGCTCTTGAAGGCCTACCAGTCCACCTTTACGTGATCGGCACCCCTACCGGCAAACAACGTCATGACATGGATCGCATGGGTCTTTCATACTCACAGGCTCAGGACCTATCTGACTCGGAGATGGCCGCGGCGTATCAGCAGAGTTCGCTGCTCGCCTTCGTGTCGACCTATGAGGGCTTCGGGCTGCCAATTCTGGAGGCCCAGGCGTGTGGAATCCCCGTCGTTACTTCCGATATCCCCCCGATGTGCGATGTTGCAGGAGGGGCGGGGATATTGGTGAACCCCCAGGACAAGGCGTCAATCCGTCGAGGGGTGGAGTTGGCTATCGGCGACACCAACCTTCGATTAACGTTGAGCAAGACGGGACTGCTGAACGCCGCTCAATACACGCCGACGCGAATCGCCGGGCAATACGCGGATACCTACCGCCGAATACTTAATCGCAGGCTCTCAGGCAGCGGCAAACGGATATAGCGCCCCTCCAAGTCGTCAGACTCTAGGTACGTGATCGTCACAACTGGTGCTCGATTAATTGGTGTCGTGCCGACCATCGTCTCCTAGTAGGGACCGGCGATTCGACCGGCGAAACTCGGCGCGGACACGGCACAAGCCTACGGCTGGCTAGCGGGGTGGGCCGATGACGGGGCCTGTGGCGTGCCATCCGACCCCGGACGCGCCAAAGCCGCCCTATGGGCGCGGCTGTACCCCGGTTTGCACCGGAGTCGGGACGGCTCTACGCCGCGAGGGGGACGGCCCAGCATCGGCGAGCGCCGACGCAAGCTGGGCCAGGATCGTCAGGTCGACGTGCAACGTCACGCGGGCCATGCCACGGATTCGCAAGGGAAGCAACGCCCATTCGTGCTTCAGCCGCCCGAACGTGCGCTCGATGGCTACGCGGGTCCGGTAAAAGTCCTTCCACCGCTGCGTCTCCCGAGGAATCAGCGTGTGCAGGCGGTCGGCCATGATCCAGACGCTCGCCGGGGTGCATTCGGCGGTCGGGCAGCGGTACTTGGCCGCGCCTCGCTTGGCATCGGAATCGGCGAAGGTCCACACGCCGTGCTCGCACTTCGGAGGGGCAGCCTTGCCCTGCTTCACGAACGGCGTCTCCCGCAGAGGGACGACGGGGCGAATGCCCCGAGTCTCGCAACCGTCGTAGAACGGGGCCACGTCGTAGCCCTTGTCCGCGATGCAGACAGACGGTCGGATGCCGTACCCCGTCAGGGTGTCGAGCAACGCAGGGACGACGGGGACCTCGGCATCACGCGCCGTGCGCGTCTCCCACGACAGAGGAAGGCCGGTGGTCACATCAACCGCGCAATGGACATTGTATCCGTAGAAGCCGCCACCCTTGCGGGTCGAGATGGCCGAACGGTGGCCCCAGGACGCGTCAGGATCGGAGAACCTTTTCCGCTCCGGGCCGTGGTTGTAGATGTACTTCTGGCCGTTGGCGTAGGCGGGCAAGTCGGACCCGTCAATGGCGACGGTGGTCCCGAAGTCAGGAAGCTCCGAACGGAGAGAACCGATCACGGAGGCGATGCAAGTGTCGAGCATCCCCTTGTGCTGGCGCAGCTTCGCCGTGAACCGGTAGCAGGCGTCAACCGAGGGAGCACCACCGATGGCCTTCCGCAGCGCCGCGTGCTCGGCCACAAGGCGAACGGCACGGGTCCACGTAGGGAGCACGTAGAGCGACTTCACCAGCGTCATGCCGACCATGGTTCGGATGGGGTAGCCGGGGCGGCCCGTCCAGCGTGTCGCCTCAAGGTCGGCGATCAGTGTGCAACTTCGGGCGAGGAAAGAAGGCGCTTGATCTATTCTGCGCCACGGTTCGGGGATACGCTGGCCTTGCCCACGGAGATGCAACTCCTGGGTCCAGACCCCCGGGTATTAGCGCACCGCGGGGGTCACTTATTTGCTCTGTCACCCCCTATTGTACGGCGAGGGTGAGACAGTCAACGAGGGATTATGGCGGACCATTTCACGCTCGGACTGTCACCTCGGCAACCATTGGCGAGGCTGCATCTAACCCGTCCCTAGCCGTTCGTTCGATCATCGGGCGTCTCATTAGGTCGGTGAGCCGTTGAACGAGGAGTGGCTTGTTAGTCCGCCAAGCTGGGAGGAGTTCTTGACATCGGTTCAGGACGCTTACAACCGTGCCGAACATCATCAAGAAGTCCTGCTCAATCCAGCGTCCATTCTCGAACGCTATCGAAATGGAGAACTCGAACTCCATCTGCACGTCCGGATCAAGTCCCTTGATGATTCCGGTTGCTTCGGCGATTCTTGTTTGAGGGCCGATCACCCTGAAGCCTGGGACAGCACACACTTGGATCGCATCGACATCGAAGTCCCGCTGCCATGCAGCGTGGTGTCCTACCTCCTTCTGGAAACTTTGAGTCACGGTGGTGGGAATCGTCCGATGCTTGTTCTCGTTCGAGAGATGGGACAGCCAACCGAGTGTGAACCCAGACCCCTGAATATGCGGCTGCACCGAATCCACGACCTTTATGAAGTCGGGATGCACTCCGGGGAGAAAGGTAGTGAGTCGCTGCGGGGTGTACCAACCAGCGTAGGGAGCGATCGGGAAAGCTACTCGGCGAAGCTCCGAATCAGTCAGTGTCCCGTGCGAACTGCCGATGCTTACGAGGTACCAGGCCAAATGGTCCAGGGAGTCTCGGAGGTTCTGGACAGCGTCCCCCAAGAGAAGCCCCCATTCCGGCCCAGGCTTCATGGCGCCGATCCGGAAAGTGAAGGTGCCTCTGTCTGCCTGACGGTCAAGTTCCTTGACGATCGTGAAGGGAGCTACTCCGTCAGCGTTGACCCACCGGCGAAATTCAGCCTTGAGTTCATCGAGATGGTGCTGCGCTCTCGCGACCTTGAACCACCAGTCCAAGTTGGGTTCCACCGCCACAGTGAGCATGTTCGCGCAGATGGGGTAGCCGACGACGAGAAACGGGGTACGCCATGAGCAGCGGCCATCGGTCTGAGCCTCTGACCTGCACCTTCACGTTTCGCCGGTCCCTACTAGAGAGGCAACTGCACGCAAAGAGGCGCGGGTCGAGGCGGTGAGGAGGCAATCCCCCATACCCGTTGATAGGGCTTCGCGAAAGAGCCGGATCTCGGCCTGATGCCCTTTGTCAGTGCGAGTGAGCGCCACCTTGCTGCCGTCGAGCACCAGCGCCGTGAAATCGACGACTGTCGCCGAACGACCGCGGCCCAGTATTTCGATTCGCTCCTTCTCTGTGCTGGAATGCCCGGCGCTCGAATAGGAAATGGTTGCGAGCGAGCCGTCCGGGTACCGGAGCCCGAGGATCACGTCGTCGTCGAGCGGGCCCGAGCCCAAACCAATGACGTCGAGTGCGTCCGAGCCGACTATCGCGTCGCAGGTGTCGATGAAGTGGCACACCTCCCCGAGCAATCGTCCGCCTTGCCGCCGGTCGTTGTACCAATGGCCCTTTGGGATTGGGCCGGCGTTCACCCGGTAGGTGATCACGAGAGGTCCGGTACCGCCGGCGAAGTGCTCCCGCACCTTGGCGACGGCCTCCGAGTACCGCCGGTTGAAGCCGACGAACAGAACCCGTCCGCTCTCCTTCCAGGCAGCTTCGACGTCGTCCAGTTCCTCCATGGTGAGGGCCAGGGGCTTCTCGCAGAAGACGTGCTTGCCCGCCCGCAGCGCACGAGCGGCGAGCTCCGCGTGGGAGTCGTGGGGTGTG
>JAXDMK010000022.1:0-5785 GCA_034666105.1 Actinomycetota bacterium | reverse complement strand
TGACTCCGTGGTACACCTCGACCGTGACGGCCTGGTTCAGCAGCTTGTCCTTCAAGGCTGCCGGAACATCGGAAGCGGCGTTGATCAGGAGCCCCGACAGGTGCCGGCACTCACCATCGCCCATCGCGCCTCGACCAAGGCTTCCATAGTCGTACGACATCCATGCGTTCTCCATGCCGGGCAGGTCGACTGGCAAGGGAGTCTCGGTCATCGTTTCGGGCCAGACGGCGACGAACCCAGGCAACACCCCGAAAGCCTCTTCGGGGCTCACGGCGAACTGCTGGACGAGGTAGTCCCGTAGGTCGCCCTGGGTGTTCTTCATCTTGGCGGTGGGGGTGAGCTTTGGGACGACGACGATCTCGCCCCGGACGCTCTTCCTCTCCATCTCCTGCTTGCGGAACGGACGCTGCATCTTGGCCCGCAGCGGGGCAAGCTCCGCTGCCCGCTTGTCGACCGCCTTGCCTTCCGCCATGTCCCGAGCAGCGTCTTCGAGCACGAGGCCCGAGATGATGTTCTCGAGCAACCACTGGAACGGCACCACGGTCGTGAAGTGGTGGTCGTTGCGGCGGAGGCCGGTGATGGTCTTGGGGATGAGCACAGAGCCCTGCTTTCTCTTGGTGGGGAGGTTCCAAGAGTCGCATACTCGAGCGCACTTGTCTAGGACCTCGAGTATTACCTCAGAAGTACTCGAGTATCGTCAACCGGCATCGGGAGCGGTCTCCCCGTGGGCAGGGTTGGAAGGGGTCCGAGGTGAGCGCGGGCAGCTGCTCGGATCCGCGAGCTTCCGCCAGCCGGCGCGCCAGCCGGCGAGTGAACAGCGAGGACGAGCCTCTGGTGGCGAGCGCCGGTCGGACCATTCCATGCGTCAAACTGGCCCTAGGATCTGCTCGCCGATCGTTGGCCGGTTCTCTTGGTGGGGAGTCGGTTCGACGATGTGCACGCGCACCCCGTCCGCCTGTCGGGCGGGGTGTCGCCTCGTTGAGGCACGTCCCGCGAAAATCCCGCGAGGATCCCGCGGACGGTGCGTGCCGGCGAGTGACGGCATTTTCCGGATAGTGCCTCTGACCTGCGGTTTTGCGGCTTGTGCGGCACAAGGAAACACGGGCCGTCACGCATGGGTACAACTGAAAAGCGCGAGGTCACCGGATCGACGCCGGTCCCGACCACCACAAGCGCGCCGGTCGTCGACGCGCGCACCGGAGGGCTAGGCGACGGCGGTGACGATGGGTAGGCGCGGGTTGAACCCACCGGCGCGGTGGCGCATCACGGTGTCGAGGGCGTCGGCCGACATCGGTCGGGCGAAGTAGTAGCCCTGGCACTCGTCGCACCCGAGGTCGGCCACCTTGGCGTGTTGGCGACTCGTCTCGACTCCTTCGGCGACCACGGTCAGGCCCAGGGTGTGGGCCAGACCGACGACCGCGGCCACGATGGCATCGCTGGCCGGGTCCTGGCCGAGGTCGGCGACGAAACCCTGGTCGATCTTCACGATGTCGACCGGGAGCCCTTGAGGTAGCTAAGCGACGAGTAGCCGGTGCCGAAGTCGTCCAGGGCCAACACCACGCCCAGCCGCTTCAGGTCGCTGAGCACCACGAGGGCCCGTTGCGCGTCCTGGAGAAAGACGCCTTCGGTCACCTCCAGGGTGAGCAGCGGCGGGTCGGTGTGGGTGTCGAGGAGCACGTCCTCCACGGTGGCGGTGAAGTCGGGCCCCATGAGCTGGTGGGCCGAGACGTTGACGGAGATGGCGATATCGTCGGCCCGGCTGCGGCCCCGCCAACGGTGCCGGTCCCGGCACGCCTGGTCGAGCACCCACCGACCGATCTCGGCGATACAGCCGCCTTGCTCGGCGAGCGGTATGAGTATGGCGGGCGACACCTCGCCCCGCGACGGGTGTGTCCAGCGCACGAGCGCCTCGGCGCCGACGACCCGCTGGTTCACGGTGCCGACGATCGGCTGGTAGGCCAGCCGCAGCTCGTCTCGCGCGAGGGCGCGCCGGAGGTCGCGTTGGAGACTCACCCGGTCGTCCACCCGGCGCTTCTCCCGGAGGTCGATGACCTGCTGCCGGTCGCCGCCGTCGCGCTTGGCCTGGTACATGGCGACATCGGCGCTGTGGAGCAGTTCCTCGGGGACAAAGTCGTCGGGGCCGGCGAAGGCGATCCCGATGCTGGCCGACGTGTCGACCTCGCCGCTCGAGAGGACGAACGGCTTGGCCAGGGCAAGACCGATGCGGGAGGCGATGGCATCGACCTCGGCTCCGGCGGCCAGGTCTTCGCACAGGATCACGAACTCGTCCCCGGACAACCGGGCGAGGGTGTCGCCCGGACGGAGCTGTCCCGTCAGCCGTTGGGCGACGGCCACCAGCAGTTCGTCGCCGACACGGTGGCCGTACATGTCGTTGACCGCCTTGAACTGATCGAGGTCGGCGAACAGGACCGCGGCCTTGTTGCCCGTCCGCCGGGCCCGGCGGAGGGCCTGATCGAGGCGTTCGAGGAGGAGCAACCGGTTCGGCAACCCGGTCAGGGCGTCGTGCAGCGCGCTCTCGCGGGACCGGTGGGACGTCTCGAGGAGATCGGCCCGGGCCTGGGCGTTGAGCAGGTAGGCGGCGGCGACATCGGCCAGCGTCTGGGCCGCGGCCATCGCGTCGTCATCCAGCGGCCCGGCGGTGTCCCGGTAGAGGTCGAGCGCTCCGAGCTGGTCGTTGCCCTTGCGCAGGGGGAAGGTGAAAACGGCGACCAGACCGGCGGCCAGGGCCCTGGGCCCGAAGGTCGGGAACCTCAGGTCGATCCTGAGGTCGGGCACCGTCACGGCCACGCCCATCTGGTAGGCGGCCAGGCACGGCCCCTCGCCAAGCTCGGTCTGCAGCCTCTCGTAGATAAGGGCGGCGTCGTTTGACGCGGCGACGTACCGGGGGTCGGCGCCGGGGGAGATGAGCGTCACGCCCGCGGCCGTGATGGGCAGGATCTCGACGATGCGTTTCACGAGCTGGTCGAGGATGCTCTGGATCGGGAAATCCGTGACCATCGTGCGGGCGAACTCGCTCAATACGTCCGAGAGGCGTTGCTCGCTCGGCATCCGGACTCCCGACATTGGGCCTGGCGTGGCGGCCGCGGGGTCCGGGCGGACGAAAGGTGACTAGGGAATCAGGATACCGCCCGAGGAGGGCTCGGCCGACCGGAGCCTCGACTCGGAACGGGCGGCACGTGCACGACGAGGATGGCGGTGTCGTCCCGGGGCAGCCCGTCCCGATACTCGCCGACCTGGGCCTCGATGAAGGCGGCCAGGTGGGCCGCGCTGCTGCCCGCCCCGGCACCGGCGATGAGCCGGCGCAGCCCGTCGACCCCAAGCTCGTGGGTGCCCCGACGGGCCTCGGTCACGCCGTCGGTGTAAAAGACGAGGCTGTCTCCCGGCCCGAGGACGAACCTGGTTTCGAGCAGTGGAGGGCTGTCGAACATTCCCAGCGCCATCCCCGGGCGGCAGGCCTCCTCGACGGTGCCGTCGTGGCGTCGCAGCAACGGCAGCGGGTGGCCGGCCGACGTGAGGGTGACGAGCACGCCGTGCCCCGAAAGCCGCAGGTTGGCCAACGCCACGGTCAGGAACCGTTCGTCGCCGGGGCGCTGCTGGAGGAGAGCGGCGTTGAGCCGGCCGAGCACCCGGGAGGGACTCACGCTGTCCGACGCCGCCGCCCGGATCGTGTAGTGGGCGAGGGCGGTGACCGTCGCCGCCTCCGGTCCCTTGCCGCAGACGTCGCCCATGACGACGCACCACGACGAGCGGGCCCGCTTGAAGACGTCGTAGAAGTCGCCTACGACCTCCTCGCCCCTCGCCGCCTGGTAGCGGGCGGCGACCTCCAAGCCGGGCACGTGGGGGAGCACCGGCGGCAGGAGGCTCTGCTGGAGGGTGCGGGCCAGAGCCGCCGTCCGCTCGCCGCTCTCGGCGACCAGCATGGCCAGGCCGGCCGCCTCGGTAGCCTGCCGGTCGGCCTCGGCATGGGCCTGCCGCTCGGCGCCCAGGGCCGCTCGCAGGGCGATCTCACCCGCCGCCGCACCCGCCAGCGTCTCGAGGACGAGCACGTCCCGCGGGCTCCAGTGGCGGGGGACGGTGTCGACCGCACAGAACGTCCCCAGAACCTTCCCGTCGGGGCCGGGGATCGGGAAGCCGGCCCACGCCACCATCCCCATGCCGGCGATGGCCGGGTGTTCCCGCGTCCGGGGGTCGGCCCGGGCGTCGGCCAGGATCAGGGGCTCGTCGCTCTCCACCACGAACTGGCAGAAGGACTCCTCCATGGCCGCGAAGCGCTCGGCCTCGGGGGCGAGGCCGACGCAGCTCCGATACCAGGAGCGCGTCGTGTCGATCACGGTGACGAACGACAGGGGCACGTCGAGGATCACGGTGGCGGCCCGGGTCAGGCGCTCGAACGCGTCATCGGTCGTCGTGACCTCCGGCCCCGCCGTCTGAGCCTCCGGCAACGCCTGGAAACGGAGAAGCTCGGCCGCCGGCAACGGCGTGGCCAGGTCTGTCATCCCGACCTCCTCATCGCATCGTCCACGGGGACGCTGCCGGGGTCTGGGGCAACGGGCTACGGCGTCGAACGGCGTGGAACAGGTCACCCGACGACCGGCCGATTCTAATCCGTCCGCTGCCGGTCCCCCGGTCGGGGCCCGTTGGACTCGGATCGCTGACGCGTACTGGCCGCGGGCCGGTGGACCGCCACGACGCCCAGGTGACCGCGGCGACCGGCGGGACACTGATCCAAGAGTTCGTCGGCGGCGTAGAGGGAGTGACATCTCCCCCGAAAGCGAGCCCAACTCATGTCTCTGATCAAGCTTCTTCCCGCCTGGCTGCACGCCATCGCCGACTATGCGGTGGGCGTCCTGCTCGTCGCCATCGCCCTCACCGTTGACATGTCGACCAAGGCCACCGTCGCCGGCGTCGTCGTCGGCGCGACCGTGCTGGCCGTGAGCCTCCTGACGAGGTACCCGCTCGGCGTGGTGAAGGTTCTCCCCTTCCGTATCCACTCCATCGGCGACTATGCGGCAGCGATCCTGCTGTTCGTGGCCCCGTTCGCGCTCGGCTTCAACGACACCGACTCGGGTGTGACCGCCTTCTACATCGCGGCCGGGATCGCAGTCCTGGCGGTGAGCCTGATCACCAACTACCAGTACGGCCCCCAGGCCATCCCGACCACGGACTGGTCCGGCTCCGCCCCCCGGACCGCCCCGGCCCCGGTGTCCGCCTACACCCCGTGGCGTCCGGAGATCGTCCGCCAGCCGGGTCGATAACAACCAGCCGGCCTTCGCCCGGCTCGAACCCCGGATCGATACAGACCGCAGCCCTCCCGGTTGCGGTCTGTATCGCGTCTGGCGGGCGCGCCGACTGCAGCCGGCCCCGGCCCCGTCATCCGTACCGAGAACCAGATACGTAGACCCGATAACGCTAGAAAGAGAGAAAACAACCGTGCGAATCAGATCCAAAGCAACCGGGGCTGCAGTCGTCGCCGCCCTCGCCCTGTTCGGCGCCGCCTGCGGTAAGGACTCGACCGACTCGGCCGGCACCGCGTCCGCAACGACCGACATGGTCACCGCCATCCCCCGCCTGTCGGGCGTGGGCACCTCGGTGAAGCTCGACGCTGGCACCGCCGCCGCCCTCACCTCCCTCGGCGTGTCCATCGCCCCCTCCGGCTCCGCCACCTTCGACGCCGCCACCTCCACCATCACCTTCCCCATCACCGCCGGCTACGCCGAGATCCACAGCGACCTGAGCTTCAAGCCCGGCTACATCCTCGGCTCCA
>JAXDMK010000021.1:0-10086 GCA_034666105.1 Actinomycetota bacterium | reverse complement strand
CTGGCCCGCATGGCCAGTGGCCAGGGCGCGATGCGCGCATGAACCGTCACACCCCACGTCCCGAGGAGGTCCCGTCATGACCCTCACCGAGGTCCCGGTCCGCACGACCGACGCCCAGGCCCTGCTCACCGTTCGGGACGTCACCTGCCGCTTCGGGGAGGTGGTGGCCAACGACTCGGTCGACTTCGAGGTGCGGGCGGGCGAGGTCCACGCCCTGCTGGGCGAGAACGGCGCCGGCAAGAGCACGCTCATGAAGCTCATCTACGGCGTCTACCGCCCGGACTCGGGCGAGATGAGCTTCGCCGGCGCCCCGGTCACCATCGACTCGCCCGCCGTCGCCCGCGACCTCGGCATCGGGATGGTGTTCCAGGACCTGCGCCTGGTCCCGGCCCTGACGGTGGCGGAGAACGTGGCCCTCGCCCTGCCTGGGAAGGGCCTGCGCCTCGACCGGGCCGGACTGGCCCGCCAGGTCGACGAGGCCGCCGCCCTCTACGGCCTGGCCTGCGACCCCCAGGCCCTCGTCCGCCACCTGTCCATCGGCGAGCGCCAGCGGGTGGAGATCCTCAAGGTCCTCATGGCCGGCGCCAAGCTCGTCATCCTCGACGAGCCCACCAGCGTGCTCGCCCCCCAGGAGGTCGACACCCTCTTCGCCGGGCTGCGCCAGCTCCGCGCGAGGGGCCTCTCCGTGGTCATCATCACCCACAAGCTGCACGAGGCCCGGGCCATCGCCGACCGGGTCACCGTGCTGCGGGGGGGCAAGGTCATCCTCGGTGGCGCCGATCCCACCACCCTCGACGACCGCGAGCTGATCAGTGCCATGGTCGGGCGCACCGTTCCCGCCCTGCCCCAGGTGAGGCCCGCCCCCCGCTCGGCGGCCACGCCCGCCCTCCAGTTGCGGCGGGTGTCGGTGAGGGGCGACCGCGGCCACCTCGCCCTCACCGATGTCGACCTCACCGTGCACAGCGGCGAGCTGGTCGGGGTGGCCGGCGTGTCCGGGAACGGGCAGCGGGAGCTGTATGAGGTGGCCATGGGCCTGCGCCCCGCGGTCGACGGATCGGTGCTGGTGGCGGGCATCGAGCTGCTGAAGGGTGGCCCCCGGGCGGCCCTCGCCGCCGGCGCCGTCGGTATTCCAGAGGACCCGGTGGCCGATTCGGTGGTGCCCGGGCTCACCATCGCCGAGCACATGGCGCTGGGCGACCTGAAGGTGCCCCGCAAGGGCCTCGGCATCGACTGGGGGGCGGTCAAGAAGCGGCTGGCCACCCAGGATGCGGAGACCCAGTTGCGCATGGCCGCCTACCACCGCCAGGTGTCCAGCCTCTCCGGCGGCAACATCCAGCGGGTGCTGCTCACCCGGGAGCTGTCCCGGGAGTCGACGCTGGTCGTCGCCGCCTACCCCAGCCGGGGGCTCGACGTGGCCACCACCCGCCGCACCCAGGAGCTGCTGCTGGAGCGGCGGGCGGCCGGCGCCGGCGTGCTGATGATCTCGGAGGACGTCGACGAGCTGCTCGAGCTCTCCGACCGCATCCTGGTGTTGCACTCGGGCCACGTGGCCGGCATCGTCCGGCCGGGCGAGGCCGACCGCTACGCCATCGGCGAGCTGATGTTGCGGGGGGCGGCATGAACCCGCGGGCGCTGCGCCTGGCCCGGGGGGCGGGACGGCTGGCCGTGGCCTACGCCGCCGCCCTCACCCTCTTCGGCGCCTTCGTGCTGACCAAGGGCGTCAACCCGCTGTCGGTCTACGCCGACATGTGGCACTCCCTGGCCGACACCACCTCCTTCGGCGAGGTCCTGGTGAAGGCCGCCCCCCTGGTCCTGGCCGCGCTGGCGGTGGCGATCCCCGCCCGGGCGGGACTGGTTAACGTCGGCGGCGAGGGCCAGGTGGTCGTGGGGGCGGTGGCCGCCGCCGGCGTAGCCCTGGCCCTGGATGCGACCCTGCCCGGCTCGGCCATGATCGTGGTGATGATGCTGGCGGCGGCCGCCGCCGGCGCCCTGTGGGCCGGCATCGCCGGGATCCTGCGCCTCACGGTGCGGGTCAACGAGGCCATCACCACCCTGCTCCTCAACTACGTGGCCATCGACCTCATGCTCTACCTGATCTACCAGCCGTGGAAGGACCCCAACGGCTCGGGCCAGCCCGCCACCCGGTCGCTGGCCCCCGCCGCCCGGCTGCCCCTCATCGGCACCAGCCGGGTCCACACCGGCGTGTTCATCGCGGTGGCCGCCACCGCCGTCATCTGGGCCCTGTTCCGGTACACGTCGTGGGGCTTCCGGCTGCGGGTGGTGGGCGGCAACCCGGAGGCGGCCCGCCGGGCGGGACTGCCGGTCTCCAAGCTGCTCATGTCGGCGATGCTCGTGGGCGGGGCCATGGCCGGCCTCGGGGGGATGGTCCACTTCGCCGGGGCCGAGCTCAAGCTCCGTCCGGGGATGACCCTCAACTTCGGCTACATCGCCTTTCTCGCCAGCTGGCTGGCCCGCCACTCGCCGGTGAAGGTGGCGGGGGCGGCGGTGCTGCTGGCGGCCATCGCCATCGGCGGCGACAGCCTCCAGCTCGACTCGGGCCTGCCCGCAGCCGCGGTCAACGTGCTCATGGGCCTGATCCTGCTGGCGGTCATGGGACGGGGCCAGCTCAAGGCCCGGGCCACCGAACCGGCGACCACGCCCGCCATGCCGGCGATGCCAGCGGCCGTCGAAGGGAGCGTCGCATGAAGTCGGCCAACACCGAACTGGTGACGCTCGTCCCGGCCCTGGCCGGGAAAAGTGTCACCAGTTCGATCGGAGGGGCCGCAGTGCGGTCGGCCCACGGCCAACTGGTGACGCCTTTCCCGCCCCTGACCGGGAGAAGTGTCACCAGTTCGATCGGGGCGGGAGGTGCCGCATGACCCTGCTGCTGCAGGTGCTGGTGGGGGCGGTGCGAGGGGGGACGTCGATCCTCTACGCGGCCCTGGGGGAGACGCTCTCCGAGCGGGCGGGGGTGATCAACCTGGGCACCGAGGGCTGCATGCTGGTGGGCGCCCTGTCCGCCTACGCGGTGACGGCCAAGACGGGCAGCCCGTGGGTGGGCCTCCTGGCCGGCGCGGCGGCGGGAGGGCTGTTGGCCCTGATCCACGCCGTGCTGGTGTTGTCCCGCAAGGCGAACCAGCTGGCCACCGGCCTGGTCGTGCTCTTCCTGGGCCTGGGCCTGACGTCGCTGTTCGGCGCCTCCTACGTCCGGGAGTCGATCAACGCCTTCCACCCCATCGCCATCCCCGGCCTGTCGAGCATCCCCTGGCTGGGCGACATCTTCTTCAACCACGACCCCCTCACCTACCTGTCCTACGCCGTCGGACCGGCCATGTGGTGGCTGCTGTACCGCAGCCGGTGGGGACTGCTGGTGCGGGCGGCGGGTGAACGGGAGGAAGTCCTCGCCGCCTACGGCCACTCGCCGCTGCGGATCAAGTACCTGGCCGTCTGCGGCGGCGGCGCCCTGGCCGGCGTGGGCGGGGCCCAGCTGGCCACCGCCTACACCAACGCCTGGTTCGAGAACATGACCGCCGGTCGGGGCTTCATCGCCGTGGCCCTGGTGATCTTCGCCGCCTGGCACCCCCTGAAGTGCGTCACCGGGGCCTACTTGTTCGGCGCCGCCCTCGCCCTGTCGCCGGCGCTGCAGGCCCGCGGCATCGGCATCAACCAGTTCGCCCTCGACGCCCTGCCCTACGTGGTCACCGTCCTCGTCCTGATCTTCCTGGGTCGCAAGCGGCTCCACGCCGCACCCGAGGGGCTGCGGAAGGTCTTCGAGATGGCACCCACGTCATGACGACCCACCCCGAACGACACACAAGGAGAGAGCGATGACCAGACGATGGCGGCTGGGAGCGGCGACGTTCGCCACCCTGGCGCTCGCAACCGCGGCGTGCAGCAGCAACGGCTCCACCACCTCGACCACCGCCGGCAACACCGCCCCGCCGGCGACCGGATCCACCGCGCCCGGCACCGGGGGGAAGGCCATCGGATTCATCTTCGTGGGCCCCAAGGACGACGTCGGCTACAACCAGGCCGCCTACGACGGCAGCCAGGAGGTGGCGAAGGCCTTCCCCGACCTCAAGGTGCTCACCGCCGAGAACGTCCCCGAGGACGACAACGCGGCCCGGGTCATGGAGGACATGATCTCCAAGGGGGCCAAGATCATCTTCGCCACCAGCTACGGCCACCTCGACCCCGCCACCAAGGTCGCCGAGGCCCACCCCGACGTGGTGGTCATCCAGCAGGGCAACCTCATCAAGGGCACCGTGTTGCCGAACTTCGGGACGTACTTCGGCACCGTGTACGAGCCCGTCTACCTGGCCGGCATCGCCGCCGGCAAGGCGACCAAGACCAACAAGCTGGGCTACGTGTACGCCTTCCCGATCACCCAGACCACCGAGAACATCGACGCCTTCCAGCTCGGCGCCCACTCGGTGAACCCCCTGGCCCAGACCTACACCGTGGCCACTTCGGACTGGTGCAACCCGGCCAAGCAGGCGGAGGCGGCCAACAGCCTCCTGTCCGAGGGCGTCGACGTGATCACCCAGCACCAGGACTGCACCAAGACGATCATCGAGAAGACCGAGGCCGCCGGCGCCTTCACCGTCGGCTACCACGCCGACGGCTCCGCCCTCGCCCCCAAGGGCTGGCTCACCGGGTCGCAGTGGGCGTGGGGACCTCTCTACGTCGACATCGTCAAGACGGTGCTGGCCGGCGACTTCACCGGGAGCAAGTACAACGCCAACTACCGGGTGGGCCTGAAGACGGGCGACAACCCGTTCGTGCAGTCGAAGTACGGGCCGTCGGTGACGGACGAGACCAAGGCCCAGATCGAGGCGGCCAAGGCGGCCATCGCTCTCCCCGACGGCTCACCGTTCAAGGGCCCGGTCATGGACCAGTCGGGCAAGGTGATCTTCGCCGACGGGACGACGCCCGACTACGTGGCCATCGAGGGCCAGACGTTCTTCGTCGAGGGCGTCGTCGGCAAGCTCCCGACGTAGCCCGCCCGTGGTGAACCGCACCCATGTCCCCGGCACCCGGCCCTACCCGTGGCCCTACGACGGGATCCTCGATCCCCGGCGGTTGGCGCTGGTGGTGGCCGGGGGCCAGACATGGTTCGCGGCCCGGACGCTCGACGCCGAGGAGGCGTTGAGCCGGTTGCGGACGACGGCCAAGGTCGTGCGCGACGCGGGTGGGGTGGTGGTCGTCTTGCACCATGCCTGCCCCGGCCCCGGCCCCGGTCCGGGGCCCGGCGAGGGGGAGCGGGGGGGCGATCTCGTCATCACCATCGCCGCCGGCGACGTCGTCGTCGACTGCGTCGGGATGTCGGGGTTCTCCGGCAGCTCGCTCGACGGCGAGCTCCGCGGGCGGGGGATCGACCGGCTGGCGGTGGGCGGCCTGGGGCTGGAGACGGCGGTCTACTCCACCCTGGGGGCGGCCAACGACCGGGGCTACGAGTGCCTGGCCCTGGTCGACGCCTGTGCCTTCCACGACGCCGACGTGGGGTCCCGGGCGCTGGCCAGCATCACCATGTCCGGCGGCATCTTCGGGGCCCTGGGCACGACCACCGACCTGTGCGACGCCCTTCTGGAGGAGCCATGACTTTCGGAACCGTGGATGCCGAGCCCTACCCCTGGCCCTACGACGGGTCGGTCGACCCGGCCCGTACGGCCCTCGTCTGCATCGACTGGCAGGTCGACTTCTGCGGCCCCGGCGGTTACGTCGACACCATGGGCTACGACCTCAAGCTCACCCGGGCCGGCCTGGAGCCGACGGCCGCGGTCCTGGCCGCGTGCCGGGCGGTGGCGATGACGGTCATCCACACCCGGGAGGGCCACCGTCCCGACCTGTCCGACTGCCCGCCCAACAAGCTGTGGCGGTCGAAGCGCATCGGGGCCGGCATCGGCGACGCCGGGCCCTGCGGCCGCATCCTCACCCGGGGCGAGCCCGGCTGGGAGATCGTCCCCGAGGTCGCACCGATCGAGGGTGAGCTGATCATCGACAAGCCGGGGAAGGGGTCGTTCTACGCCACCGACCTCGACCTCCTCCTGCGCACCCGGGGCATCACCCACCTCATCTTCACCGGCATCACCACCGACGTGTGCGTCCACACCACCATGCGCGACGCCAACGACCGGGGCTACGAGTGCCTGCTGCTGGAGGACTGCACCGGCGCCACCGACTACGACAACTACCTGGCCGCGTTGTCGATGGTGAAGATGCAGGGCGGGGTGTTCGGAGCGGTCGCCCCGTCGAGCGCGTTGTTGCGCGTGCTGGGCGCCGGTTGAGGCCGGCGGGCAGCCTCGGCCGCCAGTCGGTGGCCGCGGCCCGGGCGCTGGTGGCGGGATACCGGCCGGAGCGGGCCGACCGCCGTCCGGCCTACGACTACGTCCCCCCGGGGGAGGGGCAACCGTTGGGGCCGGCTGGCGACGGGCCGGCCGGCACCGATCTGGGTCCGGTCCTGGCCGCGGCGGCCGACCTGCGGGCGGGGCTGGTGACCAGCGGGCAGCTGGTGGAGGAGTCGCTGCTGGCCGTCGAGAAGCACGACGCCGAGTTGATGGCCGTCGTCCACCTCATGGACTCGGCCGCCCGGGCGGAGGCGGTGGCGTGCGATGCCGAGGCCGCCGGCGGACGGTGGCGGGGCCCGCTGCACGGCATCCCGGTGACGGTGAAGGACATCATCGACGTGGCCGGCGTGCCCACCCGGTGCGGGTCGGCCGCCTACGACGACGTGCCGGACGTGGACGCGGTCGGCGTGGCCCGGCTGCGGGCGGCCGGCGCCATCGTGCTGGCCAAGGTGTCCACCCACGAGTTCGCCCTGGGCGTGACGACGCCCCAGAGTCGCAACCCCCACGACCAGTCCCGTATCCCGGGGGGGTCGAGCGGCGGGTCGGCCATCGCCGTGAGCACCGGCATGGGCCTGGCGTCGCTGGGCACCGACACCCGGGCGTCGATCCGGGTGCCGGCGGCGCTGTCGGGGGTGGTCGGGTTCAAGCCGACGTACGGGACTATCCCCACCGCCGGCGTCGTCCCTCTCTCGTGGACGATGGACCACGTCGCCCCCATCACCTCGTCGGTGGCCGACGCGGCGCTGCTGGTGGACGTCCTCCAGGGGACGAAGGGCCTGGTCGGCTGGGCCGGGTCGCCGGTGGCGGGGATTCGGGTCGGCGTGCCCGAGGCCACCTTCACCGGTGCCGAACCGGGCGTGGAGGCGTGCGTGCGGGCGGTGATCGACGGGCTGGCGGGGATGGGATGCGCGGTGGCGGCCGCCGGGCGACCGACCGCCGACGATCTGGAGGCGGCCAACGCCGCCGGACTGCTCGTGAGCCGGTGCGAAGCGGCCGCCTTCCATCGCCGGATGGGACTCGACCGCTCGCTGTACTGGGACGAGGTGGCCGACCAACTGGAGGCGGCGGGGGACCTGTCGGCCCTCGAGTACCTCGACGCCCAGACGCTGCGGGCCGACCTCGCCGCCGGCTTCCTGGAGCTCTTCGCCGACTTCGACGTGCTGGTCATGCCCACCGTGCCGGCCGTCGCCCCGCCGGTGGACGACTTCGCCCGCCACCTCATGCTCCTGTCCCGCAACGCCATCCCGTGGAGCCTCACCGGTTTCCCGGCGGTATCCGTGCCCTGCGGATGGTCGGAGGGCCTGCCGGTGGGGGTGCAGGTGGTGGCCGCCCCCTGGCGGGAGGACCTCCTGGTGGCCGTGGGTTCGGCCGTGGAAAGGTGCCGGCGCGGCTGGTGACGGCACCGCTGGCGACGTCCGACGTCGGCGACGGACCGGTCGTGGTCCTGGTCCACGGGGTCGGAATCGGGGCGTGGGCGTTCGCCGAGGTCGCCGCCGCCCTGGCCGCCGACCACCGGGTGCTGGTGCCGCACCGCCGGGGCTATGGGCCCGACGCCGACGAGGTGCCGGCGTCCGCCACGGTGGCGGAGCAGGTCGACGACCTGCTGGCCGTCCTCGCCGATCGGGGAGTGGTCGAGGCCACGTGGGTGGGCGTGTCGGGCGGGGCCACCCTGGTGCTGGCCCTGGCCATGGCCGCCCCGTCGGTCGTGTATGCGGCCGTCGTCCACGAACCCGTCTTCGGCCCCCTGGCCCCCGACCTCCACGCCGCCCTGGAGGCCACCGCCGCCCGCCTGGCCGCGTCCGGCCCCGGACCGGAGGGCGTGCTGGCGTTCGTGGCCGGGCTGGTGGGGGAGGAGCGGCTGGCCGCGCTGCCACCGGCGGCCCGGGAGGAGATCGGGCGCCGGTCCGAGGTGATCCGGGCCGAGGTGCCGGCGTTCATCGAGTTCGCTCCCACCGACGCCGACCTGGCCCGATTGGCCGACGTCGCCCTAGTGGCCACCGTGGGTTCGACCAGCCCGCCCTGGCGCCAACTGGCGGCGGCGGTGCTGGGCGAGCGGGCCGGAGCCCGGGTGGAGGTCATCGACGGCGTCCGCCACCTCCCCCAACTGGAGGCTCCGGAGGCTTTCGAGAAGGTCATCCGGGCCGCCGCCGCACCCGGGTGACCGTCGGTCACCTTCGCCTGCCGGCGCCGGCCCGCTGGTAGGGTGAGGTGCGACTTCGGGGCTGTAGCTCAGTTGGTAGAGCACTTGCATGGCATGCAAGGGGTCAGGGGTTCGAGTCCCCTCAGCTCCACAAGAAAAGCCCAGGTCAGAGGCCATGCGCTGGGTAGGCCTCCCGGGTATCCTGGAAAACGTAGCCAGGTTGAGCGTAGCCTTTCGCTCACTGGCTACGTCAGGAGGTGGCGGGATGGGACAGCGGCCCACCGTGCGATGGAACGAAACAGCAGCGCGATGGATGGCCTGGGTGCGGTTCCCCGATGGCTCCCGCCGCAAGGTCGAGCGGGTCGAGAAGGTCGACGCCCAGCGCGATCTCGACGAGCTCCTGGCGCTGCGGGCGCAGTCACTAGAACCGGGTCCTCGTCGTACCCGCCAGGCGACATTCGACGAGGTGCTCGACGCCTGGTTCGAGGACGGCTGCCCCAACGTGGCCCCGACCCGCAGCTCCCGCCATGCCCGGACCAAGTCCCCGAACACCATCACCAACGCCCGCCAGCTGCTGGCCACGAGCGTGCGGCCGGTCATCGGCAAGCTCTGGGTCGAGCGCACCTCCACCGAGCGGCTCGAGAAGCTCTTCGCCGACATGGCGAAGCAGGGCTACGCCACCAGCACCGTCGACCGCACCTGGAACTACCTCAACCAGGCCCTGCAGCACGGATTGCGTCACCGCCGGATCAAGGTCAACCCCGCGGCCGACGTCCTGCTCCCCGAGCGGCGCGAGTCCAAGCCCCGCAAGAGCTTCACCATCGACCAGGCCCAGCGCCTCCTGGTGGACGCGATCCCAACCGACAGTCGCCCCGCCATGTGGCTCACCGGCCTCATGTGCGGTCTCCGCCCGGGCGAGCTGGCGGGCTTGCGCTGGCCGCTCGTCGACATCGACTCCGACTCACCCAACATCCACGTCCTCGAGCGCGCGCTCGAGATCGACGACAAGTACGCCGGGCAGGTATCGCCGAAGACGGAGCGGGGCCGACGCCGCATCGGCCTGCACCCGCTCCTGGTCGCCGCTCTACGGCGCCACCGCGACGAGATGCGCCTCCTCGGGCTCTACGAAGACGAGGGCTTCGTGTTCTGCACCCGCAACGGCACCCCGATGACGCTGTCCAACCTCAGGCGGGCCTTTCAACAATTGTGCGCGCGTGCCGGCCTCGGCTCCGACTGGACGACCTACGAGCTGCGCCACTCTTTCGTGTCGCTCGTCGCGGACCAGCTCGACGACCTGGTGAAGGTGGCGGACCTCGCCGGCCACGTCGACACCCGAACGACCCAGGGCTACCGCCATACAGTCCGTCCGTCACTGCCGCACGCCATCGATGCCTGGGACCGGTTGTTGCAACACGCCCGAGCCCGTACGTCCGCCAACGCGCCCTAATCGGAAGTGGCGGCAGGTGGCGCAGGTTCCTCCTTCACAGGCGTTGCCGCTTCTGGGTTGTCAGGTACCGGATCGTCAAGATCGGCGAGAAAGGCTCGGAAGCTCGCGAATGTCTCGTCCGCCTGGTCGACACCGCCGAAGTGGTGACGCAA
>JAXDMK010000020.1:0-3201 GCA_034666105.1 Actinomycetota bacterium | reverse complement strand
AGATCGACAAGATCGCCCGCAAGAGCGAGAACCCGTCGATCACCCGCGATGTCTCGGGCGAGGGCGTGCAGCAGGCCCTGCTCAAGATCCTGGAGGGCACCACCGCCTCGGTGCCGCCCCAGGGGGGTCGCAAGCACCCCCACCAGGAGTTCATCCAGATCGACACCACCAACATCCTGTTCATCTGCGGTGGTGCGTTCGCCGGCATCGAGAAGCTCATCGAGAGCCGCATCGGCCACAAGGGCGTCGGCTTCGGCGCCGAGCTGCGCCGCTCGGGCGACAAGGACCTGGGGGCGCTGCTCACCAAGGTCCTGCCCGAGGATCTGCTCAAGTTCGGGTTGATCCCGGAGTTCGTGGGCCGCCTGCCCGTCATCGGCGCCGTCTCCAACCTCGACCAGGAGGCCCTCGTCCGCATCCTGGTGGAGCCCAAGAACGCCCTGGTCAAGCAGTTCCGGCGGTCGTTCGAGCTGGATTCGGTCGACCTCGAGTTCACCGACGAGGCCCTGGAGGCGGTGTCGGAGCAGGCCCTGCTCCGGGGCACCGGGGCCCGTGGCCTGCGGGCCATCCTGGAGGAAGTCCTCCTCAACGTGATGTTCGACCTGCCGTCCCGCACCGACATCGGCCGGTGCGTGATCGACCGGTCGGTGGTGCTGCAGAAGGTGAACCCCACCCTGGTTCCCCGCACCGAGCCGGCCCGTCCGCCGGCCCGCCCCCGCCGCGCCGCTTCCTAAACGGGCGGCTCCCGGCGCAGGAGCGCGCGGAACCTCGCCAGGCGCGGGTACATGCTCGGACCGCGCCGGGCGACGAGAAGGTCCTCGACGATATCGACGTCGATATGTGGCCGGGCGGCGGCGATGGCCGCCAGGTCGACCCGGTCCTTGGGCCGGCCGGAGGACAGCTTGAAGGCGCAGAGGTCCTCGGCCGAGAGGAAGGGCAGGACGTCGCCGCCCCGCCCGAAGGATCGGAGGACCCGCGCCCTTCGATCTCCCGGTAGCGCTCGTCGAGGGCGGGGAAGACGTCGACCGGAAAGGGATCGTCGGCGTGCTCGAAGCGGACGCCCGCGATCGGCGGGTGGGGGTCGTCGGCCGGGGCTGGCCGCTGGAGCCCGAGCGGTTCGAACGCGGCAACGACCCGGTCGAGCGAGTCCGGCGGAAGAAAGACGTTCACGTCGACGTCGACGGTCCCTCGCGGCTCGGCGACGTAAGCCAAGGCCAGAGCGCCCCCGAAGGCATGGCCGACCCCGGCCTCGTCGAGTTGCCGATGGACGGCCAGGATGAGCTCGACCAGTCCCATCAGCTTGGGCCCATTAGCGCGACCGGACGATGGTCTCGGCCAGGTCGAGCACCGCGTTGATGGCTTGGACGCGGACCGCCATGGGTGTTTCGGGCGTGATGGCGGGGGCCTCGTCCGATGTCCCAGCCCAAAGATCGTCGGAGTCGGTATCGATGACCGGAAACGCGAGCACCCGCGTGCCGGCCGCCGCCAGCAACTCGTAGCCGCATGACGCCAGGAGGCGGTGGAGCGTCTCGACGGTGGGCACTCGGCGGTCGTTCTCTATCGCCGAGATGTTCGACTGCTCGATCCCGGAAATGGTAGCGAGCTGACTCTGGGTCAGACCCCGGGAGGTGCGGGCCCGCCGGATGATCGCCCCGTACATGCCGTAAGTATATCGAGCACGATATGGCGACGTGGGGCTTGGGACCGGGGGACCCACGGGTAGGGTGGATTGTGAACCTGCCTAGGAGGTCGCGTATGCGGAAAGCCGTGAAGTTGCTGATTGTCGGAGGTGTGGTCGGGGCGGCGGTGGTCGCGGTCAAGTCGCTCCGGTCCGAGGAGCAGGTCGAGAACCTTCCCGTCCAGGCGGCGAAGTCGGCCGGCATGGGTGCCGCCGCCGGCGGCCTGTTGGGGCTGCTGTTCGACGTGCGGTCCCGTCGCAAGTCCAAGCGGGGACGGATCACCAAGGCCCTCAGCGCCATCCCCGCCCTGCCCGCCCGGTCGAGCCTGCCCGACCTGCACGACCTCGAGCGGGCCAGCCGCCGGGCGCGGAAGTCGGCGGTCAAGGCCGCCCACCGGGCCCAGGCCAAGGCCGAGCACCTGGCCGACGCCACCCGCGAGAGATTGGCCAGCTGACCAGTCAGCCAGCCGCCGCCTACCGTCGGGCGGTATGAACATCGGGGCCGCCCTCGCCTACCTGGACGCCCACGTCAACCTGGAGCAATCGGTCAGCCGCCGGGCAGCAGCCCGGCGGCTCGATCGTATGGGGGCCCTCGTCGGCCTCATGGGCGATCCCCAGTCGAGCTACCCCGTCATCCACCTCACCGGCACCAACGGCAAGGGATCGACGGCGCGGATGCTCACCGCCCTGCTGGTGGAGAAGGGCCTGTCGGTGGGCACCTACACCAGCCCCCACCTGGAGCGCATCAACGAGCGCATGGCGTGGAACGGCGACCCGATCGACAACGCCTCCTTCGTCGAGGTCGTCGAGGCGGTGGCCCAGATCGAGCCCCTCCTCGACTCCCCGCCGACCCACTTCGAGATCCTCACCGCCGCCGCCTACCGCTGGTTCGCCGACATCGCGGTCGACGTGGCCGTGGTCGAGGTGGGCCTGGGCGGGCGGTGGGACGCCACCAACGTGGCCGACGGGCAGGTGGCGGCCGTGACCAACATCAGCCTCGACCACGCCGAGGTCATCGGCCCCACCCTGGCCGACATCGCGCAGGAGAAGGCGGGCATCGTCAAGCCCGGCTCGGTGGTGGTGGTGGGCGAGACCGAGCCCGAGCTGGTGGAGGTCTTCACCCGGGCCGCCTTCGCCACCTCGGCCGAGACGGTGTGGCTGAGGGGCCGCGATTTCGACTGCATCGCCAACGACCTGGCCCACGGCGGACGGGTGGTGGAGCTGGTGACGCCCGGCGCCCGCTACCCGCAAGTGTTCCTGCCCGTGCACGGCGCCTACCAGGGCGAGAACGCGGCCATCGCCCTGGCCGCGGCGGAGGCGTTCTTCGGCGCCCCCCTCGACGCCGACCTCGTGTCCGACGCCCTGGGCGGGCTACGGCTGCCGGGCCGGCTGGAGGTCGTCAGCCGCGACCCCCTGCTCGTCCTCGACGGGGCCCACAACCCGGCGGGAGCGGCCCGGTCGACGGCCGCCATCGAGGAAGCCTTCGCCGGACGGGGCGGGCGCATCCTGGTGGTCGGGATGCTGGT
>JAXDMK010000019.1:0-15600 GCA_034666105.1 Actinomycetota bacterium | reverse complement strand
CTGGGCACCGGCGGGTGGCACTTCGTCCACTGGAACCTGGCGCGCGACTCGTGGTCGGAGCCGGGACCGGGGACGGTGATGAAGCTGCGCTACACGAGCCTGCAGGTCGATACCGGGGCCGCTGAAGAGGACGGGGGCGTCTCGGTGGTCGGCGTGGGCCTGGGCGGGCGGCCGGTGGTGGCGTGCACCCTGCACAGCCAGGTGGGGTGCGTGGCGGCCGCGTTCGACCGGTGCGCCCCCCGGCGCCGGCTGGTCTACGTGATGACCGATTCGGCCGCCCTGCCCCTCGCCCTGTCGGACCTGGTGTTCGACCTCCGCCAGCGGGAGCTGCTGGCGGCGACGGTGACGTGCGGACAGGCGTTCGGCGGCGACCACGAGGCGGTGAGCGTGCCGTCGGCCCTGCTGGTGGCGACGACCGTCGCCCGCGCCGACGCCATTGTGGTGGGGCCCGGTCCAGGGGTGGTCGGCACGGGGAGTGAGTACGGATTCGGGGGGGTGGAGGTGGCGGCGGTGGTCGACGTCGCCGCCCACCTCGGCGGGCGGCCGATCGTGGCTGTCCGGTACTCCGACGCCGACGCTCGTGACCGCCATCGGGGCGTGAGCCACCACACCACCACCACCCTGGCCCTGGCCGCATGTCGTCCCCTGGTCGTCGTTCCCCGAGGCCGCGGTGGGCGGGACGGGCTGGGTGAGGTGGTGGAGGTCGACCTTCCCGACGACCTCGATTTCGGGCCGACCACAAGTATGGGACGGGCTCCGGCGGAGGATCCGGGATTCTTCGCCTACGCCGCCGCCGCCGGCGTGCTGGCCGCTCAGATGGTGGTGCGCTGAAGCCGGGCCAGGGTGGCGGCCCGGAGGTCGGCGGTCTGGGCCTGGATAGTGAAGAAGGCGGCCTCCCGCAGGAGCCGTTGGGCGGGGTCGGAGCGCAGGATCGAACGCCCGCCGCCGGCCACCACCAGGGCCGTCGCCGCCCGCACGGCCAGCTCGCAGCTCCACGCCCGGGCCCTGGTCATGGCCCCCAGGTGCTCGTCGTCGGTGCGTTCCTGCTCGTCGAGGAGGGCGTAGGCCTGGCTCCGGCAGTCGTCCAGCTCGGCCTGGAGGGCGGCGTCGCCCAGCAGGCGGCAGCAGGTGCGGGCCACGCCGAACACCGGAGGACGGGGTCGAGCCGAGGTCAGCCGGTCGCCCGCCCGCCAGCTGGCGTAGGACTGCACCGAGAACACGTCGGCGTCGGCGACGCGCACCCCGTCGAACCGCAGGCGCACGGTGGACGAGGCGTTCATCGCCGCCAGCGCCAGCGGCTCGGAGGCGACCACGCCGGCCGGCGGCGAGGCCCCGTCCATCAGGAAGAACACCACGTCCCCGCCGAGGCGGGCGGCCACCGCGAACCGGTCGGCCAGTCCCCACGACGTCACCCACGGGGCCTCGCCGTCGACGACCAGGCCGCCCCCCGCCACCCGGCGGGCCAGCACCGCCGGCGGATCGGGTCGGCGGAGGTAGGCGAAGGCGATGCCCGCCAGCAGTTGGCCCGATCGCAGGCGGGCGACCGTCGGGTCGTCGGCGCCCCGGGCGCCGGCCAGCATCCGCACCGGCGAGTGGTGCTGCTCCCACACGAACGACGTCACCCCGCACGCTCCCGCCAGCGTCTCGTGCACCTCCCGGGCCGCGGCCGGCGCCACGTCGAGCAGGTCGTAGAGGCCGGCGTCGGCCAGCAGCCGCAGATGGGACCGGGGGACGACAACCGCCTGGTCGGTGGCTTCCGCCGCGGCCGCCAGGACCTCCGCCACCGCCGAGGCGGCGGCGACCAATGGCGAGTCAGTCAGCGGCGTCGGCGGGGCGGGGCCGGACGCAGTAGGTGCATGTGGCGTCGCCGGCCATGGTGTGCGACACCCGGGTGACCTCGACGTCGGGCCCGAGCACCTTGCGGAACAGGGCCAGCTCCATGGCGCACACCGCCGGGTAGCGCTCCGCCACCCGGTGCACGGCGCAGTTGTTCTCGATGAGCACCCGCACCTCGCCCTCCCGGTGCCACTCGGCCACGTACCCGGCCCGGTCGCGCACCTGGGCCAGCCCCGACACCTGGTCGTCGAGGGTGTCGGCGTCGGCCAGCTCGGCCCGGTACTGGACGGCCATCTTCTCGCTCCGGCGGCGGAGGACCACGTCGATGCCCTCGTCGCCCACGTGCTCGCTCATGTCCTCCAGCAGTTGGAGGACGAACGTGTCGTAGGCCCGGGGCAGCAGCTCCATCCCCTTCGGCGTGAGGCGCCACCCGTTGGGCGGACGCCCGACCCGGTGCTCGCAGCAGGCCGAGCGCTCGACCAGGCCGTCGATCTCGAAGCTCTCCAGGTGACGGCGGATGCCCATCCCGGTCAGGCCCAGCTCGGCCGCCAGATCGGTCACGGTGATGCCCGGGTGCTTCCGCAGGAGAAGGAGCAGCCGGGACCGGGTGGTCACGCCTTCAACGGTACCGGAACGGCCAGCCCGCGCCCGTCTTCGGTGCCCGCCCGTACCATGGCGGGCCATGCACCGGCTGGAGCGGCTCATCAACCTGGTTGCCGCCCTGCTGGAAGCGGAGCGCCCGCTCACCATCGACGAGCTCCGCTTCCGCCTTCCCGGCTACGCCGAGAACGATGCCACCTTCCGGCGGGCGTTCGAGCGCGACAAAGAGGCGCTGCGGGAGCTGGGCGTGCCCCTCGTCACCGAGCCCCTCGACGTCCTCCACCCCGACGTCCTCGGCTACCGGGTGCCCAAGGACGCCTACTACCTGCGCGATCCCGGCCTGGAGCCGGACGAGCTGGCCGCCCTGCACCTGGCCGCGTCGGCCGTGCGCATGGAGGGAGCGGACGGGGTGGCCGCCCTGTGGAAGCTCGGGGGCGAGCTGGCCGAGCAGGGGCCCGCCCCCGCGGTGGGCTCGGTGGCGGTGGCCGCCCTACCCGGTGCCGACCACCTGGCCGTCCTCTTCGGCGCCATCTCCGCCCGCCGCCCGGTCGCCTTCGACTACCACGGGCGGCCCCGGCGCATCGACCCGTGGCGGCTGTCGTTCCGCACCGGCCACTGGTACCTGGCCGGCTTCGACCATGGCGCCGGCGCCGAGCGCTCCTACCGCCTCGACCGGGTGGAGTCGGAGGTGACAGCCGCGGGCGATGCCAACAGCTTCCCGCCCGCCCCCGCGGCCACGGCGGCTACGCCCGCCTGGGAGATGGGGGAGGGCGAGCCGGTGGTGGCCCGGCTGCTGGTCGACGTCGACCAGGCCGGCTGGGCAGTGGGATTCGTGGGCGCCGACTCCGTCGAGGAACGGCGGGAGGACGGCTCGGTGGTGCTGGCCGTCCCGGTGACCAACCGGCCCGCCTTCCGGTCGTTCGTCCTCGGGTTCCTCGACCACGCCGAGGTCCTGGGCCCGCCCGACCTGCGGGCGGAGATGGTCGAGTGGCTGGAGGCCCAGTGCCCCGGCTGAGCGCCGACGACCGCCTCCAGCGGCTGCTGGCGGTGGTGCCGTGGGTGGCGGCGCGCGAGGGTCCCCGCCTGGCCGACGTGGCCGCCCGCTTCGGCTGCCGGGAGGACGAGCTGGTCGACGACCTCCAGCTCCTCTTCCTCTGCGGCCTCCACCCGTACACGCCCGACATGCTCATCGACGTCGACATCGCCGACGGCCGGGTGTGGATCCGCTACGCCGACTACTTCGCCCGCCCCCTGCGCCTGACTCCGGCCGAGGGCCTGGGGCTGCTGGCCGCGGGCCGGACCCTCCTTGCCACCCCCGGCGCCGACCCCAACGGGCCCCTGGCCCGGGGCCTGGCCAAGCTGGCCGGTGCCCTCGGCGTGGGCGTCGACGAGGCGGTCGAGATCTCCCTCGGCTCGGCGCCGGAGGGGGTGATGGCCGTCCTCCGGGAGGCGGTGGCCACCTCCCACCAGGTCGAGATCGAGTACTACGCCTTCGGCCGGGACGAGTGGACGACCCGCACCGTCGACCCGTCCACCGTCTTCTCCGCCTCCGGCCAGTGGTACGTGTCCGCCTGGTGCCACCTGGTCGACGACGAGCGCCTGTTCCGGGTCGACCGCATCCGCACCGCCACCCTCCTCGGCACCGGGTTCTCCCCCCCGACCACGCCCCGGGAGCTGGCCGTCTACCGCCCCCGACCCGACGATCCCCGGGTGACGTTGGAGCTGGACCCGGCGGCGGCGTGGGTCGTCGAGCAGTATCCGGTGGAGAAGGTGGAGCCGGTGGCCGGCGGCGGGGGACGGGTTCGGGTCACCCTGGCCGCCAGCCAGCGGGCGTGGCTGGAGCGGCTGTTGCTGCGGCTGGGACCGGCGGCGAGGGTGGTCGACGGCGACCAGGAGCTGGCCGCAGGGGCCGCCCGCCGCATTCTGGACCGCTACCGGGACGGGTAGCCTGACCGAGGATGACAGACGCGGGGCCCACGACCTCCTCCCCCAAGAAGCACTCGGGCACTCGCAATCTCGTCGAGTGGGTCGTCGTCATCGTCAGCGCCCTGCTGGTGGCGGTCCTGGTCAAGACGTTCCTGGTCCAGGCCTTTTACATCCCGTCCCCGTCGATGACGCCCACCCTGAAGGTCGACGACCGGGTGCTGGTGAACAAGCTCAGCTACGACCTCCACGGGGTGCACCGGGGCGACATCATCGTGTTCAAGAGCCCCCAGCCGGCGGCGGAGAAGGACCTGATCAAGCGGGTGGTCGGACTGCCGGGCGAGACCGTCGAGGGCCGCGACGGCCACGTGGTGGTCAACGGCGAGGAGTTGAAGGAGTCCTACCTGCCGGCCGGCGTCCAGACGGGCACCTTCGGGCCGGTCACCCTCACCCCCGGCCACTACTGGGTCATGGGCGACAACCGGCCCAACTCGAGCGACAGCCGGGTCTTCGGCGCCATCCCCAAGTCGCTCATCATCGGCCGGGCCTTCGTGAAGGTCTGGCCCCTCGGCTCGTTCCGCTTCTTCTAATGGGCCGCTTCTTCTAATGGGCCGATTCTTCTAATGGGCCGATTCTTCAGCCGTGGCTGACGACCCCGCCCCCGACGAGGAGTCGTTGGAATCGTTCTACGGCGACGAAGCCGATGCCCTCCCGGCGGCGACGGGCGAGCCTCGGGCCAAGCCCCATGTCGGCGAGGGCCGGAAGCGCACCGTGACGGGAGCGTTGATGACCGGGATCGCCCTCGGCTTCCGGCAGGTGTTCGAGCCCGAGTACCACGACCGCACCGCCGTCGAGCAGCCCGCCCCCGAGCAGCCGACGGAGCCCCAGAAGTACGAGATCCACCTCGACCCGGTGGCGCCCGAGTCGTCGTTCGCCATCTACCGCCCGTGGATCGACGGAAGCGGAGGCCCCGACCCCGACTCCGACCCCGAGCCTGAGCCCGACGCCGAGCCCGACGTGCCGCCGGCGCCGGCCGTCCACGCTGAGAGGCCCCAGGGCGGCGGAATGGGCGCGCTCGGCGGCTGAGGTCGCCGCCCCGTCAGCGGGCGGGCTTCACCGTGCGGGTCACCACCACGTGGGGGCCGATCCCGTCGATCTCGAACTCGTCGCCCTCCACTTCGAAGTCGCGCCCGCGGTAGAACCCGAGGGCCGACACCCGGGCGTTGCACCACAGCTCGCCCCCGCCCTCCCGGGCCACGTGGTCGACCGACCCGTCGAGCACGGCGGTGGCGAATCCCCGTCCCCGCGCCTGGGGATCGGTGGCCATCCCCCGCAGGCGCCAGGCGGCCCGGCTGGGACGGTTGGGGCGGCCCTCCCGGTAGAGGGAGGCGATGGCCACCAGCCGCTCGCCGTCGAAGGCGCCCAGGTGGAGCGTCTCGGGATGGTCGTCCCGGGAGTACGCCGTCTGCTCGAAGCTCTGCCCCGGTCGGAGGACGGCGTGGCGCAGCGGTCGGGTGTCCTCGGCGCTGATCGCCCGTACCGTGATCGGTCGTTCGTTCACACCGACGATCTTGGTCGCTGGCCCGCCGTAAACCGCGCCACCCCCGCCGGCCGGCGCCCTCAGAGCCGGGGCGTCCCGCCCGGCGACTCCGGATGGACGACCCGTGCCGCCAGTTCCCGGAGCTTGACGTTCATGCGCTGCGACGCCCGCCGCAGCACGTCGAACGCCTCGTCGTCGGACACGTTCTGCCGGGCCATGATGATCCCCTTGGCCATCCCGATGACGTCGCGGGTGACGGCCTTGCTCTCGAGGTTGGCCTGGCGGTGGGCGTTGGCCAGGGCGACGGCGGCGTGGGCCGCGAACACGGATCCGACGGCGACGTCCTGGTCGTCGAAGGCGTCCGGTTGGGTGCTGTACAGGTTCAGCGCACCCATGGTGTCCTCCGCCGCGAAGAGGCGCAGGGACAGGATGCTCTCGACGCCGGTCGCCAGGTAGGCCCGGTGCGAGAACAGGGGCCAGCGCCGCTCCTGGGAGAGCGATCCGGTGAGGAAGACCTGGTGTTCACGGATGGCGTCGACGCAGGGCCCTTCCTGCGTCTCCGACTGGATGGCGTCGAGCAGGCGGGGCACCTCGTCGGTGGTGGTGTGGGAGGTGACAAGGGTGCCGGTGGCAATCGAGATCCCGGCCGCTTCGCACCCGTCCACCGTCTGCACCGCCAGTAGGCAGATGCGGTCCAGCGTCGTCTCCACGTCGTGTTGGCCGAGGAGGGTCCGTGCTACCTCGCCAAAGGTCTCGGCCAGTACGACGTTCTGCCCCGAGTCGTGCGCCACTACCGCGATCCTACGACGACCTCATCGGAAAGTGGACGGGCTCACCCTCGTCGTGGGCAGGCGGGCGGGGCGGGCGGCCTCGTAGGCGGTGATGGCGCCCTCGTGGCGGAGGGTGATGCCGATGTCGTCGAGGCCCTCCAGGAACCGCATCTGGGTGAAGTCGTCGAGGGGGAAGGTGGCGGCGATGCCGGCGCCGGGGGCGACCAGGGTGCGGGCGGCGACGTCGACGGTGATCTCGAGGCCGGGATCGGCCTGGATGGCGCCGAGCAGCGCCTGGCCCACCTCGGCCGGCACTTCCACCGGCAGCAGTCCCGCCTTGGTGCAGTTGGACCGGAAGATGTCGGCGAACCGGGGGGACACAACCACCTTGAACCCGTGGTCGAGCAGGCCCCACACCGCGTGCTCCCGGGACGAGCCGGTGCCGAAGTTGGCGCCGGTGACGAGGATGGTGGCCCCTGCGTGCTCGGGCCGGTTGAGGACGAAGTCGGGGTCGCGCCGCCAGTCGGAGAACAGGCCCTCGCCGAAGCCGGTGCGCTCCACCCGCTTCAGCCACACGCTGGGCATGATCTGGTCGGTGTCGACGTCGGACCGGTCGAGGGGGACGGCGGTACCGGTGACGGTGACGACGGCTTCCATGGTCATGAGCGATCCCCCGAAATGAAGTCGGCCGGTCCGGCGAAGTGGCCGGCGATGGCGGTGGCGGCGGCGACCGCCGGTGACACCAGGTGGGTGCGCCCCCCCGGTCCCTGGCGGCCCTCGAAGTTGCGGTTCGAGGTCGAGGCGCAGCGTTCCCCCGGGGCCAGCTTGTCGGGGTTCATGCCCAGGCACATCGAACAGCCGGCCGCCCGCCACTCGAAGCCGGCGTCGGTGAACAGCCGGTCGATGCCCTCCGCCTCCGCCTGCGCTTTCACCAGCATGGAGCCAGGGACCACCATGGCCCGTATCCCCGGGGCCACGTGACGGCCTGAGATCACCGCCGCCGCCGCCCGCAGGTCCTCCAGGCGGGAGTTGGTGCACGATCCGATGAAGACGGTGTCGACGGCGACGTCTCGCAGCGACGTCCCCGGGGTGAGACCCATGTAGGTGAGGGCCCGCCGGCCGGCCTCGGCCTGGACGGGGTCGTCCATGGCGTCGGGGTCGGGGACGCGGCCGTCGAGGGGGGCGACCTGGGCCGGGTTGGTGCCCCACGACACGTGCGGCACCATGGCCCCGGCGTCGAACACGACCTCCTTGTCGAAGGCGGCGCCGGCGTCGGTGGCGAGGGCCCGCCAGTCATCGAGGGCCTGCTCCCAGTCCGCCCCCTTTGGCGCATGGGCCCGACCCTCCAGCCAGGCGAAGGTGGTGTCGTCGGGACTGATCATGCCCGCCTTGGCCCCCGCCTCCACCGACATGTTGCAGACCGTCATCCGTCCCTCCATGGACAGGGCCCGGATGGCCGAGCCCCGGTACTCGACGATGTGGCCGATGCCGCCGCCGGTGCCGATGCGGCCGATGATCGTGAGGATGACGTCCTTGGCCGTGACGCCGGCGGGCAGGTCGCCGTCGACGGTGATGGCCATGGTGCCCGGCCGGCGGGCGGGGAGGGTCTGGGTGGCGAGGACGTGCTCCACCTCGCTGGTGCCGATGCCGAAGGCCAGGGCGCCGAAGGCCCCGTGGGTGGACGTGTGGCTGTCGCCGCACACCACGGTCATCCCCGGCTGGGTCAGGCCCAGTTCCGGTCCGATGACATGGACGATGCCCTGTCCCGGCGACCCCATGGGATGGAACGTGATCCCGTACTGGGCGCAGTTGTCGGTGAGAGCCTGCAACTGGCGGGCGGAGATGGGGTCGGCGAGGGGAAGGTCGAGGCCGACGGTGGGCGTGTTGTGGTCGGCCGTGGCCAGGGTGAGGTCGGGCCGGCGGACGGTGCGTCCGGCCAGGCGGAGGCCGTCGAAGGCCTGGGGCGTGGTCACCTCGTGGATCAGGTGCAGGTCGATGTAGAGCAGATCCGGCTCGTCGCCGGTGCCGGCGCGGACCAGGTGCTGGTCCCACACCTTCTGGGACAGGGTCCTCGCCTGCCGTCCTATATCGTGAGATACTGTTCTTGCCATATGGGAACGATATCGGGTATCGGCGTGCTGGACAAGGCGGTTGCCATCCTCGACGCGCTGGAGACGGGCCCGTTGGCCCTGGCCGACCTGGTGACGGCCACCGGTCTGCCCCGGGCCACCGCCCACCGGCTGGCGGTGGCACTGGAGACCCACGGCCTCGTCGGCCGGGACGGCGAGGGTCGTTTCGGCCTCGGACCGCGGTTGACGGGCCTCGAGCTGCCGGTGCTGGCCCGCCCGGCGCTGGAGCGGCTGCGGGACGCCACCGGCGAGAGCGTCCAGCTCTACGTGCGCCGGGGCGACCGCCGCCTGTGCCTGGCGTCGCTCGAGTCCCCCCACGGCCTGCGCACCATCGTCCCTGTCGGAGCCTCGTTGCCCCTCGACGTCGGCTCCGCGGGCAAGGTGTTGCGCGGCGACGTGCCGCTGAGCGGCGTCGGCTGGGCGGAGAGCGTCGAGGAGCGGGAGCGGGGGGTGGCGTCGGCCAGCGCACCGGTGACGGGCGTGGGTGGCGAGGTGGTGGCCGCGGTGTCCGTGTCCGGCCCCCTGGAACGCACCACCCGCTCCCCCGGCAGTCGCTACGGGGCGGCCCTGGTGGAGGCGGCCCGGGCCGTCGAGCGGGAGCTGTCCCGCCCCTGAGCTGTCCGCCGCGGGCCCAAGTCGCCGCCGGTCAGCCGGCCGTCACCACCCGGCAGGCCTCGACCATGGCCGCGGCGAAGGCGGGTCGGTCGGTGACGAAGACGCCGTGGTCGCCCTCCAGGGGGACGACGTGGGCGCCGGGGATGGCCGCGGCCAGGGCCAGTTGCCGGGCGGTGGGGATCAGCACGTCGTGGGCCGTGACCACGACCGCCGTCGGCACGTCGATGCCGCCCACCCACGCCCGGGAGGAGAACCGGGCCAGGGCCGCGGCCCAGGCCAGCATCACCGCCGGGCGGTGGCGGGCCAGCTCCGCCTCCGCCCAGCCCGCCCACGGCGAGCCCACGAACCGGGCCCGCAGCGTGCTCCCCACGAACCGGCCCGCCACCGAGGGGACAACCCGGGCCGCGGCCGACGCCGCCGGGAGCAGGCCGGCCAGCACCCGTTCCCGCACCGTGTCCGAGAACACGGCGGCGGTGGCGCCCAGCACCAGCCCCGACACCCGCTCGGGATGCCGGCGCCACAGCAGCTGCGCCACCGCGCCCCCCATCGAGTAGCCGACGGGCACGAACCGGTCCACGGCCAGGCCGTCGGCGACCCCCACCACGTCGTCGGCGAGGTCCTCCAGCCGGCACCGTCGGCCGGCCAGAGGCCGTCCCCCGGCGTAGCCCCGGTGCTCCACCGACAGGACCCGGAACCCGGCGCCGCCCAACCCGTCGAACACGCCGAACCAGTTGAGGTCGGCCGCCGCCGTCAATCCGTGGAGGAGCACCACCACCGGCGCACCCGGCGGACCGGCCACCTCCCGGACGAAGGTCGGCCCGACCCATCGCCCGTCGGGGAGAGGAGGTTCAGCCCTCGACGTCGACGATCTCGACGGTGAGGGTGGCCCGGGGCGCGTCGTAGTCGACCTTGTCGCCGGTGGAGCGCCCCATCAGGGCCTTGCCCAGCGGGGAGGCGGGGGAGATCACCGGCAGGTCGTCGCGGCGCTCCTCGATGTTGCCCACCAGATAGCGCTCGACCTCGTCGTCGCCCTGGTAGCGCAGCGACACGATGGTGCCGCTGGTGACCCGCCCGCTGCTGTCGCCCCCCTGGATGATCTGGGCCTTGTCGAGGAGCTGCGTCAGCTGGCGGATGCGGAGCTCCATCCGGCCCTGGTCCTCCCGGGCCGCGTGGTAGTCGGCGTTCTCGCTGAGGTCTCCGAGCTCGCGGGCGGTCTGGATGCGGTTGGCCACCTCGATCCGACCGCGGGTGGTGAGATCATCGAGCTCCTCCCGGAGCCGCTCGTAGGCAGCCTGGGAAAGCTGTGTGTCTTGCATCCTCCCGACGGTACTTGCCGCTTTCCCCGTGCCCGTCACAGGTCGTGTTCGCTACACTCCAGTTCGCATGGCCCGGCACTCGATTCCCGTACTCCCGTAGCGCACGCCGCCCATTGGCGTGTGCTCGACCGTCCACCCCTGGTGGGCGGTTTTCTTTTTTCTGTGACGTTCTGAGACCGTCGTTCTGAATCTGGGGTTTCTGCATTGGGACACAACATCGCTGTCATCGGTGGTGACGGGATCGGTCCGGAGGTCGTGGCCGAGGCCCTGGCCGTCGTGCGGGCCGCCGGCGTCGACCTCGACACCGTCGACTACGACCTCGGCGGTGCCCGCTACCTGCGCACCGGCGAGATCCTGCCCGACAGCGTGCTCGACGAACTGCGCAACGTCGACGCCATCCTCCTGGGAGCGGTCGGTTCCCCGACGGTGACCCCGGGCATCCTCGAGCGGGGTCTCCTCCTCCGCCTGCGCTTCGAGCTCGACCTCTACGTCAACCTGCGGCCCTTCCAGGCGGCGAACATCGACGCCGTCGTCGTCCGGGAGAACACCGAGGGCGTCTACGCCGGCGAGGGCGGCGTCCTGCGCAAGGGCACGCCCTTCGAGATCGCCACCCAGGGGTCGGTGAACACCCGCCGGGGCGTCGAGCGGTGCGTCCGGTTCGCCTTCGCCCAGGCCGAGGCCCGCCCCCGCCGCCACCTCACCCTCGTCCACAAGACCAACGTCCTCGCCTTCGCCGGCGACCTCTGGCAGCGCACCTTCGACGAGCTGGCGGCCGAGCACCCCGACGTCGCGACCGGCTACTGCCACATCGACGCGGCCTGCATCTACCTGGTCGAATCGCCCACCCGGTTCGACGTCATCGTCACCGACAACCTCTTCGGCGACATCCTCACCGACCTGGCCGGGGCCGTGTCGGGGGGAATCGGCTCCGCCGCCTCGGCCAACCTCAACCCCGACCGCACCGGCCCGTCCCTGTTCGAGCCGGTCCACGGCTCGGCCCCCGACATCGCCGGCACGGGGACGGCCAACCCCGTGGCCGCTATCCGCTCGGCGGCCATGATGCTCGACTTCCTGGGCGAGGCCGACGCCGCCGCCCGCATCTTCGCCGCCTGCGGGGCCGTCATCGCCGGCGCCCGCGTCACCGGTACCACCACCGAGATCAGCAACGCTGTTCAAGCGCATCTATCTGGGAAAGGTTGAAGGGGTAATGCCACTGCAAACGGTCGACAAGATCTGGATGGACGGTGAGCTGGTCCCCTGGCACGAGGCCAAGGTCCACATCCTCACCCACTCCCTGCACTACGGGAGCGGTGTGTTCGAAGGCATCCGCGCCTACAGCACGTCGCAGGGGGCCGCCGTCTTCCGCCTCACCGATCACATCAAGCGGCTGTTCACCAGCGCCAAGGTGTACCTGATCGACATCCCCTACTCGGTCGACGACCTGGTGGAAGCGGTGAAGGACACGGTGCGGGTGAACCACCTCGACGCCTGCTACATCCGTCCCATCGTCTACCTGGGCTACGGGGAGATGGGGCTCAACCCGCTGCCCTGCCCGGTGAACGTGTCGATCGCGGTGTGGCCGTGGGGGACGTACCTGGGCGACAAGGGCATCAAGGAGGGCGTCCGCTGCAAGATCTCCAGCTGGCAGCGCCACGACCCCAACGCGGTGCCGGTGGCGGCCAAGGGGACGGGGATGTACGGCAACTCGTCGATGGCCAAGGTGGAGGCGCTCAAGGCCGGCTACGACGAGGCCATCCTCCTGTCGCCCCAGGGCTACGTGAGCGAGTGCACGGGCGAGAACCTCTTCATCGTCAAGAACGGGCGCATCCTCACCCCGCCCTCCGCCGCCGGCGCCCTGGAGGGGATCACCCAGGACTCGGTGACCACCATCGCCCGCGACCTGGGCTACGAGGTGGCCGAGGCCAACCTCCTGCGCACCGACCTCTACCTGGCCGAGGAGGCCTTCCTCACCGGCACCGCGGCCGAGGTGGTTCCCATCCGCTCGGTCGACGACCGCGAGATCGGCGAGCCCGGGCCTATCACCAGGAGCATCCAGGAGACCTACTTCGCCACGGTCCGGGGCCAGGTCGACCGCTACAAGAACTGGCTCGAGCACGTGAACGCATGAGATGAGGAACTAGTGGCTGCTCCGGACTACGTCCCGTTGCGACTGGCCGACAAGGCCCGGACCGGGACGCCCATCCCCCCGGCCAAGGCCTGGAAGGCGGTACGCCCGGGCGACCTGGCCGGGCGCCAACCGGGCGGGGCCCAGCTCGGCCGGCAGGGACCCGACCAGGGCTATGCCCTGGTGCTGGTGCGGCGCTTCGCCGACCGCCTGGAGCTGGCCCCCGGCGAGCACGGCCACGACGTCGAGGCCGGCTGCGTGGGGGTGGCCATGGCCCGGGCGTCGCTGTTCGGCCGGGCCCCCGTCATCCACGACCTCGACCTGGCCTTCACCGTCTGGGGCTACCTCGGCGGGGCCCCGCCGGAGCTGGTCACCTACCGCAAGCCGCTGTTCTCGGGGGCGTCCCACCACTACTGGGACCAGCGCAGGATCGTCGACAAGGTCCCCGAGGCCACCCTGCGGATGACGCCGGCCCAGGTCCGCGCCCGTCTCACCGACTGGCGCAGCCTGCTCGTCGTCTGACCCCCCATCGAGGCGGCCGCCTGGCAGCGGTGGAGGACCCAGGAATCGGCCCCTCGTGCGGAGGGTTGACCAGGTATGGCCCGAGCGCACCAGATCACCATCACCCCTGCCCGCCTGCACGTGGAGGTGGCCGTCGACGGCCACACGGTGGCCGAGTCCGACCGGCCCGTCGTGCTGGACGAGACCGGCCTGCCGTCCCGCTACTACCTGCCCCGGGAGGATGTCCGCACCGAGCTCCTGCGCCCCACCGCCAGCGCGACCACCTGCCCGTTCAAGGGGGAGGCATCGTACTGGTCGGTGGAGGTGGGCGGCCAGGTCTACGCCGACCTGGTGTGGAGCTACGAGTCGCCGATCCCCGCGGCTGAGGGCATCGCCGGCCTCCTCTGCTTCTACACCGAGAAGGTCGACTTCACCGTCACCGACCCGGCGCCGGTGGCCTAGGCCGCGTCGGCCGCCCGCTGCAGCTCGGCGATGTCGAGCTTGCCCATCCCCAGTACCGCGGCCATCACCCGCTGCATCTTCTCCGTGTCGGGGTCGCGCAGCATCTCGTTCATGAGGGTGGTGGGGACGATCTGCCACGACACCCCGAACTTGTCCTTGAGCCAGCCGCACGGACCCTCCTCACCGCCGTCGGACAGGGCCGTCCAGAAGCGGTCGATCTCCTCCTGCGACTCGCAGTTGACCTGGAAGGAGACGGCCTCGTCGAAGGTGAACTCAGGCCCGCCGTTGAGGGCGAGGAAGGGCTGCCCGTCGAGCTCGAAGTCGACCATCATGACCATGCCCGCGGGCCGGGGGCCGGCCGAGCCGTAGTGGCTGACCTGCACGATCCGTGAGTTCTCGAAGATGCCGGTGTAGTACCTCGCCGCCTCCTCGCCCTGGTCGTCGAACCACAGGCAGGGGGTGATCTTGCTGGTCGGGCCGGTCGGGCCGGTCCTGGTCAGATTGGCCATGGCGGCGTCCTCTCTCTCGGTCGTCGCATGTAGACGAAGGCTGGGGCCCGAATTCATCGGCCGCGGGGCGAAGCGTTGTCTCGGCGCCCTCGTGGGGGGAGAAGAATGGGGCATCGGGACCCGCGCCGCACGGAAGCCAAGAAAGCTGCCCCCCACCTGGCGGCGGCGGGCGGTCATGGTCGCGGTGGTGGTCATGTGCCTCGCCGGCCCGACCACCGTCTCCCCTGCGCCGGCGACGACGGCCCAGGCGAACTACCCGGCCAAGTTCTACATGGACGCCTACATGGGCTACTGGGCGAGCCAGGGCCACCGGGGGGAGGCGCAGCTCTGCCTGTCGGCGCTCTATGCCACCTACTACTACGCCGAGTTCGTCTGGGGACCATCGGTCGGCGTGCCCGCCGGCGCCGGCGCCGCCCTGTTCGGGGTGTATTTCAACGGCCCGCTGGGCGGCCGCTGCCCGGGGCTCGGTTGGGCCGGCGGGTCGAGCTACAGCTACGGGATCTCCTGCATGGGGAGCACGGGGGTGAGCTGCCCGGAGGGCGCCGGTCCGTACGTGTCGGCCCGGTTCATCCCCCCCGGCACCACCAGCCAGTCGCCCAAGAACATCGGCCTGGGGGCCGAGGGCCAGTCGTCGGTGTCGCTCATGTACTACGTCTGGGCTCACGAGAGCGGCCACCAGTGGGCGTTCCGTACCGGCGCGGCCGACCCGCAGGACGAGTGCTACGCCGACGACTTCGCCGTCGCCATGGGCGCGCGGGACTTTTTCGGGCGGTGCGCATGAGGCCACCACTTTCGCCCGGTCGCGTCGTACCCTGGCTTTGGGTAGGTGATCACCATGCGTAAATGGATGGCTGTGGCGGGCGTGGCCGTGTTGGCGACGGTCGGAGGCGTCGTGCTGACCCAGTCGTTACGCGACGACAAGACAACACCCACGCCCGAACCGACCAGCACGCTCGCGCCGGCGACGACGGTGCCGGTGCCCTATGACCCGAACACGGGGGTCGTCGGCACCATCCCCCCGGTGGACCCGAACGCCGGTGAGGGCATCCTGAGCAGCGGCGGCACCTGATCCTGGGATCGGGCCGGGTTACGGGGCGGCCGGCGGGATGTTGGCGTTGCGGCGGAAGAAGTTGTCGGGGTCGTAGGCGGCCTTGAGGGCGGTCAGCCGGCGCCACTGCTCCTCGGAGTAGGCGGCACGGACCCGCGACTGGGCGTCGTCGCTGGTGAAGTTCACGTACACGCCCCGGCTGTGGGGCTCGAGGGCGGCGAAGAAG
>JAXDMK010000018.1:0-7961 GCA_034666105.1 Actinomycetota bacterium | reverse complement strand
GACGCCGGCCGCCGCCGCCAGCCGGCGCTGGATGGCGGTGGCGGAGATCGAGATCCCGGTGGCGCCGGGGAGCAGGCCGAGCACGGCCGCCGAGTCCTTGCCCCCGCCGATGGGGACGAGTGGCCGGCGGCGGGCGGGGCGGGTGGCCGGACCGGCGTCCCCGGGGCCGGTGATCTCGGCCTCCATGGCGGTGGCCAACGGCACGTCGAAGCCGTTGGTGTAGGCGAACTCGCGCAGGCCCTCGTCATAGGTCCGTCGACAGACCTCGAGGGCTTCGGCGGACACCGGCCGGGTCAGGACCAGCCGCGACGGCGCCCGCAGCTTGAAGTAGCTCGTCCCGATGACGACGTGGCACAGGTCGAGCAGGTTCCCGAGGGCGGCGGGGTCGCCGGGGTCGCCTCCCGGCGGGAACCGGATCTGCTCGGTGAACCGCTCACCGTCGAGGTCGTAGGAGAACGAGGCCTCGCCCCGGTCCACGTCGACGGTGCGGTCGCCCAGCTCGAACACCCCGCCCCGCCGGGGAGGGGAGCGATCGGCTTCGCGATCCTCGACGGACGGCACCGGCATGCCGCTCACGCTACCGGCGGCCCGGGGGTTGGCCCGGCGGTCAGCCGCCGGTGACGGTGATGGTCATCCCTCCCGTGACGCCGCCCGCCCCGAGGGCGCAGGTGGCCCCGTAGGCGCCGGCGGTGGCGAGGAGATAGGGGCCGGAGACGCCTCCGGAGTCCAACATGATCGTCGTCTCGCCGATGACGATGGTGACTTCGGCGTCGGCGTCGTTCCGGAAGGCCACCGTCGAGCCCATGACGACCGTGATCGAGGAGGGTTGGAAGGCGCAGCCGGTCACCCCCTCCGCCACCCCCACCAGAACGTCGGTCGGGGGATTGATCACGACGGTCGTGACGGTCGTGGACGGAACGGTCGTCGGCACCACGGTGGTCGGCGGCTCGGTGGCGGGCGCGGCGGTTGCGCCCGCCGTCGGACGGGGGACCGGGGTGGTCGCGGCAGCCGTCGTCGGGGCGGCGGTGGAGGTCGGTTCATCGGGCGCCGAGGTGACGGCGACGCTGGTCGCCGGCTCGCGGAACACCGTCGTCGGCGGTGGCGGTGGTGGCGGCGGCGGGCTGGTGCGGACCTCGACCACGGGCCCGCCCCCGCCGACGAGCCCTCCCGCCCACGCGGCCAAGCCCGCCGCCAGGAGGACGCCGAACAGGACCGCCAGGACCCGGATCCGCCGGCGCCCGCGCCGGCGCCCGCCGACCGGCGATCGGGGCCCGACGGCGAGCGGAGCGGGTGGCGGCCCGCCCGCGGCGGGTCCGGCTTCCACGCGGGTGGGGACGACGACCGTGTCGCCGGGCGACGAGGCCGCGGCCGCGGGTGCGGGCGGTCCAGGGGCGACGACGGCGACCTTGCCCGGGCGGGCGGGCACCGGCCTCGTCACTCGGAGATCGCCGTCGGCGACCGTCCGCTCGTAGGGGAGGAGGTCGGGTCCGATGACGGCGTCGTCCCACAGCCCCGGCTCGCCGGTCTGGTCGTGCGCGACCAGGACCCGCCCGGCGGGTGCGGCGTCGAGGAAGCGGGCGAGGATGACGTCGAGGTCACCGGAGTCGAGGCGATCGAGGAACTGCTCCAGCCACGGCGTGGGAATGCAGGCGTACGCCGTGCGCCGGCCGTGGTCGAGCCGGAAGACGGTGAAGTCCCAGGTGGCGGCGACGGCGACGACGTCGACGCCCGGCCGGCGGCGAGACCCGAGGATCCCGCCGCAGGGCGACGGGGGGGCAGGCCGGGGCGGGTGAGGCGCGTCGCCGTCGGCCGACTCCACGCCGAGGGGGCTGGACCCGGCCACGATGCGGTCCCCGGCGTCGAGGTCGGCGGGACCGGCGGCATCGGCGAGGGCGGCACGAGCCGCCGACCATGCCCGTTCGAGATGGGCCTGGGCCGTGATCACCCCGCCATCCTCCAACGGCAGCCGAGCCCGCCGTCCGGCGGCGTAGAGGTCGAACCCGAAGGCGAGCCGGCGCCCGACGAACAGGCCGAAGCGTCCCGTCGCCGGACGGAGGTCGACCGCCAGCGCCGGTGGCAGACCCTCCCGGGACAGACCGTCCCGCGCCAGGGCGCCGGCGCACGCCCGGGTTCCGCCGGCGACGAGCGCCGCCGCCGCGCCGAGTCGGGCGCCGGTGGCGAACTCGCCGCACAGCTCGACCCGGCCCGGTCGGGGCCGCAGGAACACCCCGTGGGAGTCGGCCCGGTCGAGAACGAGCATCAATGCCGGCGCGAACGTCTCCGCCAGCAGGGCGCACACCGGCCCGACCAGCCGCGGAGGCAGGGATGCGCTCAGGTGGGTCGAGAAACCCCGCATACCGATGCCGGGAGGAAGGATGCGGCGGAGCTCCACGGCCCCCCGGGCGCCCCAGTCGGCGACGTCGAGCGCGAACCCCGGGCGCACCGGCACCGGCGGCGAGACGACCTCGGCGTCCTCGTCGTCGCAGGTCAGGACCATGCCCGAACGGCAGCGGTAGGCGTTGGTATCGCCCGGGTCGAGGCGGAGCCCGGGAACGGCCAGGCCGTGGATCAACCGGCGGAAATCGATCCGGTCCGGTCCCTCCGTCAGGGTGTACTCGTGCTCCAAGCCGACGAAGGACGCAGGTCCCGGTGGGAGCGGTCGGGGGCCGAGGGCGGCGGCCAGGAGGAACGGCGGGACGCGGAGACGGGTGGTCGCCGGGGATCGAATCGTGCGTTCGCCGATGATCCGAGGGTACGCCCGTGGCGTCCTGTCCATTCCGGTGGAAGAGGCGTACTCTCGGCTCATCGGCGAGAAACCACTGTCCCGCGACGAAGAAGTCCCGGTCGGCACCGACGCCGCCGAAGAATCGATCAGCACCACCCGCTCCAACATCAAGAGCGGCGGCGGATCCGCCGCGGCGGGGCCCGGTGATCCGGAACCCTCCGGCGAGCCCGGCGACGACGATCCCGGCGGCACGGCCGCCTCCGGAGTCAACACCACCCGGTCGAACATCAAGCACGCCACTTCGGCGGCCGCCGGGGGGGGCGGGGTGGCCGCAGAGAGCGACCCGATTCCCGGTGTCGACGTCAAGCTGGGGAAGAACCCCGGGTCGGCGGCGGGCACGGGACCGGTCCGGCCGGAGCCGACCAGGCCCGGCGACCCGTTCCCGCCGGGTGGCGGTCCGGGGGGTGCGACGTCGTCTGCGGGCGAGGTCGGCGACCAGGCCGAGGCTGCCGGAGCGGGGGAGGCGGCGGCCTCGGCGCCGCCGATTCCGGGGGTCGACATCATCGTCAGGAAGAACCCGCCCCGCTGAATCGGCGCTCCGGCGCCTCCCGTCGACGACCAATCCGGCGACCCTCCTACACTCGGACGCGTCGATGAACAAGGATGAAGGGATGCGCAGGCGTCCCGCCGCTGCCCTCGTCGCGTCACTGGTCCTCCTGGTCCTCACCGCCGGGGTGCCCGGTTGGCTGTCGTCGACCGGCGGCACCCGACCAACCGACCGCCGTACCGCCGGCGCCCCGACCGCGACCCCTTCGCCGGCCGCGGCCCTCGACGCGCTGGCCGCTCTCCCGCTCGGCTTCGAGCCCAACGTGGGCCAGGCCGGGACGGGCATCGACTACCTGGCCCGGGGCCCCGGCTACCGCCTGGCCCTGTCCTCCACCACCGCCGACATCACCCTGCCCGGCTCGGAGCGGCCCCTCGAGATGCGGCTGGTGGGCTCCAACCCGGCGGCGGTGGCCACCACCCTCGACCCCCTTCCCGGCCACACCAACTACCTCACGGGCGACGACCCGTCGGCCTGGCAGACCGGCGTCCCCACCTACGGCCGGGTCTCCTACGCCGGCGTGTGGCCGGGCGTCGACATCGTCTTCCTGGGCGACCAGCGCCGCCTCCGCCACGACTTCGTGGTCGCCCCCGGCGCCGACCCGGCCACCATCGCCGTCGACTTCGGCGGCGACGACCACACCCCGGCGATCGTCGACCCCGCCACCGGCGACCTCCTCGTCGGCGACGCCCGCCTGTCCCGTCCCCTGCTCTACCAGGACGGTGACGGCGGCACCGGCCGCCAGCCGGTCGAGGGCGCCTTCCGCCTCCTCGGCGACGGCCACGTCGGCTTCACCGTCGGCACCTACGACCGCACGCGGCCCCTGGTCATCGACCCCACCCTGGTGACCTCCAGCTACCTCGGGGGCAGCGGCATCGACAACGCCGCCGCGGTCGACGTCGATGGCGGGGGCAACGTCTACATCGCCGGGTCCACCGAGTCGTCCGACTTCCGGGCCACCAACCCCTTCCAGAACACCCTCAACGGCGACGGGTCGCCGGGCAAGTCCGACGCCTTCGTGGCCAAGCTCAACGCCGAGGGCACCACCCTCCTCTACGCCACCTACCTGGGCGGCAGCAACCGGGACGCGGCCGCGGGGGTGGCCGTCGCCGCCGACGGCACCGTCTACGTCACCGGCGTCACGGAGTCCGACAACTTCCCCAAGACCGACGGGGTGGCCCAGGGCAACTACGGCGGCGGGCCCAGCGACGCCTTCGTCACCAAGCTCAACCCGGCCGGATCGGGCCTGGCCTGGTCGACCTTCATCGGAGGCGCCCAGACCGACGCGGCCCGGGCCATCGCGGTGAACGCGGCCGGCGAGGCCTTCGTCACCGGGTCGACGAACTCGGTCGAGTTCCCCACCGCCAACCCCCTGCAGCAGAGCACGCCTCGGCCCGACGACGTCGACGCCTTCGTCACCAAGGTGGCGACGCAAGGCAACTCGTTCGTCTTCTCCACCCGCCTGGGGGGCGACAACGACGACCGCGGCCTCGACATCGCCGTCGACGCCACCGGCAACGCCTACGTCACCGGCGACACCCGCTCCCCCGGCTTCCCCACCGCCCGGCCCCTCCAGCCGGGCGCCGGCGGGGCCGCCAGCGGGGTGGCCGGCAGCTTCTCCGACGCCTTCGTCTCCAAGTTCGGGCCCGCCGGCAACAACCTCGTCTACTCCACCTTCCTGGGCGGCAGCGACACCGACCAGGGCGCGGCCATCACCGTCGACGGCGACGGGGCGGCCTACGTCACCGGCACCACCAACTCGCCCAACTTCCCGGTGAAGGAACCCCTCCAGGGACGCAAGGACAGCGATACCGACGCCTTCGTCACCAAGGTGAACCCGGCCGGCTCCGAGCTCGTCTACTCCACCTACCTGGGCGGCAGCGGGGCCGACAGCGGCACGGGCATCATCGTCGACCGGGTCGGCAGCGCCACCGTGGTGGGCGTCACCGGGTCGACCAACTTCCCCACGGCCAAGCCCCTCCAAGGGGTGAAGGGGGGAGGCGCCACCGACGCCTTCGTGTCGACCCTCGCCCCGGCGGGGGCGACCCTCGTGTCGTCCACCTACCTGGGGGGACGGGAGGACGACATGGCCGCGGGCGTGGCCGTCGGCCCGGGGGCAGCCACGCCGGTCGTGGTCGGCTCCACTAGCTCCACCGACTACCCCACGGCCAAGCCCCTCCAGTCAGCCCGGGCCGGGGCCAGCGCCGACGGCTTCGTCACCCGCATCTCGGCCGCCGAGGAGGAGTCGCCCGCCACGTCGGTCGGCACCGGCGGGGCCGTCACCACCGCCCCGGCCAAGTCCGACACCCACGACAAGCGGGTGCGGCTGCTGGTGGCCACCACCGCCGGCCTGTTCCTCATCGCCGTCCTCCAGACCGCCTACCTGCGCCGCAAGGCGGCCACGGAGGCGTCCCAGTGGGGCGGTCCGGAGCAGCCGGCGCCCCTCGTGCCCCCGCCGCCGGTGCAGACGTGGGGAGGGGGCGTCCGCCTCATCGAGGAGGAGGCCGACGACAACGTCTTCGCCAACGTCGTCGACGACGACGACCAGTCGGGCGAGATGACCCAGATCGCCGGCTCCCAGGTCGCGATCCCCGACCTGCTGGAGGAGGACTGGGTGGCCCCGGTACCCGCCGCGCCACCGCTGCGGCCGGCGCCCCGCGTCCCCCTGGAGGAGCTGTCGTTCTGGGACCTGTTCCCCGAGGACCTTCCGCCGTCGCGCCGGCCGGGCGCGATCGACGACGCCGACTGGGCTCTCGAGGATCGCGACGTGCTGGTCGGACCGGCGGCCCAGCCGCCGCCCTCACCTTCCCAGTCTCAGGCCGCGGCCGTCCCCAACCCGTGGGGCGACGTCGACCCCATGCCCACGGCCGCCGCCCCGCCCCCGCCCCCGCCGCCGCCTCCTCCCCCTCCCGCCCGGAGCACCCCTCCGCCAGAGGACGACCTGCTGCTCACCGAGCTGCTCGACCTGTCGCCGGCGGCCACCCAGGCGGCCAACGCGGCCCACTACGGGAGCCTGATCGACGCCGGGGGCGGCGACGTCGGCGGCCGCTTCGACGATGACGACGACGGTGAGCTCGACGACGGCGACGAGGCCGACGACGCCACCACCCCCCGGGCACCAGGAACGGCCAAGTCCGGCACGGGCACGGGCACCGGCACCAGGCCGCCCGGTTCGGGTCCCCGCAAAAAGAAGCGCAGCGGCAAGCGCCGCCCGAAGCCGGGCGGCAGCCCCGGCGCCCCCCCCGCCGGCGGCGGCAGCCGCCCCCCCACCGGCGGCACCGGCACCCTAGGCGGCTAACGACCCCGCGCGCCCCCGGAACGGTGCCGCCAGCGGCCCCCATGACGGTGCCGCGCCCGGACGGTCCCGCCGTCCCGGGACGGTGGCGCCCATCGGGACGCGCCAGCGTCCCCCCGTGCGCCATCGTCCCGCCGACAGCCAGGCGACGAAGGAGCCGATACGGCTGTCGGAACAAGAAATCAGCCGCCCGAAGGGCGTCGAAGCCTTCGGGGGGCCGTTGGGGGGCGGAGCCCCCCAACTGTGGGAATCCACGCCACCTCACCCAATGTTGCTACGGGTACACTCAAGTTTTCTTCTCCCGTGAGGTAAGTCCGCATGGCGATCAACCCCAACCGTTGGACGGTCAAGACCCAGGAGGCGGTGCAGTCCGCCATGGAGCTGGCCGGGTCCGGCAACCATCCCGAAGTCACCCCCGAGCACCTCCTGCTCGCCCTCCTGAGCCAGGAGGACGGCGTGGTGCTGCCCGTCCTCCAGCGGGCCGGCATCGCCCCCCTCGCCCTGCGCAACCAGGCCCGCGACCGGCTGGCGAAGGTGGCCAAGGCCTACGGGTCGTCGGAGCCGCAGCTGGGCCGGGACGTGCGGGTGATCCTCGACGCCGCCGACCGGGAGCGCACCGACCTCCACGACGAATACCTGTCGACCGAGCACATCCTCCTCGCCCTGGCCACGAGCGATCGCCAGCTGCTCGGGGGAGTGGCCCGGGAGGATCTCCTCAACGTCCTCCGGGAGGTCCGGGGCAGCCACCGGGTCACCAGCCAGAACCCGGAGGACACCTACCAGGCCCTCGAGCGCTACGGGCGCGACCTCACCCAGATGGCCCGCGACGGCAAGCTCGACCCCGTCATCGGCCGCGACGAGGAGATCCGCCGGGTCATCCAGGTCCTCTCCCGCCGCACCAAGAACAACCCCGTCCTCATCGGCGAGCCGGGCGTGGGCAAGACCGCCATCGTCGAGGGCCTGGCCCGGCGCATCGTGGAGGGCGACATCCCCGAGGGCCTCAAGAACCGCCGCATCATCGCCCTCGACCTGGGCTCGATGGTGGCCGGCTCCAAGTACCGGGGCGAGTTCGAGGAGCGGCTGAAGGCCGTCCTCAAGGAGATCGCCGACGCCGCCGGCCAGGTCATCACCTTCATCGACGAGATGCACACCGTCGTGGGCGCGGGCGCGGCCGAGGGGGCCATGGACGCCTCCAACATGCTCAAGCCGATGCTGGCCCGGGGCGAGCTGCGCATGATCGGGGCGACGACGCTCGACGAGTACCGCAAGCACGTGGAGAAGGACGCCGCCCTCGAGCGCCGCTTCCAGCCCGTCCACGTGGGTGAGCCGTCGGTGGA
>JAXDMK010000017.1:0-6321 GCA_034666105.1 Actinomycetota bacterium | reverse complement strand
TGCGAGCCCTCTTCGAGCTGCGCCACCCGTTCACCGACGAGGCGCTCCTGTCCACCCGGGCGACCAAGCCCGGCTTCGACGTGACGATCTCGGCCCCGAAATCCGTCTCCGTGCTGTGGGCCCTGGGTGACGCCGAGACGTCGGCGGCGGTCGTCGCCTCGCTGTGGTCGGCGGTCGACGACACCCGGCGGTACCTGGAAGCCAACGCCTGCGCGGTGCGTCGGGGCCATGCCGGTGTCGACGTGGAGGACGGCGCCGGCTTCGTCGGGGACGCGTTCCTCCACCGCACGAGCCGGCTCGCCGATCCCGGCCTCCACGTCCACCTCCTCGTGATCAACGCCACCCACGATGTCGACGGACGGTGGACCGCTCTCGACGGGCGGGCCGTGTACCGGGAGCGCTACACGGCCGACGCCGTCTTCCAGGCGTCGCTCCGTCATGCCCTGGCCTCCGACGCCGGCTATCTGTTCGCCGAGCCCGATCGCCACGGCGTGGCCGAGGTCGCCGGTGTCCCGGCCGGCGTGCGCCGGGCGTTCAGCCAGCGGCGGATCGTCATCGAGGCGGAGATGGCCCGCCACGGAGTCACCACCGCCGAGGGGGCCAGGATTGCCACCCTCGACACCCGGCCGCCCAAGGGCGAGGCGATCGAGGAGGACGAGCTGCGGCGACGATGGGCGCAGCGGGCGCGCCAGCTCGAGTTCTCGATCGACGACGTCCCGACTATGCGGCGCGACCCACGGGTCGTGCTGACGCCGGCCGACATCGCCCGGCGGGTCACCGAGTCCGACGCCTACTTCACCCGCGGCGACATCGTCCGCAGCGTCGCCACCGGCGCCACTCAGGGCGCGACCCTCGACCAGATCGAGGCCAAGGTGGACGATTACCTATCGTCCGCCCACGCGGTCGAGCTGGTGGAAGGCCGGATCTGGACGACGCCGGAGATCCTCGACCTGGAGCAGTCGACGGTCGCGGCGGCCGTCGGGGGTCGGGGCGGCGGGACGGCAGTGGTCGACGACGCCACGGTCGACGCCGCCCTCGTCGCCCGACCGTCGCTCAGCGACGAGCAGCGGGAGATGATCCGAAGCCTCACCCAGTCGGGCGATGCCGTGCAGTTGGTGGTCGGCCGGGCGGGAGCGGGCAAGACGTTCGCCCTCGACGCGGTGCGGGCCGCGTTCGAGGCCAGTGGACACCGGGTGATCGGGACGTCGCTCGCGGCCCGGGCGGCGCGGGAACTGGAGGACGGCTCCGGCATCCGCAGCCAGACCGCGGCCAGCCTCCGTACCGCCATCGACAGCGGGGCACTCCGGCTCGACTCCCGGACGGTGCTCGTGGTCGACGAAGGCGCGATGGTTGGCACTCGCATGTTGGCCGGCCTGGTGGCCGACTCCACCCGGGCCGGAGCGAAGGTGATCCTCGTCGGCGATCCGAAGCAACTCCCCGAGATACAGGCCGGGGGACTGTTCGCCGCTTTGGCCAGCCGGCTCGGCCACCAGGACCTGGTCGATAACCGTCGCCAGGTCGATCCTGCTGAGCGGACCGCGCTCGTCGACCTCCGGGAGGGACGGATCGACGCCGCTCTCGGCCGCCTGGTCGCCAACGGCAACGTCACCCTGGCCGACAACGCCGAGCTCCTCCGGGACGGGATGGTGAGCGACTGGCTTCGGGCCGAGTCGTCCGGCGCCCAAGTGGTGATGGTGGCCCTCCGGCGGGACGACGTCGACGGTCTCAACGAACGGGCCCGCCTATCCCTCATGCGAGCCGGGCGTCTCGGCGCCGAGGTTCTCAGCGTCGACGATGTCGGCTTCGCCGTCGGCGACCGGGTCCTGGCCCACCGGAACCGCTACGACCTGGGCCTGCTCAACGGCGACACGGGAAGGGTCGCCGGCGTGAGGGATCGGCGCCTCGTCGTCGACCTCGACGGCGGGCGACAGGTGGAGGTGCCGAAGGACTATCTGGAGTCGGGCCACCTCGGCCACGGCTACGCCCGCAGCGTCCACAAGGCGCAGGGCATGACCTGCGACGAGGCCCTGCTCCTGGGCAGCGAGAGCCTGTTCGCCGAGGCCGGGTACACCGGCCTGAGCCGGGGCCGGGCCCACAACCACCTCTACGCCGTCGCCTCGTCGGACGAGCTCGGACCGGACGGCGCTGACGACCCACTCGCCCATGTCCGCCGGACGCTGCAGGTCTCGCACGCCAAGACCGCGGCCATGGATCTGGTCGCCCAGGTCGGACCATGAGCGCTCCAAGCTCGACCACCACGCCGGGCACGAACGAGAGTTCCGACCTCTGGATCCTCGGGGTGGCGTTGGCGGTCGTCGGCGCCGGGTTCGCCCTGTGGCTCGGCACCCAGGCCGCCGCCATCGTCCACAGCCACCATCACGTCGTCCTCGACGTGGAGAGCACGGTGGACGCTCTCAAGAGGTTGCCGTCGGTGAAGGGCGATCCCCGCCTCGCGTTCGAGGAACCAGTCCGTTCGCAGCTCCCGGGGCCGATCCTGTTCTGGACATGCGTGGCGATGGCCTTCGCCGCGTCCGCCATGGTTGTCGCCCTCGTGCTCCGGGTGTTCCAGCCGAACCGGACGCCGCTCGACCGACGATCCCGCCTGGGCGTGGCGACCGAGGCCCGGCTGGCCACCGCCCGCGACCTGGCCGCCCTCATCGTGCCCCGCCCGATGTCGGGCGGTTCGTGCTCGGACGGTTCCATCGCCACCTGCTCGCCACCGAGAACCCGACGCGACGCCGCCGCCGTCGGCGTCGACGGGGCGACATCGGGTCGGTGGCCCTCATCGGTCCGAGTCGATCGGGCAAGACACGGTGCGCCGAGAACGGCATCCGTCACTGGGGACTCCCCGCCATCCTGTCGTCGGTCAAGACCGACCTCCTGGCGGCCACGCTGGAGGAGCGCCAGCGCCTGGGCGACGTGAAGGTCTTCGACCCCACGGGGGTGACCGGGATGCCGTCCGCCCACTGGACGCCGCTCCGAGGGGCCGCCTCGCTCCAGGGTGCCGCCGCCACGGCGAAGGCCCTCGTCGACTCCGCCCCTCGGGGCGAGCGCGGCGGCGATTCTCACTGGCTCAAGCAGGCGGAGATCCTCCTGACCAGCCTGTTGTGGCTCGCAGCCAACACCGAGAAGCGGACGATCACCGACGTCGTCGACTGGGTGCTCGGCCTCGATCGCCCGACGGAGAGGTCGAGCGGCACGGTGGCGCCCCTCCTACGGGCCCATATCGACGGCGATGATCCGGTGTTGGCCGCCGCCGCCACACGGGTGCATCGCTGGATGAAGGGCCTGTGGGACCTCGACCCCCGGACCAGTTCGTCCATCTACGCGACCGCTCGGACGGCGATCTGGCCGTGGGCCGATCCGGACGTCGCCGCCGTCTCCGAGGACTGCGACATCGACCTCGACTGGCTCCTGACCGGCACCAACACGCTGTACCTCGCGACGCCGCTCGCCGACCAAGACCGTCTCGCCCCTGTGCTCGGCGGCCTCATCTCCGACCTGGTGAATCAAGCCTTCGATCGCACCAGCCGCCAACGTGCCCGCCTCGACCCGACGCTCCTCCTCGTCCTCGACGAGGCCGCCAACACACCGTTGCGCAAGCTCCCGGAGTGGGCCTCGACGGTCGCCGGGATCGGTATCCAACTCGTGACGGTGTGGCAGTCCAAGAGCCAACTCGAGGCGATCTACGGCGCCCACGCCGACACGATCCTGACCAACCACCTCACCAAGCTGTTCTTCACCGGCATGTCCGACACCGCCGGCCTCGACTACGTCGGCCGGCTGAGCGGCCACGAACACGTTCCTGGGTACCTCGGCACCGATCATGTCGATTCACGCGACCGAGTCCAGCCGACGCAGGTCCCGCTTCTGGCGCCCAACGTCGTACGTCAGATGCGACCGGGCGACGCCTTGCTGGTGCACGGAACGTTGCCTCCGGCCCATGTCCGCCCCGCGAATCGAAGGAGTCGACGTTGATTTGGGTGTGCGGGTGACAACAAAACGCTCGCACAAGTACGGAGCGACCCTGATAGGGCCCACTTCGCTTGTCCGGGCAGACCCAACTTCAACGATTACAGGACGCGTAAACCCACTAGAACTCGGTTGGCGTCCTCGTAGAGTGTTTCCAGGCGCTCTGACGAAAGCGCGGTGGTATTCAAGGGGTCGTAAAAGTCAGCAAAGTGCTCTACCGCGCGCTGATCGCCACGTACGACCAGGTACTTCGGGATCGCTAGTTCTCGTACGACCTGAAGCATGAACGCGGTGTTTCGCTTCGCCGCTGTCACTGCTGCCTGTGGCGCTGTGGTGTCAATAAACGAGGCCACTAGCGCGGGCGGTTGCTTTCCGGACCTAGAACCGATCGCAAGTGGAACGGGGAAGGTTTCGCCGTGACCCTTAATCGTCAGCTTCAATTGAATGAAGGGGTCGACCTTCTCACCTAGTTGTTCGACAAGGCGCCCTTTGGTCTCGCGCGCCATGATGTCCACCGTCGTAGTGGCTGGTAGAGGACGCTTTGCACATTCCAGCGCGTGCCACACCAGCGGCGCCGCAGCGAGGTAGTGAGCAAAGGCGAGTGTTGCGCTCACAAGATTTGCGTCGTCCTCAACGAAGAGACTCACAGCCTCGTCATCTACGCGGAAGGACGCTCCAGCACACTGCAGCAGATCGACTATCCGATCCAAGTCGGAGTCCAATACGAAAGCCAGCTGTCCGCCGTCGGTTATCACCCAACCGTCACCCGATCGCTCTAGACCAAGCGCGGTGGAATCGTGCTTGTGACGACCAGTCGGTATGGTGACGCGCAGTGATTGCTCAGATAGCGTCTCTACCTGAACTTTGCCAAAGGCATCGCGCAATTGTTGAGATAGGCGGGTGCGATCATCCATTAGAATAGTGACACCGAGCGTACCAGCCTCACGATCTTCTGGTCCACTATGAAGTGACTCAGTAGTGTATCCATCGCAGATGCATCCGAGGGCAAACCCGGGATGTTCACCTTCCTCTCTTTAATGCCAGCGTAGTTTTCGAACCGATGCCAATGCGGGGAGCCCGGATGGTGAGACGTTAAGCAAAGCCTAAGGAGGTTCCAATTCGCACCCGGGAATTGCATAATGATTTGCTGTTCAGTAGGACCTTTCCATTCGGCTCGCACATGAAGATCATGCCCGAGGGCTGTGACAGCTACGTGGAGTCCCGCCCACAACAGGCTCCCATCGCTCAAACGCGCCTGCGACCAAGTCGCCTCGTGTCCGTGCCCGTCCTTTTCGGCGTCGAGGATCGCGACCAGCTGTTGTTCAGTCCAGCGAGAGGAACCCGCCGACGTACTGACGTTCCGCCTAGCCACCGTGACCGGCATCATGATCGAACAGCCACGACGAAACAACCATCTCCGGGGGTACTCGGCGTAGGCCCGCGCGCAGTGCACCACCAGCCACCTCGGAGCTACGAGCGTGTGAGCCTTGCCCTACCGTCCGGGGTCACCACTGAGGCGATCAGGGCGACGCGGACGCACTCGGTGGACGAGACGACCACTCAACGCCACCATCGGGACAGTTACACGTCGACGTAGGTATTCGGCGCCTTGCTCGGCGTCGCGGACGCCCGCGCCCATGGCCGAGTTGGCAATGGGCGCGGGCATCAGGACAATCAAGCCGCGGGCGAGACCTCGACCTCAGTGGAGTCCGGCACAGGCTTGAGTCCCCGGACCGCGCGCCCTGCCTTCGTCTCCGGCTTGGTCACCGCCTGCACGGCCTTGGTGATGGACTCCTTGCCGGAGCCGGCGGACATCTTTGCCACACCCGCGTCATTGATAGTGACCTTTCCGCCGATGCCGTTCCACGCCTCGGACACCACCCAGTTGATCTGGGTCAACGTGGTCCGGGCATCGCCCATCCCCGCAAGATTCCTGTGGTAGAACGCGGAACCAAGGCTGGCAAGGGCGACGCGGACGGCGATGGTCCGGATCACGCGGGATTGGTCGCCGAGAACCTCGGGTCCACCGAAGTGCCTGAATACGTCTCCGAGCCACTCGACGCCGGCCTTGTGGAGCCGCTCGAAGTCGACGCCCTCCCACGAGTCTGCCTTCTTCGACTTGATCAAAGCCTTGTACGGCCCGAGGGCAATCGCTTTCACCATCTGCTCTGCGTGGGTCAGGAGCAGCCACTGGCCCATCTCCTGATGACTCATGGTCAGCTGTCGGCCCGACGTGGCCAAGTTGATCCCAAGGTCCTCGAAGATACGCTTAGTGACTGCGATCCACTTGTTCCTCGGGTCGATGTTCGCCTTGGTGATCGTGTCGCCAGGGGTCCCCTCGAAGTTCAG
>JAXDMK010000016.1:0-16915 GCA_034666105.1 Actinomycetota bacterium | reverse complement strand
GTGAGCACCATCGCCGTCATCGGCGCCGGCTACGTGGGGCTCACCACCGCCGCCTGCTTCGCGTCGATGGGGCACACGGTGATATGCGCCGACATCGACGCCGACCGCATCGCGTCCCTGAACGAGGGGCTGGTACCGATCGTGGAGGCAGGGCTGTCGGAACTGGTGCGGGCGGGGCTCGACACCGGACGGCTGCGGTTCGTGGTGGGCGCGGCCGCGGCCGTGGCCGACTGCGAGTTCGCCTACCTGTGCGTGCCGACGCCCCAGTCCCCCGACGGGTCGGCCGACCTCTCCTTCATCCGGTCGGTGGCGGCCGAGATCGGGCCCGTGCTCCCCACCGAGGCGATCGTGGTCAACAAGTCCACCGTTCCCGTCGGGTCGACCCGGGTGGTGGAGGAGGTCCTCGGACGCGACGACGTGCGGGTGGTGTCGAACCCCGAGTTCCTCCGGGAGGGCTCGGCCGTGCACGACTTCCTCAACCCCGACCGGGTCGTCATCGGCTCCGACGACCAGGCCGCCGCCTTCCGGGTGGCGTCGCTCTTCGACTCCCTGCGGGCCCAGCTGCTCATCACCGACCCCGCCTCGGCGGAGACGATCAAGTACGCGTCGAATGCCTTCCTGGCGGCCAAGGTGTCCTTCGTCAACGCCATCGCCAACGTGTGCGAGGCGGTCGGCGCCGACGTCCGCGACGTCCTCATGGGCATGTCCTACGACAAGCGCATCGGCTCCGAGTTCATGCGCCCCGGCCCCGGCTTCGGCGGCTCGTGCTTCCCGAAGGACACGGCCGCCCTCATCCGGATCGCGGCCGACGCGGGGTACGACTTCGGGTTGCTGCGGGGGGTCACGGAGGTCAACGCCGAGCAGTTCGAACGGGTGGTGACCAAGGTGGAGAGCGCGGCCGGGGGCACCCTCGACGGGGTGACGGTGGCGGCGTGGGGACTCACCTTCAAGGCCCGGACGGACGACCTGCGCATGTCGCCCTCGCTGGAGGTCATCGGCCGGCTGCTGGCCCGGGGGGCTCGGGTGCGGGCCTTCGACCCCGCCATCGCGTCCGGGTCCGGCCACCGCCCGCTCGACGGCATCGACGTCTGCGCCGACGCCTACGCCCCCTGCGAGGGGGCGGCGGTGCTGGTCGTGCTCACCGAGTGGGACGACTTCCGGCGGGTCGATTTCACCAAGGTGGCCGGCCTCCTGCTCCGCCCCCTGCGGGTGGTCGACGCCCGCAACCTGCTCGACCCGGCCGAGCTGCGCAAGCACGGGTTCCAGTACACCGGGATCGGCCGCTAGTGCCGGTGAGCGGATCGGGACGGCGGATCGTCGTCACCGGCGGGGCCGGCTTCCTCGGCTCCCACCTGTGCCGGGCCCTCCTGGCCCGGGGCGACGAGCTGGTGGCCATCGACAACCTCCTCACCGGCCGGCGGGAGAACCTCGACGACCTCTTCGGCCGGCCCGGGTTCATGTTCCAGCTCCACGACGTCAGCAACTTCGTGCACGTGCCCGGGCCGGTCGACGCCGTGCTCCACTTCGCCAGCCCCGCCTCCCCCGTCGACTACCTCCTGCACCCCATCCCCACCCTCAAGGTGGGCAGCCTGGGCACCCACAACACCCTCGGCCTGGCCCTGCACAAGGGGGCCCGGTACCTGCTGGCGTCCACCAGCGAGGTGTACGGCGACCCCCTCGTCCACCCCCAGACGGAGGACTACTGGGGCAACGTCAACCCCATCGGGCCCCGGGGCGTGTACGACGAGGCCAAGCGCTTCGCCGAGGCCATGGCCACCGCCTACCAGCGCTTTCACGGCCTCGACGTGCGCATCGTGCGCATCTTCAACACCTACGGGCCCCGGATGCGGCCCGACGACGGGCGGGCCGTCTCCAACTTCCTCACCCAGGCCCTGGCCGGTAAGCCCGTCACCATCTACGGCGACGGGAGCCAGACCCGCAGCTTCTGCTACGTCGACGACCTGGTGCGGGGGCTCCTCGGCCTGCTCGACAGCGACCACGTCGGACCCATGAACATCGGCAATCCCGACGAGTACTCCCTGCTCCAGTTGGCCGAGGCGGTGCTCGAGGTCACCGGCTCGTCGTCGAGCCTGGTCTTCGAGCCCCTCCCTGTCGACGACCCCAAGGTGCGCCGGCCCGACATCGGCCTGGCCCGGAGAGTGCTGGGCTGGGAGCCCGAGGTCGACCTGCGCCAGGGGCTGGAGCGCACCGCCGAGTGGTTCCGTCGTCACCCCTGACCTGCCAATGGTCGATGTGGGCGCGGTGATCGTCAACTACAACGCCCGCTCCCACCTGGTGGAGTGCGTGCGCAGCCTGCGGGCGGACGGGGTGGACGACGTGGTCGTCGTCGACAACGCCTCGTCCGACGGGTCGGAGGTGGCGCTGGCGGAATCCGACCCCGGCAGCCGCTTCCTCCCCACCGGCTCCAACCTCGGCTTCGGCACCGCGGCCAACATGGGGGTGGCGAAAACCGCCTCGGCCTATGTCCTCGTCCTCAACCCGGACACGATCGTGCAGCCGGGGACGGCCCGGGCCCTGGCCGCCGCCCTCGACCGTGACCCCCGGATGGCCGTGGTCGGACCCCGGGTCGACAACCCCGACGGCAGCCTGTACCCGTCGGCCCGCCGTTTCCCGAAGCTGACCGACGCCGCCGGCCACGCCTTCCTGGGCATGATCTGGCGGCGCAACCCGTTCACCACCCGGTACCGCATGCTCGACTGGGATCACACCCGGGCCGGTCCCGTCGACTGGGTGAGCGGGGCCTGCATGCTCGTCCGGCGGAGCGCGTTCGAGCAGGTCGGGGGGTTCGATCCCGCCTATTTCATGTACGTGGAGGACGTCGACCTGTGCTGGCGGATGCGCCAGGCGGGGTGGACCGTGGGCTACGAGCCCGGGGGACGCGTCGTCCACTCGGTGGGCGCGTCGAGCCAGCTCGCCCCCTACCGCATGATCCTGGCCCACCACCGGTCGCTCCTCCGCTTCGCCAACCGCACCACGCCCGGCGCCCGGCGCATGGTCCTGCCCGCGGTGGCCGCCGGCCTCGGCGTCCGGACCCTCCTCGCCTGGGCCCACCACCGGCTGGCCCGGAGGCCCTCCTGACCTCCCATCACGGGCGTGCCGGCCCGGCGGCCGGCGCGGGGGCCATCCGAGGGGGCCGCCGGCGGCGTCTGGGACGGCCGCTCGGGAATCCCTCAAACCGGTGCCGAGTAGCCTTCCGGCGCGGTTGCTGCGACCAGGTGGCTCGGCCGTCCGAGTACCTTCGAGGGGGTCATGGGAAAGGCATCGTCAAGCAAGAAGGTCGCGCGCGCCGCTCGTACCGGCGGTGGACGCACGCGTCGGGGCTCCACGTCGTGGCTGTGGCCGTCGCTGCTGGCCGTGATCGTGGTCCTCGGCACCGCCGGCGTCGTCTACTCCCGTGAGCAGCGCCAGCCCGACACCAGCCGCCCCCTGGCCAGCGGCTCGGGCAAGGCGGGCGACCACTGGCACGCCGCCATCGGCTTCTACATCTGCGGCGAGTTCCAGCCCAACATCTCCGAGGCCGCCGACCCCCTGGGCATCCACACCCACGACGACGGCATCGTCCACATCCACCCCTTCCTCTCCCGGTCGGCGGGCAAGAACGCCAAGCTGGGCGTCTTCTTCGACACGGTGAAGGCCAAGGTGACCAGCACCCAGATTAAGCTCCCCGGCCAGGACGCCCGGAAGAACGGCCAGAAGTGCGGTGACAAGGACGCCAACGTCCAGGTCAAGATCTGGGCCACCCGCGGTCCCGACGAGAAGGGCACCCTCTTCAAGGGTGACCCGGGCGACATCCGCCTCGAGGACAACCAGCTGATCACGGTGGCCTTCGTCCCCGATGGCACCGACATCCCCAAGCCGCCGTCGGAGCCCCAGCTCGACAAGCTGAGCGACGTCGGCACCACCCCCGTGCCCGACGAGCTGGCCAGCACCACCACGACTCCTGCGGGCGTCACCACCGAGACGTCCGTCCCGCCCGATTCGAGCACCATCCCGCCCGAGACGACGACGCCACCGCCGGCCCCGTGACCCTGCAGGCGGTCGTGCTGCTGGGCGGGATCGGCACCCGGTTGCGCCCGCTGACCTATTCCACCCCCAAGCAGGCGCTGCCGATCGTCGAGATCCCGATGATCGAGCGGGTCCTGGCCCATCTGCTCGATCACGGGGTCACGGGGGCGGTTCTGTCCCTCGGCTACCTCCACCAGGCCTTCGCCACCCTGTTCGAGAGCGGCCACTACCGCTCCGAGTCCGGGCGCTGCCTGTCGGTGCGGTTCGCGGTGGAGCCGGAGCCGCTGGACACGGGGGGTGCCATCCGCTTCGCGGCCGCCGAGGCCGGGATCGACGAGCGCTTCGTCGTCGTCAACGGCGACGTCCTCACCGACCTCGACGTCTCTGCCATGCTCGAGTTCCACGACTCCCGGGCCGGCGCCGAAGCCACCGTCGCCCTGGCCCACGTCCCCGACTCGTCGGCCTTCGGACTGGTCATCACCGACGAGACCGATGGCCGGGTGGAGCGGTTCGTGGAGAAGCCGCCCGCCGACCAGGCCGGTCCCGGTCAGGTCAACGCCGGCACCTACATCTTCGAACCGCGGGTGCTCGACCGCATCGCCGGCGGCCGCCGGGTGTCGGTGGAGCGGGAGGTCTTCCCCGGCATCGTCGCCGACCGGGCCCTCTACGCCTTCCCGTCGGCCGACTACTGGACCGACACCGGGACTCCCGCCCAGTACCTCCGGGCCCAGCTCGACATCATCGGCGGGCACCGCCCCGGTCCTCCCGCGCCGGGCGCGGTCACCGGCGGCGGCGGGGTGTGGCGGATGGGACGGGCGACGATCGAGGGCGACGTGCAGGCCCCGGCCCTCCTCGGGGTCGACGCCCGGGTGGCGGTGGCGGCCATGGTGCGCAACTCGGTGGTGGGCGCGGGCGCGGTGGTCGACGAGGGGGCGGTGGTCGTCGACTCCGTCCTCCTGCCGGGGGCGCTGGTGGCGGCCTACGCCGCGGTGCGGGGGTCGGTCGTGGGCCCGGGGGCGGTGATCGGCGAGGGGGCGTCGGTCTCCGGCTGCTCGGTCATCGGCGCCGGCGTGAAGGTCGAGCCCGGCTCGAACATCGTCGGCGCCCGCGTGCCCGAGGGCGTGGCGCCCGGAACCGGCTGACCGCGGCGTGAGGGTCCTGGTCACCGGCGGCGCCGGCTTCATCGGATCGACGCTGGTCGACCGGCTCCTGGCCGAGGGCCACACCGTCGACGTCGTCGACGACCTGTCGAGCGGCAACCTGTCCAACCTGGCCGACGCCCGCAACACGGCGGGCCACGACCTGAGCTTCCACCGCCTCGACATCCGGGAGCCGGGGCTGGTCGAGCTCATGACCCGGCGCCGGCCCGAAGTCGTGTTCCACCTCGCCGCCCAGGCCGACGTGCGGGTGTCGGTGGAGCGGCCCCTGTTCGACGCCGAGGTCAACATCCTGGGCACGCTCAACGTGCTGGAGGGGGCCCGCTCGGCGGGAACGGCCAAGGTGATCCTGGCCGCCAGCGGGGGCACCCTCTACGGCGAGCCCAACGACCTGCCAGTGCGGGAGTCGGCGCCGCAACGGCCGCTGTCGCCCTACGGGGTGTCGAAGAAAGCGGCCGGCGACTACCTGGCCGCCTACCGGGAGCTGCACGGCATCGAGTTCACCGCCCTCGCCCTGGCCAACGTCTACGGGCCCCGCCAGGACCCCCACGGGGAGGCGGGCGTGGTGGCCATCTTCGCCGGGCGGCTGCTGGCGGGCGAGCAGTGCACCATCTTCGGCACCGGCGAGCAGACGCGGGACTTCGTCTACGTCGACGACGTGGTCGACGCCTTCGCCCGGGCCGCCACCCGGGGCAGCGGCCTGCTCATGAACGTGGGCACCGGCCGGGAGACGTCGGTCAACCGCCTGTACCGCACGATGGCCGACGCCGCCGGCGTGGCCCCCCCGCCGGTGTACGCCCCCGCCCGGGCCGGCGAGCTGGCCCGGTCGGCCCTCGACCCCGGCCGGGCCGCCATCCACCTCGGCTGGGAAGCGTGGACGACGCTGGAGGCCGGTACGGCCGAGGTCCTGCGCTGGTTCGAGGCCCGCCGGGGCTAGTCGTGCTCGTTCCGGGCGGCGGGCGGCGGGCGGCGGACGAGGAAGTCGACCGTCAGCCGCACCGGCCCGTCGAGCGACACCGCGTGGGGCACGCCGGGCGGGATGGGCTGGCTGTCACCGGCGGCGAGCCGGCGGCGGATCGGAGGGTCGGTGTCGATGGAGATGGCGGCCGTGCCCTGCATGACGAACAGGCGTCCCCACACGCCGTCGGCCACCCGGTGCGCCCGGCGCAGGCCGGCGGGCAGGGACGCGGCGTCGAAGGGACCGGCTGTACGGGTCACGTCCAGCCCGTCGGGAAGCTCGGCCCGGTCGCACAACGGGCAGTCGAGGTCCTGGCCCAGGCGGGCGGCGCGCCCGGCGTCGCTCGTCACCCACGGTCGCTCCTGGAACGGCGGCCGGTGGCGCACGTGCTGGTTGTGCAGGCAGGACAGCTCGGCCACCCAGTCATCGACCTGGTCCTGGTGAAACCCGATGATCTGTCGCCGCACCCGTCATCTCCTTCGTCGACTCGACGGACTACCCGATCCACCGTGGCGGTGACGCCCGGCGGCCCGTCGACGCCATGCCCCGCCGCCGCCTATCGGAAGAGGTCGTCGGCGGGGGGGCGGACGATCTCGGCGCGGACGGAGCCGCCGTCCCTGAACCACGAGGAGTCGACGCCGCGGATCACGGCCGCGCAGATGCCCGTGGCCTTGCCCATGACCAGCTCGGCCGCACCGGCGAGCTCGTCGACCACGGCCACCTCGGTGGCGTGGAGCTCCCGGCCCTGGGTGTCGGTGGTGCCCCGGAGATCGACGATGGCGGCGATGCCGGCGCAGCCGATGGCCACGTCGGTGAGCCCCCGGCGCCAGGCCCGCCCGAAGGTGTCGGACACGATCACCGCCACCTCCCGCCCGGTCCGGGCCCGCAGGCCGTCGCGGATGCGGCGGGCGGAGCGGTCGGGGTCGACGGGCAGGAGCGTGGCGTAGCCCTCGGGGACGTTCGACAGGTCGACGCCGGAGTTGGCGCACACGAACCCGCCCCGGGTCTCGGTGATGACCAGGTCGCCCCGCCGGCGGAGCACCCGCACCGCCTCCGCCTCCACCACCGCCATCCGCCCGTCCCGGTCGTCGTGGTCGACGGGCACCATCCGCCCCTCCGCCTTCGACACCACCTTCTGGGTGACGACCACCACGTCGCCGTCCTCGAAGGGGATCGACGCGGCGGCGGCGGCGGCCGCCAGCAGGTCGGCCAGCCGGTCGCCGGGACGGACCTCGGGCATCCCCTCCACGGGGATGACCTCCAGGCGCTGCACCTCAGGCCTCGGGCCTCAGGCCTGGAGGACGGTGGCGGCGAGGGCCATCGCCTCGGGCCGGCCCCGCATGACGGCCGGCGCCACCACGCACCGCATGCCCTCGCCCTCCACCGCCGCCGCCAGCCAGCCGTCGGCCTCGTCGACCACCAGCACCGACGCCAAGGGCGCGTACAGGCGGGCGATGCCCACCACCGACACGTCGTGGCCGAGGTCGGCCAGCAGCCGGGCCGCGGGTCCCTTGAGGGCGGCGCCGGCGACGATGGGCGACACCGCCACCACGTCCGCCCGGCGGGCGACGACCGCGTCCCGGATCCCGGGCACGGCCAGGATGGGGTCGATCGACACGATGGGGTTCGACGGGCAGATCACCACCCGGTCGGCGTGGGCCAGGGCGTCGAGGACGCCGGGGCCGGCGGTGGCGGTGGCCGCCCCCTCGAACCGGACCCCTCGCACCGGCACGTCGTGGTGGCGGCGGACGAAGTAGTCCTGGAACTCGATCTCGCCCTCGCCCGGCACCTCCACCCGGGTGGCCACCGGATCGTCGGACATGGGGAGCAACCGCACGGCCACCCCCCAGGCGGCGGTGACCTCCGCCGTCACCGTCGACAGCGGCGCCCCCTCCGCCAGCCGGCGGGTGCGGTAGAGGTGGGTGGCCAGGTCGCGATCGCCGAGCCGGAACCAGGTGAGGCCGGGTCCGAAGCGGTCGAGGGCCTCCATCGCGGCCCACGTCTCGCGGGCCAGGCCCCAACCCGTCTCCGGGTTCACCGCGTCGGCCAGGGTGTAGGTGACGGTGTCGAGGTCGGGGCTCACGTGGAGGCCGTGGATGACGAAGTCGTCGCCCGTGTTCACGATGGCGGTGACCGACGCCGGGTCGATCACATCGACCAGGCCCCGGAGCAGCCGGGCGGCCCCCACCCCCCCGGCGAGGGCCGCGATACGCACGGGGGAGAGGCTACCGGCGCACCCCGGCCTCCACGGCCCGGCCACTAGCCTCGTGATCCCAGTGACGGCATCGACCCACGATCGTGTCGACCCGCGCCCGGCTCTCCCCCCCGAAGGTGGGCGAGATCGGGGCCCGTCGCGACCGGCACGACGGATCCCCCGGGCCCACCTGCTGGCCCTGGTCGCCATCGCCGCCGTCGGGCTCCTCCGGGGCGTCTTCTGGGTCGCCACCACCGAGGTCTGGAGCCCGATCGACGAAGCCCACCACTACGGGTTCGTGGAGTCGATCGCCACCGGCCACGGCATCCCGACGGTGGGCAAGGACGTCATGCCCATCGAGGTCGTCCAGGTGATCAAGACGTCGCCGACGCTGGCTTCCCGGTCGACACCTCACCTGCCGGTGCTGGAGGACGGGTACTGGTCGGTGGCGTCGTCGCAGTACGAGGCCGTCCAGCCGCCGCTGTACTACGCCCTGGAGGTGCCGTTCTACTGGCTGTCGCGGCCGTTCGGGTTCGTGGCGTCGATCTACGGGCTGCGCCTGGGGTCGGTGCTGATCGCCCTCACCGCCGTCCCTCTCACCTGGCTGCTGGCCAAAGAACTGTTCCCCCGCCGGCCCGCCATCTGGCTGGCGGCGCCGGCGGTGCTGGTGGCGATCGACGGGTTCAACACCAACCTGGCCACCATCGGCAACGACGCCCTGGTCGTGCCCGTGGCCGCCCTGGCCCTCCTGGCCGCGGCCCGCTTCCACCGCTCCCCCAGTCTCCAGGGGGCGGCCCTCACCGGCCTGGCCCTGGGGGCGGCGCTGCTGGCCAAGACCACCACCCTGGGTCTGGTCGGCGTGCTGGCCCTGCCCTACCTGTGGCTGCTCGCCACCCGCCGCCAGTCGCCGGCGCAGGTCGTGAAGGCGGGTGCGGTCACCGGCGCGGCCACCGGCGTGGTCCTCCTCCCGTGGGTGGCGTGGAACATGGCCACCTACGGCTCCCCCACCGCCGCCGCCGCCAGCAGCGCCATCACCGGCCAGATGATGGCCCAGTCGGGTCTGAGCCCCCACGTCCTCTGGGACCATATGCGCCTGGCCAACATGGGGTTCTGGGACTCGGCCCTGTTCAGCCCCTTCCACGGTCCGCCCTACGAGCGGGTCTTCGTGGTGACGGTGATCGCCGCCGTCGTGGTCGGGCTGGGCGCGGCCGCGGCCCGGCGCGACCGGCCCGCCCTCGTCTCGCTGGCGTGGGTGGGCACCGCCCTTCCCCTCGCCTTCGTGGGTATGGAGGCCATCGTGTTCGGGCTCTTCGCCGGCGTCGGCCATCCCGAGGGGCGCCACCTCTACACCGCCCTGGTGCCGGTGAGCGTGCTGATCGCGGCGGCGGCCGTCGTCGCCCTCGGACCCCGCTGGGGTGTGGTGGCGGTGGCCGCGGTGATCGCCGTCGCCTTCTTCGCGGAACAGGCCGAGGTGCGTGACTACGTGCGGTCGACCTACGCCGCCGGGCTGATCGCCCCTGACCTGGCGCCCGTCGTCGACCAGCCGCTGAACCAGGGTTTCGTGTCCACCACCGCCATCCGGGTCGACCCGCCCTGCCCGGTGCGGGCGGTGGGCCTGGTCGTCGACGGACCGCCTCCCACCACGCTCCTCATCGGGGGCTCCGCCACCCCCCGCGCCGGCCCCCTGGCCGAACTCACCTCCCGGCCCCGGCCGTCCGACCCCGAGGTGCAGGTGTACTCCCTGGCCACGCCCCTTTCGGCACCGTTCGACGTGGTCGCGCCCGAGAGTTTCATGGTCGGCGCCAGCCTGGCCGACACCGACTCCCACCTGGCCCTTTCCGCTGGCACCGGTGACCCGGTGGCCCGCCTCTACTGCCGGGTCGATGACGCCGAGCGGGTGCGGTTCGACCAGCAGTTCCCCCCGCTGCACCCCCGCCAGATCGGCTACTCGACCGTCCGCCTGTGGCCCCGGGCGTGGGCGGTCCTCGGGATCCTGGGCCTGCTGGTCTCGGTGGCGTCCGCCCTGCGACCCCCCCGCCCGACGAGGAAGGCGGCCGACCGGTGACCGAGCCCATCCGCAAGGAACACCGCCACATCGAGTTCCCCGGCGGGGCGTGGACCGCCTTCGACCGCTACAGCCGCTACGGCGCCATCGTCCGGGCCCTGCGGGCCACCCTCGGCGACGGCCCCCTGCGGGTCCTCGACGTGGGCGACGGCGCCGGCTACCTCGCCGCCTTCGACCCTGGCCTGGATGCGGTGTCGGTCGACCTGGCCCCGACGGCCGAGCCCCTCCCCGGCACCGTGCGCCTGGCCGCCGACGGCACCCGCCTGCCCTTCCCCGACGCCAGCTTCGACGCGGTGGTGAGCAGCGACGCCCTCGAACACGTCCCGCCGTCGCTGCGGGAGGGCTTCCTGGGCGAGTTGGCCCGGGTGAGCCGCGACCTGGTCCTGGTGGCCGCGCCCTTCGACACACCCGGGGTCGCCGGCGCCGAGGAGCTGGCCCGGCGGTTCGTCCTCCTCGTGACGGGGTCGGCCCAGGAGCAGCTCGACGAGCACCGCGACCACGGGCTGCCCGGCGTCGACGACACCGTGGCCCACTTCGAGAGCCTCGGGTGGCAGGTGGCGGTGGCGGGCGCCGGCAACCTCCACGACTGGCTGGCCATGATGCTGCTCAAGCACCAGCTGGTGGCCCGCCCCGCCCTCGGACCCCTCGATACCGGCTACGACATCGCCTACAACTGGCTCTTCTCGGCCCGCGACCACGTGCCGCCCTTCTACCGCCACCTGGTCGCCGCCCGCCGTACCTCGTCGCCGTCCTTCGGCGCCGCGCCGGCGTCGGACGACGGATCGTCGGCGGACGATGGGGCGGGCCTCCTGGCCGTGTTCACCGCGGCCAACGTGGCCGAGGCCGTCCGCCAGGACACCGATTCCCGGCTGGCCGCCACCGACGCGCTGGTGGCCGACGTGTCGCCCCGGCTGGCCGCCATCGAGGACGCGGTGGCTCGCCTCGACGCCCGCTCCCAGGCCATGGCCACGTCGATCGACCACCTCCTCCACCTCGTGCGTCACCCGGTGGCCGGCGTCGCCGACAAGGTCCGCCGGGGCTTCAACCGAACCGGTGACGGTTAGGGCCCGCAGAGGGCGCTGCGTGTCACCAGTTCGCCGGGCCAGTCGAACCGGTGACGGTTAGGGCCCGCGGAGGGCGCTGCGTGTCACCAGTTGCGGTGGGAGCGATCGAGGCGGCGGCGGACGGCCTTGGCCGAGTAGCGGGTGAGCCGGACGGCGGTGGACCGGGGGCCGTCGGTGCGCACGCTCTCCCGGAGCGCCGACACCAGGCGGCCGGCCTCGACCCGGGCGGCGCGGGCGCGGCGGGAGGCGGCCGCCGGGGGCGCGACCGGGGCGGCCGGCGCCTCGCCGTAGGGCTCCAGTTCGAAGGGATGGGGCGGCTCGGTGTGGGCCACTGCGACCCAGCCCGACGACGATGACAACGACGACGGCAACGAGGCGTCCCGCACCTCGGCCGACTCCAGGATCTCCCGGTAGCGGTGGGCCTGGAGGTGGGGTGACCAGCGCAGGAGCGCCTCCCGCCGGGCCCGGCGGCCCATCGCCTGACGCAGGTCGTCGTCGACCAGCAGCCGGTCGATGGCCTCGACCCACTCCCCCACGGTCGCCGCCAGCAGCCCGGTGACGCCCGCCTCGATCGCCTCCCGGAACGGCTCCGTGGGGCTGGCCACCGTCGGCGTCTCCACCAGGGCCGACTCCAGCCACTTGATGGCGCTCTTGCACTCGTTGAACCGGCTCCCGGGGGCGAGCGGGGCCAGGTTGACGTCGACCTGGCGCAACACCCGGGGCAGGCCCGGCCAGGGCAGGAACGGGAGCCGCACCACCCGGGCCGAGAACGGGTCGAGGGCGGCCGAGGCCGTCACCATGCCCGCCAGCCACAGCTCGACCCCCGGATGACGGGTGAGGATCTCGACGATGGCCGGCTCGACGTGGGCCCAGTCGAGGTCGTGGGTGTCGGTGCCGCTCAGGTACCCGATCCGGGGCGGTCCCGGCTGCCGGCCCCGGTGCAGGGCTTCGTCGGACGCCGCCCCCAGCAGCATCCCCACGCCGTTGGGGAAGCGCCACGCCGGCAGTCCGGTGACCTCGGTGGCGTGGCGGCAGAGCGCGGCCGTCGTGCCGATGAACGCGTCGCAGGCCTCCATCGTGGTGCGGTAGCGGCGGACGCCCTCCAGCCACAGCTCCGCCTCCTCGGGGGGCAGGATCTCGAGGGCGGGGATCTCCGAGGCGACCCCCGGGTCGAAGATGAGATCGTCGACGTCGAACAGGACGGGCACGCCCCGGGCCCGCACCGAGGCGATGACGGCCAGGATCTCCACCGTCGCCGGCACCCGGTAGACGACCACCGCGTCGGCCGCCGCCGCCAGCCGGGGCACGTCGGGATGCCGGTAGTGACGGACGTCGCTCTCGACGCCCACCAACCCCAGCGCCTCCGCCGGCAGCCGGGCCCGGTAGCGCAGGGGCGCCCCCTCGATCCCGACCACGAACAACACCCGGCGGACGGTCCGCCGCCGCGGGCTCCCGGGCGCCGCGACGTACCCCGCGACCAGCCCCTCGTAGGAGCGCACCAGCCCGTCGACCTGGGCGTCGATCGACCGGACGGGCAACGGTGGTTGGCATCCGGCCCGCAGCCGGTCGAGCAGGCCGGGCTCGGCCACCAACGAGCGGAGGGCGGCGGCCAGCGCCGGCCCGTCGCCCGCCGGCACCACCAGCCCGTTGCCCCCGTGGTTGACCACCTCCTCCGGACCGAGGGTGTCGGTGCACACGACGGGCAGGCCCCGGGTGAGCGCCTCCCGGGTGACGATCGAGTACGACTCCCGCATGAGGGACGGGACCACCACCACGTCGGCCCCGGCGTAGACCGCGTCCTGGTCGGCGGGGTCGAACGGGGGGAGGATGTCGACCGGCAGACGATCGGCGGGCGGCGGCGGGGCCACCTGGTCGTCCCGGGCGGGCCCGTCCCAGCCGTAGGCCGTCAGCCGCCATCCGGGGAGCGACGCCATCCGGCGGGCGGCGTCGAACAGCACCTGCCCCCCCTTCATGGGGTTGGTCCCGCCGGTGAAGAGGAACCGCACCGGCCCCCCACCGCCGGGCGCGGAGCGGACCGAGGCGACCGACGTTGGCGCCCGCGCCCCGTCGGGCAGCCCGTTCTCGTCCACCTCCAGGCGGGCGGGGTCGACGCCGTTGGCCGCCAGCACCCGGGCCGCGCTGGCCGAGGGGGCCAGGATGAGGTCGGCGCCGGCCAGCATCGTCGTCAGCCGCCGGTTGCGGTCGTCGAGCCAGTCCCGGTCGACCTCGCACGGGCAGCACCCGGCGGCCACCACCAGCGAGCACGGGTGCATGGTCCGGTCGACGAGGAACTGGCGGGGGCAGCACCACCAGAAGTCGTGCATGGTGACCACGACCTTGGCCCCGGCCGCGGCCGCGATCGGCACCAGGTTGCCGCCCAGCGACTGCAACGCATGGAGGTGGACGACGTCGGGCCGCACCTGGGCCAGGTGGGCGGCGAAGTGGGCGCCCACGTCGGGGTTGTCGAAGTTGCGCTCGTCGCCCCAGCCGATCCAACGCCCGCTCACCACCCAGCGCACGGGCAGGCCCGTCCCGTCGACGTCCTCCCAGCTCTCCAGGGGCGGACGCTCGCCCAGCCATCCGGCGTACACGCTCACGTCGTGGCCGCGCGCCCGCAGGCCCTGGGCCAGGCGCTGGGGCTGGAGGGTGCCGCCGCTGACGAAGTTCGGCGGAAAATGGGCCGACACGACGACGATCCGCATCCGCCGACGACGATAACCCCGACACGGGCCCATCCGATCGACCGAGCCACGCCCCGCGGGCGGATCCCGGCAACGAGCCTGACCACCCCTGGTCCTGCTTCTGAGCGTCGCCCTGGGGCCGGCATGACCCCGTCCTGATCGGTGGCCCGGCGACGGACGGCGGGGGCAGTATCCTGCCGGGGCGAGGATGCGCGTCACGATCACCGGCCGATGACGCCTCATTCGACCCCGAGATCGCCTGCCGGGAGAGCGTAGGTACATGCGGGTGCTCGAAGACGAGGTCGTGGCGACGCCCACGGGGGCAGGCAAGCCCCGGAAGCCACGCCTCTGGGCGGCCACCGCCGGCAGCGTCCGGGAGATGTGGGACGCCCGCAACCTGCTGGCCAACCTGACCCTGCGCGAGCTGCGGGGCAAGTACAAGCGGTCGCTGCTGGGCTGGGCCTGGTCGCTGGTCAACCCCTTGGCCACCATGGCCATCTTCGCCGTCGTCTTCGGGGTGTTCCTCAAGGTCAAGGTGCCGCCGGGCGACCCCAGCGGGCTCGACGTGTTCGCCCTCTTCCTGCTCTGCGGGATCCTGCCCTGGAACCTGGTGGCCAACGGCATGACCGGCGCCATGGGCACCATGCTGGCCAACTCCAACCTGATCAAGAAGGTCTATTTCCCCCGCCAGGTCCTGATCGCGGCCAACGTGGCCTCGTCGGTGGTCGCCTTCCTCATCGAGATGGCGGTGCTGGCCGTCGCCCTGCTCGTGGCCGGCAACTTCGTGCTCCCCTGGATCCTGCCGGTGGTGGTCCTGATGGCGGTCCAGGCGGTGTTCGTGCTCGGGATCGGTCTCACCCTGGGCGTGCTCAACGTCTACTTCCGCGACGTCCAGCACTTCACCGGCATCCTGCTGCAGCTCTGGTTCTACGCCACGCCGGTCGTCTACCCGGTGTCGGTCGTCCCCCAGAGCGCGCACGCCCTCGGCCTCACCATCCCGGTGCGGTTCCTCTACGACCTCAACCCCATGGTGCGCTTCGTCGGCGTCTACCGCGACCTGCTCTACGACGTGCGGGCGCCGGCGGCGGCCGACCTCGCCTACCTGCTGGTCGTGTCCCTGCTCACCCTGGCCGTCGGCCTCATGGTGTTCGCCCGGCTCGAACCCAAGCTGGCGGAGGAGCTGTGACCGAGAACGCGGCCGCCACGGCCGCCCCCACCGCCCCCACCGCCCCCACCGCACCCGCCGCACCCGCCGCTCCGCCGGCCGCCGCCGACACCCCGCCGGCGGTTGTCGTCGACCACGTCACCAAGCGCTTCCGGCTGTACCACGAGCGCAACCAGCACCTGAAGTCCGCCCTCCTCCGGGGCCGCCGGGCCCAGTTCGAGGAGTTCTACGCCCTCCGCGACGTCGCCCTCACCGTTCCCGAGGGCACCACGTTCGGCCTCATCGGCGAGAACGGCTCGGGCAAGAGCACGCTCCTCAAGTGCATGGCCCGGATCCTGCGTCCCGACGAGGGCCGGATCGAGGTCAACGGCAAGGTGTCCGCCCTCCTCGAGCTGGGCGCCGGCTTCCACCCCGAGCTCTCGGGACGGGAGAACATCCAGCTCAACGGCTCCATCCTCGGCCTGGGCAAGAAGCAGATCGCGGCCAAGTTCGACGAGATCGTGGAGTTCGCCGGCCTCGAACGGTTCATCGACACCCCGGTGAAGAACTACTCGTCGGGTATGTACGTGCGGCTGGGCTTCTCGGTGGCCATCAACGTCGAGCCCGACGTGCTGCTGGTCGACGAGGTGCTGGCGGTGGGCGACGAGAGCTTCCAGCGCAAGTGCAACGAGAAGTTCGCCGAGCTCAAGGCGGCCAAGAAGACGGTGGTGGTCGTGTCCCACGGCCTGGGCTCGATCCGCAGCCTGTGCGACCAGGTGGCCTGGCTCAAGGGGGGCACCCTGCACGCGTGCGGCGCCGCCGGCGACGTGGTCGACCAGTACATCGACGAGGTCCACCCCGACCGCCAGCAGGTGTCGGGCTCCGGCACCCGGTGGGGCTCGGGCGAGGCCCGGGTCGACCGCATCGAGATCATCGACGAAAACGGGTCGCCCACGGGCAAGGTCCGCACCGGCGAGCGGGTCACCTTCCGCTTCCACTACGTGATGACCGAGTCCATCCCCCGGCCCGTGTTCGGCATGGCCATCCACACCCTCGACGGCCAGCACGTCACCGGCCCCAACACCCGGGAGGCGGGCTGCGTCCCCGAGCGGCTGGAGGGCGAGGGCCACGTCGACCTGGTCGTGCCCGTCCTCATGCTCCTCCCCGGCACCTACGACGTGTCCACCGCCATCACCGACTACGCCACCCTCCACCAGTTCGACTTCCGCCATCGCACGTTCCGCTTCGACGTGGAGCCGGGCCAGCCCAAGGAGTCGTACGGCGGGGTCGTGTCCCTCGGGGGGCTGTGGCAGATTCATTCGGTGGACGGAACCCGACCCCGATGAGCCCGGCCAACCCGCGGCCGGCGGAGATGGTCTCGGTGGTGATCCTCCACGAGGGTGCCATCGCCGACACCGTGGCCGGGCTGCACGCGGTGGCCGACCTCGAGTTCCCCGCCGACCGGCTGGAGGTCGTGCTGGTCGAGGTCGGCACCCTGAGCGGCAACCAGCGCCGGCTGCGGACGGCGGCGCCGGCGGCCACCGTGGTGTCGCTCGAGCACGACCCGGGCCGGGCCGAGGCCTTCAACCGGGCCGCCGGCGCCTGCACCGGCACCTCCATCGCCTT
>JAXDMK010000015.1:0-14702 GCA_034666105.1 Actinomycetota bacterium | reverse complement strand
GAACCGGCCGGGTAGGCGGTGACGAACCCGCCCTGGGTCGCGTCGGTGGCGGTGACGTTGAGCACCACCGCCGTCACCCCGCTCGCGGGCAGGCCGCCCCGGCCGGTGACCTGGAGGGCCAGCGTGGCCCCGGAACCGACCTTGGCCACGGGGGCGCCGTTGCCGAACCGGGTGTCGAGGATGCGGGATGGGCTCACCACCGCGTGGAGGGGCTGGCCGGTGGGATCGGCGGCACCGCCGAACCAACCGGACACGTCGGCCACCAGGTGGGCCGACCCGTTGAAGTTGTAGAGGTACACCCGCCCGCCGGCACCGATCGGCACCATCACCAGGTTGGCCCGGGTCTGCCCCGGTGCCACGTTGACGTTCGACGCGTTCGGCAGGGCGTCGCCCGCCGGCCACACCGTCACGAAGTCCCCCTCGGTCGGCTCGGTGACGGTGAGGTTCATCGCCACCGCGGTGGCGCCGCTGGCGGGGACGCCGCCCCGCCCCGCCACCAACAGGCTGACCACGCCGCCCGGTCCCACCTTGGCCGCGGGGGCGCCGTTGCCCTCCCGGGTGTCGAGGACGCGGCTGGGCGCCACCGGGTGAAAGCGCTGGCCGCCGGCCTCGGAGCCGTCGCCGTACCAGCCGGCCACGTCGACGACGAGATGGACCGAGCCGACGGCGTTGACCAGGCGCATGGACCCGCCGTTGTCGACCAGCACCACCGACAGGTTGGCCACGGTCTGGCCGGCGGAGAAGTTGAGGTTCGAGGCGTTCGGCGGCCCCTGGTTGCCGGGCCAGAGGGTGACGAAGCTGCCCATCGTCGGCTCGGTGGCGGTGAGGTTGAGCGCGACCGCGCCTACGCCCGAGATGGGCACGCCCCCTCGTCCCGCCACCTTCAGGTACAGCCACGATCCGGCGGCCAGCTTGCCCGGCGTCTCGGCCGAGCTCCGGCCCAGCCCGGTGCGGGTGTCGAGGATGCGGGTGGGCGGGAGGGGATGGAACATCCCCCCCACCGGGAGCTTGGTGGTCTGCAGCACGAAACCGGTCGGATGCGACCCGATACGGGCGGAGCCGACGCTGAAGACGTGGCCCGCGCCGAGGAGGGCGACGACGGCGTCGCGATCCCCGGGAAGGAGCAGGGCTTGTCCGCCGGCGCCGAAGCCGGGGTCGGGCGTGCCATCGGGCCGGTAGCGGGAGATGCCCGCGCCGCCCAGGGCGAGCACGCCGCCCTCGGTGGTGGGCAGGAGCGTTCGCAGCACGTCGACCCGACCCGAGCCCCCGTTCTCCTCCGCGAACTCGGTGCGCACCGGCGCCCATGACCCGTCGATCGCCCCGTTGGGGAGCAGGCGGAGGATGGCGAAGCCGTCGCTGATCGAGCGGCCGCCGACCAGGATGCGCCCGTCCGGCTGCAGGGCGATGGCGGTCAGGTTCCGCAGCCGGGCGGGGTCGAACGTCGTCTTCCCGCCGGTGCCGAAGCCGGTGTCGACGGAGCCGTCGGCGTTGACCCGCCGGACTCCGTCGGAGCCGGCGGCGATGAGCTTGCCGTCGGGCTGGCGGGCGACGGCCTGGGGCGGCCCCCACCCCGTCCCCAGCGTGTCGAGGACCACGCCGGCGGTGCCGTAGGCCGGGTCCGGCTGGCCGTCGGGGAGGTAGCGGGCGAGAAAGCTGCCGTCGGACGTGGAGCCGGCCACCAGCAGCCCGCCGTCGGGGAGGACGACGATGGCGCTGGGCGCCTCGTAGCCGGGGAGATCGGTGAAGGTCCGGGCATCCGTCCCGAAGGTGGGGTCGGGGGAACCGTCGGCCCGGAAGCCGACGAGGGTCATGACGTCGTCCCGATGCCCGACGACGACGGTGCGGCCACCGGGCTGGACGGCCATCACCGTCGGGAACCAGGCCAGGTCGCTCACCACCCGTCCGCCGATGCCGAAGGTCGGGTCGCGGGTCCCGTCGGCCAGGTGGCGGACGAGCCCGATGGACCCGCTGGTCTCGCCGGCGATGACCGTACGGCCGTCGGGGAGCTGGACCGCGCCCCGGGCCAGCTCCAACGGGGCGTCGAAGGCGATCCCTCTGGCGGGCCAGATCCACCCGTCGGAGCCGGCGTGGCCCACGAAGAAGTCCTGGCTGGCATAGGAACCGAGTTCGGTTCCCGCCACGTACCATCCGCCGCCGATCGCCCGCTGGAGGGCCCGCAGCGGCTGCGTGCGCCGGAAGCCGCCGGCCTCGGACGTGTCCAGGACGCCGCTCGGCAGGAAGGTGGCGAAGAACCCCGAGCCGTCGGCGGCCTCGCCCACCACCCGCAGCCGACCGTCGTCGTCGGCCGAGACGCCCCTGGCCGTGTCGTCCTGGCCGAAGTCGGGCGCCGACGCGATGCCGTTGACCCCGAAGGTGGGGTCGGGGAGACCGTTCGGCAGGAGACGGGCGAGCACGACGTTGCCGGAAGCGCCGCCGACGACGACCAACCGCCCGTCGGGGAGGAGGGCCAAGGCGTTGGCTGCGGTGCCGGCGGTACCGAGGCGGGCCACACCGGCGGAGCCGAAGGTGGCGTCGAGCGTGCCGGCGGCGGTGAGACGGGCCACGCCGATGCCGGACGGTCCGCCGCCGGCGACCACCAGCTGGCCGTCGGGCTGGACGACCAGGGCCCGGGCGGGGGAGGCGAAGGGGATGGCGGCGCGGCCGGACGCGCCGAACGTGGCGTCGGGCGAGCCGTCGGCGGCGAATCGGAGCACGACCATGGAGTCGGCGTTGCCCCCGGCGGCGACGACCTTGCCGTCGAGAGGGGCGATCACGGCGTAGGCGGCGTCGTCCGGGCCGCCCAGATTCACGACGACCCGTCCCTCGGTGCCGAAGCCGCGGTCGAGGGCGCCGCTGGGGTCATAGCGGGCGACGGCGAGGTCGTCGCCCGACGAGCCCGCGGCCACCGTCGTCCGGGAGGGGCCGGAGGCGACGGCGTTGGCCGCGTCCTGCCGTCCCCCGAAGTCGGTGGTGACCTGGCCGTCGCCGCCGAAGGAAGGGTCGGCCAGGCCGGCGGAGAAATTGAGGCGGGTGACGCCGAAGTCGCCGCCGGCGGCACCGGCCACCATCACGTACCCGTCGCCGGGATCGGCGAGGGCCCGGGCGGCGTCGTCGGCCCCGGGCCGGAACGAGGTCAGGACGGTGCCTACGACCGGCGTGGTGGCCGCCGCGACCGCGGCCGAGGCCGGCGCCGGGGCGATGGCCAGGACGGGCAATCCGGCCGCGACGACCAGCGCGCCGGCCGCGACGGCGCGGAACATCGTCATTCTCGTCCTCGGCATCACGCCGTCCTCCAATGGGGGTCGGTCGTTGCTTCGACCCCGGCGGACGCCGGCTTGAGCGGAATGGGTCAAGTCGCCCGCAGCGACGACCGATACCCGCGCCGTGCGGCAACGGCGGGCTCGACGGGTGATCTCCGTCTGGATGACGGCTCTGGCGGTGCTGGCGTCCCCCCTCGTACTGGCCGGAGGCAGGTTCTCCCCCGCGGCCGCGGCCGCCGGCGAGCTGGTGCCCTACGCCGGCTCGTTGGGCTCGGGGCGGGGCTCCAACGTCGCCCAGGACGCGTTCGGGCTGGCGGTGTGGGGCGACCGCCTCTACCTGGCCGATCGCTACAACTACGTGGTGCGGGCGATCGACCTGGCCACCGGCTTCGAGGAGGTCGTGGTCGGGACCGGTGTCGCCGGCAACGACGGCGACGGCGGGCCGGCCACGGCCGCCACCCTGTCCGAGCCGTTCGGTCTGACCTTCGACGGCGGCGGCAACCTGTTCATCGCCGACTACGGCGCAGGACGGGTCCGGCGGGTCGACACCGCCGGGATCATCACCACCGTGGCCGGCGGGGGCGCCACCCGGGCCGACGGGGTGCCCGCGGCGGAGGCGTGGGTCATGCCCATGGGCGTGGCCGTCGCCGCCAACGGCGACGTCTACTTCTCCGACTACCCCACCCGCATCCGCAAGGTCGACCACGTCACCGGACGGGTGGTGGCCGCGGTCGGCGTGGGCGGATCGTCGTCGTTCGGGGGCGACGGGGGGCCCGCCACCCAGGCCGTCCTCTCCAGCCCCGGCGCCCTCGCCTTCGACTCGGCCGGGAACCTGTTCCTCCAGGACGGCAGCCGCATCCGCCGGGTCGACCCGCTCGGCACGATCACGACCGTCATCGGCAACGGCAACCGGGAGTACGGCACCGAGGGCCCGGGAATCGAGATCCCGGTCGGTGGCTGGGGGATCGTCCCCGACGGCGCCGGCAACATCTTCGTGACCGACCACCGCTGGGTGCGCCGCCTCGACCCGTCCGGCCACCTCGCCACCATCGGCGGCAACGGCCAGTCGATCGTCACCCCCGCGGCCACCGAGGTGGACCCGCACGACGGCGACCAGGCTCGGGGCGTGGCCCTCCAGCCGTGGGGCCTCGCCCGCGACGGGGCCGGCAACCTCTACGTGTCGGAGGCCGGACGGCACCGGACCCGCCGCATCGCGCCCGACGGCGTGATCTCGACCATCGCCGGCAACGGGACCGGGTCGCTCGGTGGCGACGGCGGCCCCGCCGTCCGGGCCCAGCTGGCGAGCCCACGGGGCCTCGCCTTCAATCCCGCCGACGGCGACCTCGTCGTGGCTGACAGCGGCAACAGCCGCCTCCGTCGCATCACGCCCGGCGGGACGATCTGGTCGACGGCCGACGGCCGCACCCAGAGCGCGCTCGACCGCGACTACGGGCCCATGGGCATCGCCTTCGGCCCGGACGGTTCCCGGTTCGTGGTCGCCAACCGGACCTGGGACCAGATCCGCCGGATCGACCCCGACGGCGTCACCTGGCCGCTGGCCGGCACCGACAGCTACGACCCGGACCCGGGCGACGGGCGCCAGGCGACCGACGTGACCCTCTCCATCTCCGGTATCGGGGTCGACGGTGACGGCGTGGTGTACGTGGCCGACATGGCCCACCAACGCATCCGCCGCATCGGCACCGACGGTGTGATCACGACGGTGGCGGGCGGCGGATCGAGCTTCGAGGACGGGATTCCCGGCACCGAGGCCAAGCTGTTCCCCGTCGGGATGACACTCGACGGTGCCGGCGGCCTGCTCGTGCTCGACTCGCTGTCCCACCGGGTGCGCGTCGTCTCCCTGGCCGACGGGACGATCTCGACCCGGGCCGGGTCCGGCGTCAAGGGCTTCGCCGGCGACGGCGGCCCCGCCCTGGAGGCCGAGCTCGACCTCGGCTGGGAGCAGTTCGCCTCGTCCAGCTCCATCGCGGTCGACGCCGCCGGCGACCTCTTCTTCTTCGACGCCGCCAATCGCCGGGTGCGCAGGGTCGGGACGGACGGGATCATCTCGAGCATCGCCGGCAATGGGCAGCTGGGCCGGGGGCCGGGCGCGGCGACGGCCGATCCGACGTCGGTGCCGGTCTTCGCCACCGGCCTGGCCGCCGACGACGACGGCAACCTCTACGTCTCCGACCTGATCGCCAATCGGATCTGGCTGCTGGAGGGGGCGGGCGAACCGACTCCCCCGCCGCCGGACACGACCACGACCTCGTCGACCACCCCCTCTTCGACCATCCCGTCCTCGACGACGACCACCACGTCGTCGACCACGACCACGACCACCTTGCCCGCCCCGGCCCAGGCCCGGGCGTGGGGGTTCAACGGCTACGGGCAGGTCGGTGACGGCTCGACGACCGCCCGCCCGGCGGCGGTCGCCGTCGCTCCCGCGGGGGCGACCGGGGTGGCCGCGGGCGGGTTCCATTCGCTGGCGCTGGTAGGCGACCGGGTCTGGTCGTGGGGGTTGGGCCACGTCGGCCAACTGGGCACGGGCACGACCGCCGGCCGCCCGTCGCCCGGGCCCGTCCCTGGACTCACCGGCGTGACCGCGGTGTCGGCCGGCGTCTTCCATTCACTGGCGCTCAAGTCCGACGGCACCGTCTGGGCGTGGGGATGGAACGCCTACGGGCAGCTGGGCAACGGTACGACCAACGACAGCGCGGTGCCGGTCAGGGTCGTCGGCCTGACCGATGTGGTGGCGGTGGCGGCGGGGGCGACCCACAACCTGGCGCTCCGCGCCGATGGCACCGTCTGGGCGTGGGGCTACAACCACGTGGGCCAGACGGGTACGGGCGGACCGACCGTGGTCACCACCCCCGCGCCCGTGCCCGGCCTCACCGGGATCACGTCGATCGCGGCCGGGGGCTACCACTCCTTCGCCGTACGCGCCGACGGGACCCTGGCCGGCTGGGGATGGAACGCCCTCGGCCAGGTGGGTGACGGCACCACCGTCGATCGGGCGGCGCCGGTCACCGTCGTCGGATTGACCGGGGTCCGGTCGGTCTCGGCCGGCATCGGCCACACCCTGGCCGTGCTGGCCGACGGGTCGGTGTGGTCGTGGGGCTACAACAACACCGGCCAGCTCGGCCGGGCGGGGACGACGTCGTCCCCCACTCCGGCCGCCGTCCCGGGAGCGACGGGCATCTCGTCGGTGGCGGCCGGCGGATACCACTCCCACGCCACCCGCGCCGACGGGTCGGTGGCATCGTGGGGCTGGAACACCTTTGGCCAACTCGGTGACGGGACGACGCTCGACCGCCACACTCCGGTGCCCGCCGGCGTCCTCACCGGCGTGCGGTCCATCTCCGCCGGCGTGGCCCACACCCTGGTCGTCGCCTGACGCGTCGGCCCATCGTGCGGCGGGCCCGGGGCGGCGCCGATCTCGCCGCGTCGCCGTGCTGGGAGTAGCGCGGATGTAGTGGCTCCGTGGACGGCAGGTTGACATCTCGTTGTCAGAGTTCAGGTGACGGCGGATAGGACGGGGAACACCCCGGCCCCCCCGCTCGACGAACGAGGAGCGGGATTGGTGAGATCGACTCGGGTTTGGACCGCGGTGGCCTGCGGGGCGGCGGCGTTGCTGGGAGGCGCGTGCGGCGGGGGCGGGCAAGCCGGCAAGACGCCGGCGGCTGCGACCCCGTCGACCGCGGTCGCCGACTCGGCAACCCCCTCGGCCAGCGCCGAGCAGGTCCAGGCTCTCGTCGCCTCGATGACCGCCCAGCTCCAGCAGGCCGCCGCCACCCGCCCGCCAGGTGCGCCGCCCCCCACCAGCGAGGAGATCCAGGCCCAGGTCCTCGACCAGCTCCGCCTCCTCGGCATCAAGCTCTAACGAACCGGAAGGAACCGGCACAATGCGTAAATTCACCATCTTGGGACTCGGTGCCCTGTCGACGATCGCAATCTCAGTGGGCCCGCTGTCGCACGTTGGCGCCACCGCCCCGACTCCGCTCGCCGACGAGGTGTGCGCCGCCCTTCCCTCCGGGATCAGCACGGTGAACAACCTGCTCAGTGACAACGCGGACCAGGTTGCCGACCTCGAAAGCGTCCTGTCCACCGCCGACGCCAATCTCAGCCAAACGACACTGGACCTGGTCGACGCCCTCATCGAGCACATCCACAGCCTCGACGCAGGCGGTGCCGGCAGCGTTCCCCTGGTGAACGCGAGGGTGGGGACCTACTCCGACGCGGTGGTCGCCTGGCTGGCGGCGTGGGACGAGCTCGACGCGGCCAAGATCCAGGGCCGCATCCTCGGCGTGTCGGCGGACCTCTACTCCGGCCTGCACGACGTCGGCTCCGGACTTTGCCCCGTCCCGGTCACCACGACCACGACCACGACGCCCCCGGCGACGACGACCACCACCTCGCCTCCCGGGACGACCACCACCACCGACCCCTCGACGACCACCACGAGCATCACGCTCCCCGTGACCACCACGAGCATCACGCTCGGCTAGGTCTCGGCTCCTCACCGGCCAGTGGGCGCTCCGCTTCGGCGGGGCGCCCACGCCGCGCCCGCCCCCGAAGGACCTCCGGTCAGGCTGATCTACAGGTGCATCCAGAGCGAACACCTCGTCGGATTGGACGCATCCTTTCGGCTACGACCCTGCTCCAGGGTCGACCGGCGAAACGCCATCGCCTGCGGGTCGTCCGGAGGCAGCCCGACCAGGCCCTGGGCTTCGAACAGGAACAGCCCGTTGGGAAGGAGGTTGTCGGGATCGACGACCATCGAGTCCATGTGGGCGAGGGGCGGACGGGCGAACGTCGGGGCCAGGCACTCCTCGGCCGGCGAACCGTGGACCCAGAGGTTGCCCACGTCCTGCCCGCCGGTCGGGACGAGCGACCAGGCGACGGTGACGTCTCCCGCCAGCCGAATTGGAACGGGCAGGGAGGCGTCGTAGGCCACGGTCTGGCCGGCGCCGATGCTGGTGATCGTGTCGCAGTTGAGCGCGAACTCCGGCGCGGCGAAGGCGAAGAGCCCCGGACCCGACAGATCGATGCGGTATCCGGGGCATGGCCTGAGCGAGACCGGGGTCGAGGACGGGTTCGTCAAAAGGACGACGAAGGGCACGCGTTCGCCGGCCGGGGCGCTCGGGGGGAACCAGGCTCGGACGCGCAACCGTTCGATGTCGGGCGCGATCGACTCGGGTCCCCGCGCCGAACCGAACTTCGTCACCCCGAACCCGCAGATGACGTCGAGCCCGAGCGGCACGGCCAGGTCACCCGTTTCGAGGTGGAAGACGACCCCGTCGGCCGGCTTCCGGGGGCGCTCGCGAGCGAGCGCGGCGTCGCAGTTGTGGCTCGTCTCCACCGCCATCACGGCCCGGTCGCCGGGCGCGAGGTCACGGGGGGTGTACGGGTCGGGGACCATGGTGTCCCCCGGGCCCGCTTCGGCGACCGCCTCACCGGCGAGGGTCGCCGTCACGCGGGGGCGCCCTGTCAGCGAGCAGGTCTCGGCGGACGTGTTGGTGAACCCCAGACTCTGGATGGCGCGGCCGCTCACCCCGTCGGCCATGAACCGCTCGACAGCAAGGCCCTCGGGCCGGCAGGTGGCCGATACCACTGGGGGCGGCGGCAGGACGACCCGTTGGGGTAGCACTGGCGGCAGCGGGCGGTCGATGAACGGGACCTGGACGACCACGGCCGATCGGGGCGTGGTCGCCGCCCCGGCGAGCAGGACGCAGGCGGTGACGGCGATCCCGGCCAGGCCGGGGCGAACCCGGCCCGCTGCTCCCGCACGTTGGCGGAGGTCGAAGTCCATGCCCGGGAAGACTGCCATCGCCCCCGCGGGATTGCTCGGCGCTCTACCGGGGGACGAGGCGATCGAGGGCGGTTTCGACCTGGCTGACGTCGTCGACCCAGGCGGTGGTCGGGAGCTGCTCCATCCACGTCTCGTAGAAGGCCCGGACCTTGCCGAAGTTGTTGTCGCTCACGATCGTCGAACGCCCGAGAAGCACCGCCAGCAGGTGGGCGTGCAGGCGATCGGTGACGACACAGGCGGCCCGGCTCAGAAAGGTGTTGGCCGCGTCGACGCGGCTCTGACTGAGCCGCCGGGCACTGGAGATCCGGGCCATGGCGCCCGTATGGGCCCGGGGCATCATCCCGGCCGCCCGGCGCGCCACCCGGTACATCTTCTCCTCGACCCGAATCCGGCGTCTGATCCCGGCGTCCGAACCGATGGCGTCCTCCCAGTCGACAACGGTGGAAGGGGCGCCGGCGGCCAACCCGTCCCGGCCCCGGGCCTCACCGTCGCGACGGAGGACCCAGAGGTCGCGTTGCTGCGCCGGTTGCATGGGCGTGAGGGGCGCGAGCCCGACGGCGAGGTCGGGCGTGAGCACCACCGAGCAGTCGAACGCCGTCGTGGCGATTTCGTAACTTCGATGGTCGCGACAGAAGAGCGTGAGGTCGGGGTGCCGGCCGAGCACGCGCTTGGCATCCTCGAGCCCCTCGTCGTGGCGGAAGAACACGGTCTGGGGGAGGACCACGATCGGCCGGTCTCCGAAGGTCCCGATGATCTCCATCATGAACCTCTGACTCTTGAGGTAGAGGTCGCCGAAACTCCCCCCGCCGTTGATGAGGACGGGGCCGTCGCCGACCGCTCGGCGCAGCCTGTCCGGTCGCAGCTCGTAGAGCGGCTGCGAGTAGCGCACCTCGATGCCGAGATCGGCCAGGATGTTCAGGGCGCCGAGCCAGATGGCGGCGTCCCCGAGGTTTTCGCAATCCCGGAACATGAGAAGGGCACAGGTGCGATGCGACGGGATTGCCGCCGCGATCGCCTCCGATAACGTGCGCCGCATGTCGAGCAGCGACTCCGTGACCTTCGGGTCGGGGGCGACGCGGCCGACGTGAGTGGCGTCGGGATCGTCGTCACCAGCGGTGCGGGGAAAGGTACCCAGTTGTCGGTCCTCCTCGGGAGGAGCCTATGAGTACCTGGGTCCGGGGCGTCGGTACCCCTAGTTGGCGTCGGGGGACACTCTGGCCGCCCGCCTGGCCACCGGGCGACGGATCTGCCGGAGCGGTGACCAAGGCCGGCGGCCAGCATGCGGCCCCTTGGCGGTCAGGACGGCAACGGGTACCCGTGGCCGGCGAGGGAAACGCGGGCCAGCTTCTCCAGGCGGGCGTTGCTGTCCCGGAAGCCGGCCGCCACCCGCTCGACGGCGGCCCGGTCGGCAGCGCTCGGCTGCCGCCGGCGGGAGCCGAAGAGCCTGGGATCGGCCGCGGTGAGGTACCGGACGGCCGTGTCCCGCAGGTGGGACGGACGGCCCCTCCCCGCCGGCCAGAGGTCGGGGAACAGCGGCGTGTGGGCGCCGAACCCGGCTATCCGGGCGATCCGGTTGATCTCCCGCAGACCCCGCAACGAGGGGCCGGCCAGCGACCGGTTGGCGGTGGGGAGAGGCGGGCCCGGCGCCGGAAGGGGGACGCCCACGAAGGCGCAGAAGTCGGCCACGAACGACGTCGCGTCGGCCACCAGGTCCTCGTAGAGCAGCAACTTGACCCGTTCGGACCCGAAGAGGTCGACGTAGGTCCCGACGATCACGTCGTAGGCCAGCTGGCCGGGGTCGTAGTCGTCGCTCTCCAGCCAGCCGGCGAGCGTCCGGGTGCCGCCGTGCTGGAGGTACTGGTGGTAGATGGAGCGCAGGATCGTCCGCTGGCTGCGGACCACGACCACGACCCGGGCGGCCTCGTCCACCTGGTGCAGGCGGCGGGCGGTGCGGCCCCCGGCGTGGTACCAGCTGATGGCTTCCTGGGAGAGCATGACGGTGGGTTGGTCGCCCTGGACGTCGCGTAGGAACTGCCGCAGCGTGCCCGGGAAGTAGTTGCCGTCCTCCGAGTGCAGCAGCGACCAGCACAGCGGCTTGAACAGGTCGTGGGTGCCGTGGGTGGCCACCGCGCACCCGTCCAGGCCGGGAAAGACACCGAGTTGGAGCGCGGTGCTGCCCGTCTTCATGAGGCCGATGTGGAAGACGGTCGCCACCCGCAGGACGGTAGACCGATCGGCCCCGTCCTCCCGGCCGGGGCTCCGCCCGCCGGGACCCCTGGCTAGGGTGAGGACACCGTGAGGCAGGTTTCCGAGTTGTACGGCAGGCATGCCGGCGACGACATCTACGTGGTCGGCAGCGGCGCCAGCATGCGTGTCTTCCCCCCCGACTTCCTCGAGGGACGGGTCACCATCGGGCTCAACCAGGCCTGGAAGGTGGCGCCCGTCAGGTACGGGATCACCATCGGCCCCCACCTCAACGTCCCCGAGTTCATGCCCGACGAGGCTCCCCATCCCGAGATCACGTGGATCACCCGCCGGGCCAAGGCGGCCAAGGTGCTCACCGAGGAGCAGTTCCGCCACGCCGACCAGCGCTTCTACGGCTTCGAGATCCGCCACGGGCAGGCCACCGACTCGACCGACTGGGTCAGCGACACCGGTCGCGAGCTCGACTACGTCCGCCGCCCGACTGGGTCCAACCTCTACCAGTGGTCGTCGATCTCCCAGACCGCGGTCAACCTGGCGGCCAACATGGGCGCCCGCACGGTGATCCTGGTGGGCTGCGACAACTGCTCCCTGGCCGACAACCACCACGGCCACCAGCAACACACCAAGTGGCTCGGCAAGCCTCCCGACGAGCGCTACGAGCAGTACTACGAGGGCCTGGCCGAGGTCCGCTCCGCCCTCCGCCAGCGGGGCGTCGACCTGTTGAGCCTCACCCCGTTCGTGAAGCTCGACGACCCCACCCGCGACTTCCTCCACCTGTGTGAGGAGCTCGACCGGCCCCGCCTGCTCGCAGGGGAGGACATCTCCGAGCAGGACCATCCCCGGCGGCTCCAGGGCCGGCCCGTCCCCCCGCCCACGCCGCCGCCGTTCGCACGCGTCGTGCTGCGCCGGGCCCGCACCGCCGGCCGCCGGGCCATGGTCCGAGCCCGCACCCGTTCCCGTTGAGCCCGGCCGCCGGAACGGCCCCGGTGGACAAGGCGGTCCGCCCGCTGCGCATCTTCATCGGCACCGACCCGTCGCAAGTGGTCGCCCACCAGGTGCTGGCCCATTCGATCCGCAAGCACGCCACCATCCCCGTCGAGATCACGCCGATGATCGACCTGCCCGTCCCGGTGCCGGCCGATCCCGCCCACCGGGCCCGGGTCGCGTTCACCTTCACCCGGTTCCTGATCCCGGAGCTGTGCCGGTTCGAGGGTCGGGCGCTCTACGTCGACGCCGACATGGTGGTGTTCGGTGACGTGGCCGAGCTGGCCGCCGTCCCCTTCGACGGGGCCAAGGTGCTCTGCTCCTACCAGCGGGTGCTCCCGGAACTGTGGAAGAACAAGGGCGGGTTCGACGGTGGGCGGAACGTGGCCGTCATGCTCCTGGACTGCTCCCGACTCGACTGGGACGCGGCCAAGATCGTCGCCGGTCTCGACGAGGGCCGCTACACCTACGAGGAACTGGTGTACGACCTCTGCATCGCCGGCCAGGATGGCGTGGCCGACACCATCCCCCCGGAGTGGAACCACCTCGAGCACCACGACCCGTCCACCCGCCTCCTCCACTACACGGTGGTCCGCACCCAGCCCTGGAAGGTCGAGAAGAACCCCCTCGGCCACCTGTGGCTGGCCGCGTTCGCCGAGGGCCTGGAGGCGGGGGCCGTCTCCCCCGACGACGTGGAGGCCGGCATCGCCGCCGGGCACCTCATGCCCGCCCTGGGCTCGTTCCTGCACCTGGCCCCGGGCCGGCGGGTGCCGGAGGACGACGCCGCCGCCCCCCGGGAGCTGGCCCTGGCCCGGATGCGGATCGCGGGCCTGGAGCGGGCGCTGGAGCAGACGCGCACGTCCCGGACGTGGAAGGTGGCCCGATCGCTGGCCGGCGCCGCCGACGCCGGCCGGCGCCTCACCCGCCGGGCCCGGTCGCGGTTCGCCCGCTGACGGCCGCCGGCCGGTCCTCGCCGTTCTTTGGTGAAATATGTACCTCGTCGGTACAAAATCCACCAAAGAACCGAGTCCCGCGGGGCGGGTTTAGCCCTCGGCCGGCGCGGCGGCGGGCGCGGCGGTCGGCGCCTCGGCCTCGGCCGCCGGGGGCGGAGGCGGCGGCCGGCGGGGGGTGAACCGGTCCTTGAGCCGCAGCGCGGGGCGTTCGACCAGAGCGAAGGAGATCGCGGCCGCGGCCACCGTCAGCACCAGCACCGCCAGGGGCCGCAGCGGTCCGGGCATTCCCCCCAGGTGGGGCTTGACGATGTCGCGCAGGGGGACGTGCCACAGGTAGAGGGCGTACGACAGCCGCCCCACCACCACCAACGGCCTGGTCGACAGCACCTTCACCAGCAGGCCCGCGGGCTCGTAGACGACCCGGTAGATGAGGACGGCCGCGGCCAGGGCGACCATCGTGTAGCCGCCTTTGAAGAACAGGGGGTCGCTGGCGCCGTGGCGGATCCCGACGGCGAAGAACACCAGCACGCCGACGCTCACGAACGTGGCCGCCACCGCCACCTGACGGTGGATCTTCGGCAGCCAGCCCCCGACGATGGCCAGAGCCAGGGCGCACCCGACGAGCAGGATGTCGCCCCGGAGCTTGGTCAGCCGCCGCAGCCCCTCGTCGGTGAAGTTCCGCTGGGCCATCTCCCACCGCAGGAACGACGCGGCCACGATGACCACCAGGCACGTGCCCAGGAGCACCCGCAGGCCCCGCCGGTAGGCGAGGAAGACGAGGAGCACCGCCGGCCACAGGATGTAGAACTGCTCCTCGACCGACAGCGACCAGAGGTGCCCGAAGACACCCACGTTGTTGCCGAAGAAGCCCCAGTACCAGTTCGAGTAATAGAAGATCACCGACGGGAACCCGCTGATGGTGCCGTCGCGGATGACCGACGGCGAGGCCAGGAGCACCCAGACGGCCACGAAGGCGAGGAGGAACCCGAGGGCGGGGAGCAGCCGCAGCGCCCGCCGGGCGTAGAAGTAGCGCAGCGACAGGCGACCCGTCCGCGCCCGCTCCTCGAGCAGCAGGGTGGTGATGAGGAAGCCGGAGAGCACGAAGAACAGGTCGACGCCGATGAACCCGCCGGGCAGGGACCACTCCCAGAAGTGGCCGATGATCACCCCCGAAACTGCGATCGCCCGCAGGCCGTCGAGGGCGGGGCGGTAGCCAAGGCGCTCCTGGACCGCGTGGGCGACACCCGGCGGCGCCGGCTCGGGGGCGGCCGTACCGTTTCCCTCGGGCCCGCCCGTCGCCGGCCGGGGCTCGGCCTGCGTCACTGCCCGCCGGGCGTCCGAGCGGGCCCCCATCAGCCCGTCGTCAGCCGGGCGTTGGCCCAGTCGGCCTGGTCCCAGTTGGTGCCGTCGGCGGCGTCGGTCACGACCAGGCGCAGGGATGTCGCCCCGGTGACGTTGATGTCGACCGTCCTGGCGCCGGAGTTCCAG
>JAXDMK010000014.1:0-27283 GCA_034666105.1 Actinomycetota bacterium | reverse complement strand
CCGGGGTCGGTAAGTTGGTGGAAGAGCCTCAGTCCGACGGCGACGTCGAACACATCGCCCGCTGGACAGCACACGTGCGCCTCCTCCAACGGGCGGTGGAGATCGCCCGAAAGGCGGGAGCCACCCGGGAGGAGCTGTGGGCGATCGCGGAGAGCCAGGGCTGCAGCAGGGCTGAGTGGGCCAGCCTGCTCGTCGACGGTGACTCTCCTCGGGATGGAACCTGAAGGCGAGTAGTCACCCGTCAATTTGACGGACCCGCGCGCTCCGCTCCCTGAGGGGGACTCGCCTCGGGGCGCCGTGCCGCCGACGGCCTCCGCTGTACACGGCTGCAGCGGGAGGGTCGCCTCCGCACGATCCAGACCAAGGTCAACCCGTCGATGCCACACGATCGGAGGGCTCCTCCCGTGACGTCGGTACCACCTCACCGTGGGATTCCGGGGGAGTCGGCGGCGGGTTGCACTGGCGGTAGCATCGAGCCGTCCGCTTCCCCCAAATCTTCCCCCAAGGGGTAGGTTTCCCCCAAGTTTCCCCCAAGTTTTCCGACCCGTAGGGACCTACTTAGACACAACTGAAAGGAGGAGGGCGAACACCAAAAGCCCAGGTCACACAGGGTTTTGGGCGAAAACAGCAGGCCAGGGGACGTAGCTCAGTTGGCTAGAGCACCTGCTTTGCAAGCAGGGGGTCGTGGGTTCGAGTCCCATCGTCTCCACCACAAAAGTCCTGGTCAGGGGCTTGCAGTTCGCTCGTAGGCTTGCTCGGATCGGCCGGCGTGCCCACTACGTGCCCACCAGAAACGGGCAATGGCGTGTCGTCGCGGGCACGGGAGGGCACGGGCGGCTCCTCGCCGAAGCGCTCGAGGTAGCGCACGATGTCGGCGTCCTGGCCGTCGATCACGTGCTGGTAGCGAAGCGCGGCGGCCACCGACGCGTGCCCGATGCGGGCCATGAAGGCTTTGAGGCTGGTCCCGCTGGCGGCGGCAAGCGTGGCCGCGGTGTGCCTGAGATCATGGAATCGGAAGCCGGTCATCCCGACTTCGGCGGTCGCCGGCTCCCACACCCGCCGGCGGAAGTTGCTGCGCCGCATGGGCTCACCGTCGGTGCTCGGGAACACGAGCCCGTCGTCGCCCGGGAGCGCGTAGAGGTCGATGTGCACGGCGAGCGACCGGGCGACGAACGACGGGATGCCGATGGTCCGCCTCCCAGCGGCGCTCTTGGGCGGCCCGTACGAGAGCTGCCCGTTGACCTCGGCCAGCTTGCGGGTCACGGCGATCGTGCCGCCCACCAGGTTGACATCGCCCCGTCGCAGCCCGGCCAGCTCACCCCAGCGCAGCCCGCCGTAAGCGGCGGTGAAGACGAGCGCTTCCCATCGCGGGCCGACCGCGCCGGCGATGGCGGCCACCTGCTCGGGCGTCGCGATCTGCATCTCGTCGTGTCGCTCGGTCCCGGCGCCCTTCAGGGTGCAGGGCGAGCGGGGGATGAGCCCGGCGTCGAAGGCGCCGTCCATTACCCCGCTGAGCACCCGGTACGCCTTGGCCACGGTGTTGGGGCTGAGGTCCGTGCCATGGAGCCCGGCGAGCCAGGCCTGCACATCGATGGCGGTGATCCGTCCCACCGCCATCGCGCCGAAGCGGGGGACGACGTGCCGGCGCAAGAGGTAGCGGTAGAGGTCGACGGTCGAGGCCTGCAGCTGCGGCTTCTTGGTAACCAGCCACCGATCGGCCCACTCCCGGAAGGGGACATCGCCCAGGCGCGGGTCGTGCCACACGCCTCGGGCCATGTCCGTCTCGGCGGCCGACAACCACCGCTGCCCGTCGCCCTTGGTGGCGAAGGTATTGGGTGCGACGATGCGATTCCCCGCCGCGTCCCAGTAGCGAGCCTGCCACCGTCCCGAAGGAAGGCGGCGGACCGATCCGAATCGACGGCGTGCCGGCATGGAGGCCTCCGGATGGTCGGAGTCTTCGAGGCCGATTCAACGGCGAGGCCCTCGCGGGCAACCAGATCGTACGACGATGGTGGGACGGTCAGGCCGGGCGGCCGGGGTGTCGCCGGTACTCGTCGATCCACTCTCCGATCTCGACCGGGTCGAAGCGGATCAGGTGGCCCCACTTGATGAAGGGGATTCGCCGCTCGGCGACGAGCCGGCGGACGTGGCGGGCGTTCACGCCCAGGCGTTCGGCGAGAGTTGTGATGTCGAGCAGCCGCGGCGGCAGTTCGTCTCGTTGGTCGGTGACCGTCATGGGACTTCTCCTGGTGTCGGTGCGGCAAGCAGGTCCTACGACGCCGGTCCCGGAGGCGTTGTTGCCAATACCCAACTAAGCCGGATCGGGCGCCGTGATCTCGCGCCACTGACGAAGAAATCCCAGGAAGCACCACCAATGCCGCCGGTGACGCCGCCCATCGCGCCACCATCGCCATCTTCCGCCGTCGGAGTCCCTCCGGGCACCGCCGCTGGCAGACACACACCGTCAGGAACCCTGAGCATCCGGCCACCACGAATGCCTCGACCGGCGACGATTTCCAGGCCACAACCCCAAGTGCGAGAACACGTTTGCAACCCCTCCGGGTTGCGTCCCGCGGGGAGGTCCATGGCCTGGTTCAGGGTGATGGGGATCGAGTCGGTCGAGTACCACCGGCGGACGGTCCTCGGACGCGACGACGACTTCGAGGGCGGGGCGCTGGCCTACTACGGCAGCCGCGGCGAGACGCCACTCCAGTGGGGAGGCCGCCTCGCTGAACGGCTCGGCCTCGCCGGTGCCGTGGACGATGCCGGCTACGAGGCGATCTTCGGCGCCGGCGGCGCACGCGACCCGCATCTCGGGACGGTGCTCGCGACAAGCAAGCGCCCCGGCGTCGAGCTGGTCGTCGCCGCCCACAAGACCGTCGCAGTCCTGGGCCTCATCGGGCGGGTCGACGACATGCACGCCATCCTCGACGCAGAGAGCGACGCCACCCTCGCCTTCCTCGACGAGTGGTTCACCCGCCAGGGAGGCCAGCGGGGCAAGGCCCAGCGGCGCACACCGACGAGCGGCCTGCTGTGGGCCCGCACCCGTCACGCAACGTCACGGGCCGGCGACCCGGCTCCGCACGACCACGTGCTCGTCGCCAACCTCACCGAGATGCTCGACGATCGAGGCGGATGGAAGGCGCTCGACACCGCTGGTATCCGCGACCTCATCCACGCCGCAACGATGGTCGGCCGACTCGCCGCCGCCGAGCAGGCCGTCCAGCTCGGCTACGCAATCGAGCCTGACCACGGGCCGTCCGGAAAGCTCGACCACTGGGCCATCGCCGGGATCCCCCCGGCGGTCACCGAGCTGTTCTCCAAGCGCTCGGCGGAAATCAAGGAGGAGCTGGAGTCGGTCGGATTCTCGTCCTACCGGGCCCGAGGGGTCGCCGCTCGAAACAGTCGAGACCCGAAGGCCGACGAGTCACCCGAGTCCCTGCTCGTGCGATGGCTCGACGAGCTGGACGAAATCGGCTGGTCGACCAGGAGGGTCAACCAGCGCCTCCGCATCGTCCAAGACCGCCAGCACCAGGCCCTCCGCTCCCTTACGGAGAAGGAGCGAGCCGAACGTGTCCGCGGGCTGATCGGTGCCGGCGGTCCGCTGGCCAAACGCAAGGCGTTCACGCGGGCTGACGTCGTTCGCGTCGCCGCCCCGTCCCTCTACGGCTTCAAGGCCGAGGAGCTCGGTCATGTCCTCGCAGGCGTATTGCAGCATCGTGAGGCGATTCCGCTCGTCGGCCAGCCCGGCGCCCGGGGCCGAGCGTGGGCTACGGCATCGGTGCTGGCGGCCGAGCAGGCCGTGGAGGCGGTCGCGACTCGCCTAACGGAGAGCCCAGCATGCGCAGTGGCATTGGAGGTGGTGAGGGCTGCCGTAGCGGCCAAGGAGGTGGCGCTGGGCGGCAAGCTCACGGACGGACAGCGAGGGGCGACTGAGGCTGTCGCCACCTCCGGCCGAGGGCTCGATGTGGTCGTCGGCGTGGCCGGTTCGGGCAAGACGACGGCGCTGGAAGTCTTACGCAGCGCATTCGAGGAGGAGGGCTACCGAGTCCTCGGCACCGCCATCAGCGGCCAAGCCGCCCGCACGCTCCACGACGAGGCCGGAGTCGAGAGCCGCACGATCGCCTCGCTCGTCTGGCGGCTTGAGCACCGCACGCTCACCCTCGACAGGGGGACGGTGCTGCTAATCGACGAAGCGGGCATGGCCGACGACCTGGCGATGCTCAAGCTGCTCGCGGCCGTCGATGTTGCTGGCGCCAAGGTGGTCGTCATCGGCGACCATCTACAACTTGGTGCCGTCGAGCCCGGCGGTGGCCTTGAGGCGCTCATCAACCGGCACGGCCCAGCGGTGCACATGTTGGACGAGAACATCCGGCAGCGAGACCCCGGCGAGCGGACGGCGCTCGCCCAGCTCCGAAGCGGCGACGTCGGTGAGGCCGTCGACTGGTACCGCCGAAACGGTCGCCTCAAGAACGCACCGACCCGCCAAGACGCACTCGAAGCTGCGGTCGACGCATGGGAGCGTGATCTCCTCGGCGGCAAGGAGACAGTGCTTCTCGCTTGGCGCCGCCGCGATGTCGCCGCCCTCAACGACAGAGCCCGCCAGCGCCGGGTTGCGGCCGGTGCCATCACCGGGGGGGACATCGAGGCGCCGGGCGGGAGGCGCTACGCCGTGGGCGATCTCGTGGTGGCCCTGGCTCCCTCCGGCGAAGGGAGGTTCGTAACAAGTGAGCGAGGGACTGTCACAGACGTCCGGTCCGACCAAATGACCGTCCGCTTCGCCGACGGCCGCGACGGGGTGCTCCTCGGAGACCAGCTCGACAGCGACCACCTCGACCATGCATACGCATTGACGGTGCACCGGGTGCAGGGCGCGACGGTCGCTACCGCGCACGTGTTCGCCGACGGTGGCGGCCGGGAGCTCGCCTACGTGGCCATGAGCCGGGCCCGTGCGAGAACTCATGTCTACGTGACTGCCGATGACCAGGAGCAGGCATCCGAGGACCTCGTCGCCGAATGGTCGCTCGATCGCCGCCAACGCTGGACCATCGATGTCGATAGCCCGGCCGAGCCGGGCCAACCGACGAGGCCTGACCTTGCCCGACGGGCGGCACATTCAGTCCGGCTCGCCCAACTGGTCGCCGAGCGGGACGCGGTCGCGGCCATCGCACCGGAGGAGACCCGCCGCATCGATGCCTTTGACGCCCGCGTACGGCTGGCCCGATTCGAGGTGCAGGCGCAGCGAGGTCTCGGACTCGCACGATGAAGTCAACGGCTGGCGGGAGGCTTCGTGCGTCTGGAGGCACCCGGCCATGGGGGCCGACGGCAGAAACCGAGCGATCTTGCCAACGGCGCAGCAGCTGGGACGCCCACGGGCGGCAGGGCGTCGCCAGTACGGTGATCGGCCATAGGTGTAGTGGTAGTGGTGCTCTTAGTTGGTTGTGTTAGCTGAGCTAGTTAGCTGGATTCGTATAGGTACCGCTAGTCTGGAAACTCGAAGCCGGGTGTGCGACGACCGATTGGCCCGGAATGGGCGACAACTAGACGCGGCAGCGGGTAGCGTCTCTTTCGCAACCCCTCCACTGAGCCACAGCACGAACTCGCATCGTCGGCGAGGGAGTGCACCGGGTCGGTCGGGATTGTCCGGGGGCCGCTCCGGTCGAGTCGAGATGCTCCCATCGTTGGGGAGACACGGCTCGACCGGGCGGCTTCACACACCCTCCATGCTTTCACAGAAGGCTTCCCATGACATCAGGTGATGTTGCTCCGCCCCAGGTGACCGCCAAGGACGCGGTGGACGACATTGTCCGAAAGTCGAGGCGGAAGCGCTCGTTTCCGTTGAGGCGCGACTTTGTTCAGCAGCGGAACCCGAGTGGCAAGCCCTCGCCGGGCCCCCTCGCCGGCCTCGTTGCAGCCGGCGACAAGAGGGGGCTGCTTCTATACCTGCTGCTTGTCACGAAAGCTAGCGCCGAGCCCTGGAACGCTGCCCTGCCGTCCGCCGCTTGGGCACGTGCGCTCGGACACGAGCTTCCCAACTCGAAGTCCGCCCGCACCATGGTGTCGAAGATATGGCTACGACTTGAACGCCACGGCCTTGTGCGACGCGAGCGCAGGGACAGGTTGGCGGATGTCTTTCTCCTGCGCGAGGACGGAGGAAAAGGCGCTTACACCAGCCCCGGGTCAGACCGGGGGCCGTACCTTCGGGTCCCGCTGGATCTATGGGTTGGAGGCCCGGACACCGAGAACAGGTGGTACCAGCTCCTCACGCTGCCAGAGCTTGCCCTCATCCTGATCGGGAGAAGCCTCGGAGATGGGTTCCTCCTGCCCCAGGAGAAGGCAGTCCAGTGGTATGGGATCAGCGCCGACACGATCGGTCGGGGCGTTGCGGCGCTGACAGCCAAAGGGCTTCTCAGTGCAGAGAAGACGTTCAAGATCGCCCCACTCTCGGCCGTCGGCTACACCGAGGAGAATCGGTACACACTGCTCCCCCCATTCGGCCCAGTCGGACACGTCAGTGGTTCGGGTACGCGCAAACAGCGGAAGGTGCGGTCCAAGGCGGCCAGCAAGGTGCGGGGAAGGACGGCGCTCAGGACCGCCATGTCAAGCACAGACTAGAGGCCCCGGTCAGTATTTCGAAACGACCTCATCGGACTCGGTACCGTGATGGCCGTGACGCCGGTTATTTGGGAGCGGGTGTCATCCGACGACTACGAGGACATGGTCTCTGTTCTCTTGTCGACGCTCAATCCCGACGTGGAACGAATCGACGGCTCCGGTGGCGACGGCGGCCGTGACGTCCAGTTTCGGCGCGGCGAGACACTCGACCTCTACGAGCTGAAGTCGTTTACAGGCCGCGTTTCGAAGGAAGGTGGCCGCCGACGGCAGGTTGAAAGGTCACTGTCCCGCGCCGAGAGGTTCAACCCGCACAGCTGGGCCCTTGTCGTGCCGATCAACCACACCCCAGGCGAACTCGACTGGTTCGACGGACTGCGCTCGCAGTACGGATTCCCGCTGTTGTGGCTTGGCCGGGACTGGCTCAACAGACAGATGGCTGATCATCCGAGGATCGTTCGGTACTTCTTGCAGGGCGGAGAGCACGAGGCCCTTGAGGCACTCCGCGAGCTCCACGCAGAACATACCGTGCTCGCGGGTGGGTATCCGGACGCTGTTGCGAGACTCCAAACCCTGCAAAGAAGAATCGATGATCTGGATCCCCACTACACCGTAAGCGTCGCTATCGACAATGAATCAGTCCGCTTCGAGGTGGTTCCGCGTTACCTCGGAGCGCAGCGGGACCACCCAATTGTTGTTCACTTCGAGGTGGCGTTCCCGGATACGCCAGTCGGGCAGGAGACGACGCGAAAACTGGAGCAGGCCGTGAACTACGGGGCGGGCGCGTCGTTTGAGCCCGACGAAATCTCCAACGTTCACGTCGAAGGCTTAGTGGGACTCGAAAATCTGTTTCTCAACCCGACGGGGTTAAGGATTTATCCGAACTTGGAGCAGGGGCTTCTTGACCTCGATGTGCGTCTCGAGGTGACTGACGCTGACGGCAGCGTTCTCAGCTGGCTACCGATCCGGCTAACCGAGAGGCAGCGAGGCTTGCGGGGCGTCACCGTTTCCGGAGCCGACCTAACAGGATCCCTCCGGGTCGAGATTCGTGCGGGGGGACCGCCGCTGTCGGCAACGGTTCGTATGCTCTTTGATCCGCCTCCCGACATGGTGCCGGGGGCCCTGCTGCCCCTACTTCGTGCCGTGCAACATTTCTGCGCGCCGAACCGGGCACTCATCCGGTTAGGCGGACTGCAACTCGCAGAAGCAGTAGCGTTCCCAGTCGGCCAGCTCGTGCAGCCGGAGCTGGTGGCCCTCATGGAGGATCTCGGCCGTGTACAGGCCTTCTCCGGAAGCGTCTTCCCCGTACCGACCGACCTCGGACGCGAGGACACGCACGCAATCCGCAACGCAGGCCGCCTTGTAACAGGGGAACGGGTCAGCATCGGGGGCGGGGCCCTCAGCACGTCCTTTTCAGCCGAGGAGGCGGGCACGTTGCTCGAACTGGCGCGATCGGACGATTCGGTGGCCTTCGTCGCTAGTGTGCCCAATTACTCGATCAAGATCGCTGGGATTGATGTGCCACTCGGGACGGCGACGATGTTCGTGGCGCCGGCCCGTATCGTTGAACTGGAGACGCAGGGCGCGGGTGACAGAGTGCATTTCGATATAAGACCGAACGACGGCCATGTGGTCGAACTGATGCTTGGTGTCCAAGGGGACCAGTGGTGGCCGGACCGCAACCCTCCCGCGGAGCCAGGGACCCTATCTGCACCTCTCGGCCGCGATCAATGATCGCCTTCCGGCTTTCTCTTCCCTCCTGGCTGATTCCTGCGATGGACTCCGCTCTCCGTAGGAGGAGGAGTGAGCGGAGGGGCGACTGATCAGTTCTGCGTCTATGAGTTAGCCGTCGGTGAGATGCATCGGGCGGTCGGGGAAGCGGCCGCCGATGACAGATACGAATGTCAGGTTTACCGGAAAGGCGCTCGTTAGATGGCCCTGAAGGGTTGCAAACCAGTCCTCCGGCGCCGCCCATGGTGGCAGTACGATGACTCGCGGACCGAAAATGACGACTCGACACCCAGTTAGCCAAGCTGGCTCTGTCACCTCGGCGATCAGCGGATCGAGCGCACCGTCGTCTGGGCCTTGGAGAATGACGGGCTCGAACCCGGAGGAATCCGGGTCGGCGATTGCAGCTCGCAGAGCGCCGAAAGCGGGCTGCAGCACGTATCGGTAGCCGTGTACGGCGAAGGCAGCCAGATATGCAGCTCGCATCCATCCGATCGCAGCGCGCCTCGGATTTCGCTCCATTCGGACGCTTAGGGTCATGAACCAGTCGGTGCCCATTCGTTCAAGGGACTCGGTATGAGCGGCGAGCGCCGTAGGGTTATTCTGACCGGGGTGCCCGACGATCACGAAGGTCTCGCCATCGAAGCCAATCGAGCCGTTGTTCCGGATGCCAGCTACGGTGGCCGACCCGGGAAGCGGCCCAAGCGCGTGGGGCTTGCCGAAGGTGCGAAGCTTCTCCTCGTTGGCCATAGATTCATCCAGAACGCCGCCCGACGTGTTGCACGATTTGCACGTGAGCACAAGCCGCCCACCGCCCACCGCTTCGGGTGGTACGTGCTCGTCAGTCAGGACGCCAGCGATAAGCTGCTCCTTCGTGAAGAAGCTGAGACAGAGTGGGCAAAGGTACGCGTCCGACGGTGGCGTTGAGACAACGCAGCCAATAGCGTGCACGCCGCGGCGAAACCAGTCGGCCCGCCTTAACTGTCGTTGGGATGTCGCAAGGCTCATCCCGAGTCCTCCCAATCGATGTTGAACGCCAGTCCGGTTTCCGATGCCTTCTCGTCGGTCGGAAGGCTCATCGCCGTCCGAAAGACCGCGGCGGTTGATTCCGGCTAACAGCAGTTTGGCCAGCCAATTCCGCGCTGCCTGTAAGGAGATGACCCACGTTTCTTCCCTATCCGCCGCCGAAGCTCGCTGCGAGCGAAGACAAATCGTCGTCACCGAATGCAAGGCCGACACGTGGCCAGTGAAGGGTTTCTCCTCGTGGCGGCCAGATGCTATGCAACGCTAGCGATGCCAAACGCTCGTCATGAATTGTCATATTGCCGGAAGTGAAATGGCCAAGGACTTGGAACACAACGCGCATCGCTGTAAATGTAGTCAGGAACGCGTTCGGCTTATCAGGCCCAGGTTTGCCTAGGTATAGAGGGATCTGGCGCGCCCATGCTGCCCACCTTCTGCCGGAGTAAGCACCGATCCACACCACCGTGCTCCCAAGTGGCTGCCGCTGCTGTCGGAACTCGCGAAAACAGCCGGTGGGAATGAAGGCCTTCTCCGACTGCACCAAGTTCAGAAGAAGCGCCGTCTTTACGGCCCAAGTCGCCAGCAACCGCTGGTTGTTAAGTGACAGGTCCCGGTCCTCGCCCCGCAGCATTGGTCCCAACAAGGGAGCAACATCGTTCTCCAGCACCGAGAGCCAACGGTTATTGCATGGACCGCATACGGGGACGGTTAGGTCGATTGTGCTCGTCGCTCGGGGATGCGATCCGTCCAGACTGAAGACGAAGGGTCTCTGGGAAGGTGAGGCGAGGCGTCGGAACTCCCGGGTCATCCAAGCCGGATACACATGCTCCTCGCTGATTCGCGGGGCGAATTCACAAAACGGACATTCGCCCGGACGGGGTGGGATGTCCAGGCTGAGAGGCGGAATGCTCGGTTCGTCGGTGATGTCATCTATCAAGATCTCGACAAGGCCATCGGGCAAGTCAACCTCGTGGGCGATGAGCCTCCGCCGCGCGAGCTCGGCACAGGCCCGGTGAGCGAAGCCGAGATGGAAGGTGCTGTCGGGCATACGCGTGGAGTCGGTTACCCGAATGATCCCCGGCTCTGCATCGAGGAGGGCCAGCCAGGACCCATCTCGAGAGCCACCAATCTCGACGTACGCGTCACGTGACGGTCGAACGGGATGACCGCAGCCGAGACACGGCGATCGACGTGATCCCGGTGGCCCGCCGGAGAAGGCCAGACGTTGCGCGGCATCTGACCCCATAGTCGAGGCACGGCGAGGCGGGATGTGATCGACCACGTGTTCGATGATTGCAGATTGGTGCGACGAGGCGGGGGAATTTGCGCCCACTCTGCCGTCCGGAACGCGGATTGACCGACATCGCGCGGGTGGCGCCGTATTCGCCCGGTGCCCACCCCCACCCTCCGCCAAGGGGGCCGTGGGGAGCGCCCTTAGGGACCGGGCAAGCGTTCCAGCGTCGTTGCCTTAGGCCACCGTGGCGAGCAGTTCGCGCGCGGCCGGATCGCTCTCGTCGAGTTGGACGAAATGAACTTGCCCGTCGGTGTCGACCGCCGTGATGCGAACGACCGACCAGAACCGAGGCGACCCAGCGACGAGGACCGCACCGACGTGCACGCGGGCCGGGTTGGTGGCGTTTTCGAGGAGGGTCCAGTTCTGGCCGTCGTCGTCCTCAGCGTTGAGGTCACTGCGAAGTTCGATCTGGGGCGTCACGAATCGTCTCCTGTCGAATGCACCGGATTCCGCACGACCCGGTGCTCACAGCCAAGGATACGGCTCACGAGCTGGTCGAGGTCGTCGTGAACGACGTCGTAGTGCGGCGCCTGGCCGGTGTCCCAGAGCTCCAGACCGCTGGCGAGCAGGGCCCGGGCGGTGAACAGCACGATCCATTCGGCCCGGCGAAGCTTGGTGGCGGCGATCTCGTCCCACGTGATGCCTCCGACCTCGGCGAACACCGACACACCGAAGAACCCGTAGATCGAATAGTTCTCCTGCGCGGACTGGGCGAGGACCGCGGGGTCGAGCAGATCGCCTCGCACCACGAAGGCGGCCTCCTCCGGAAGGGACTCACCCCTGCGTTGGCGGTGCTTCTTCGCTTCAGGCATCAATTGCGCATTCTGCTCGGGGCCAGCGACACGAGCGAGGCCGCCGCCGGGTCCCGGCCCCGGATTTCGTGCCCACTACGTGCCCACCACGGTGGAGAATGGTGGTCAACCACCGGTCATCCCGGTCAACCGAAATGGGCTCTGACCTGCACTTTTACCGTTTCGGCCCAGGTCGCTTTCGCCTCTGATCCGGCTTTGCAAGCAGGGGGTCGTGGGTTCGAGTCCCATCGTCTCCACCACAAAAGTCGCAGCTCAGAACGCATGGCGGCAAGGTCAGACTGAACAGCTGGCGAGGCGGAACACGCACCCGACGGGGAACCCGGAGCGCGGCGGCGGAGCGCGGCGGCCTCGGCTGACGTCAGAAAGCCGACAGCGGGCATTCATCGACGGGCAAACCGCCGGCCCCCGGTTGGCAACGCCTGTGCGCTCGCGTCGGTGCCGATGGTCGCCTACCTCCTGGCCCCGGACGCCTACTGGTCCGACGAGTGGCTCGAGCGCGAGCGGCGCCTCGTCTTCGGGGATGCCTGGGTGCTGGCCGCGTCGGAGGACGAGTTGCCCGCGCCCGGGGACTACGTCACCGCCACCGCCGGGCGCTCGCCGCTGCTCGTGGTGCGGGGCGACGACGGCCGGCTGCGGGCGTTCCACAACTTCTGCCGCCACCGGGGCGTGGCCCTGGTCGAAGGCTGCGGGAACGCCGGCCGCCAGCTCACCTGCCCCTATCACCAGTGGCGTTACGACCTCGACGGCGCCCTGCGGGTGGTCCCCCAGCGGCGGGAGCAGTTCCCCCACCTCGATCCGGCGGCATGGGGGTTGGTCCCGGCCGCGGTCGAGACGTGGGGGGGCATGGTGTTCGTCCACCCCTCGGCGTGCCCCCAGCCGAGCCTGGCGACGGCGATGGGCGGTATCCCCGGCGCGCTCGGGAGCTACCGCCCGGCGGAGCTACGTCAGGTCGCAACCGCCACCCTCGACCTGGCCTGCAACTGGAAGCTCTTCGTCGAGAACCACGTCGACGTCTACCACCTCTGGTATCTGCACGAGCGTTCGTTGGGCGGCTTCGACCACACCGGATTCAAGCACCGACTCCTCGGGGAGCACTGGACGAGTTGGGAGCCGCTGCGCACGGACGACCTGTCCTCCGCCAGCCTCTCCCAGGGCACGACCAAGATCGCCCACCTCGACGACCGCGACCGCTACGGCCTCGGCGCCCACCTGGTGTTCCCCAACCTGATGATCGCCACCGCGGCCGAGTTCTTCGCCACCTACGTGGCCGAGCCCGTGGCCCCCGACCACACCCGCCTCCACCTGCGCATCCGGGCCGAGCCGGGGGCCGACGGCGCCCTCCTGCTCAAGGCGGTCCGCTCCTTCATCGAGGAGGACGTGGCGGCCTGCGAGGCGATCCAGGCCAACGTCCGCTCACCCGCCTTCCACGTCGGCCCCCTGGCCAGGGACCACGAGGCGCCGATCGTCGCCTTCCAGCGGCACCTGTTGGCCCGGCTCGACCGCTGACGACGACGCCGCTCCCCGACCGCTTCGTCGGCGCTTGGCAGCGGGTGTCCCTGGCCCTCGACGGCGGCGAGGCGCACGAGCCGGCCGACGCGCTGTGGCTCCAGGCGCCCCTCCACTTCGCCGACCTGCGCACCGACCTGACCACGGGCGCGGTCCACTCGTGCTTCGCGGGCACGACCGCGTGGTTCGCCCCCGTTCTCCGGTGGACCCACGAGATCGACCTCGACCCCCGCCCGCGGGGCGTGGCCGACGACGTCGGCCAGGTCTCGTGGGACGGCGACGATCTTCTCGAACGGGGGGTGTTCGCCTTCCCGGGCACCGACGGGCCCGTGCCCTACGTCGAGCGGTGGCGGCGGTTGGCCGGGGACCGGCCGGTGGTGGCCACGGTCGGGGCCGGCCGCATCCGGGTGGTGGCCGGGGCCCACGCCCTCGAAGTCGCCCGCACCGCGACCGGCGTGGCGGCCACCTCCAGCCGCCTGACGCCGGCCGGGTGGCAGGCTGTGCGGACGGTCGCCGCGGCCGTCAGAAACCGGTAAGGCACTCGCCCTCCGCCGTTGGCGGCGGTGACCCCGACCAGTAACCGGACCGCGGTTGTATACGACGGCGTGATCCTGCAACCGGGCTGCGGCGCCGTGCCGGGGGACCACTACGTGCCGGCCACGCCCGACGGCGTGCTGTGGGGCCGGCTCCCCCACCGGGGCTCGGAGCCGCTCTTCACGATCGAGCGGGGGACGACCGTCACCATCGACACCGTCTCCCACGAAGGGATCCTCGAGGACCAGGGCCGCGACCCGGTCGCCTTCTTCGGGACGTACGGCGTCGATGCCGCCGACGTGCTCACCGACGCCCGGGACGTGGCCGCCAGCGCCATCGACCACCGCTTCGGCCACGACGGCCCCCACGTCCTCAACCGGCCGGTGGCCGTGGCCGGGGCGATGCCGGGCGACGTCCTGGTGGTGGAGACGGTGGCCCTCGACCGGCGGGCGCCGTACGGCATCGTGTCCAGCCGTCACGGCAAGGGCGCCCTGCCCGGCGAGATGCCCGAGGGCACCGGGCCGGGCCTGGTTTCGACCTTCTGCACGGTGGAGGAGGGTCGGGGCGTGCTCCGCGACCTCCACGGCCACACCGCCCGCTTCCCGCTGCGCCCGTTCCTCGGCCTGATCGCGGTCGGGGTCGACGAGGACACGCCGCCGTCGTCGGTTCCGCCCGGACCCCACGGGGGCAACCTCGACGTCCGCGACCTCGGTGTGGGCAGCACCCTCTACCTTCCGGTTCAGGTCGAGGGGGCGCTGCTGTCGGTCGGCGACCCCCACTTCAGCCAGGGCCACGGCGAGGTCGCCCTCACCGCCTTCGAGGCCCCCCTGCGGGCGACCCTGCGCATCGACGTCCTGCCCGCGTCGGCAGTCGCCGGGCTCACCCACCTGAGCGGTCCATTCGGCGAGACCGCCACCCAGTGGATCGCCATCGGCCTCGGCCGTGACCTCGACGCGGCCATGCGCCGAGCGGTGCGGGCCGCCCTGGCCACGGTCGTGGAGGAGACCGGCATGGCCCGCAGCGCGGCCTACGCTTACCTCAGCGCGGCGGCCGACTTCGTCGTCTCCCAGGTGGTGGACGAGGTCGTCGGGATCCACTGCCTGATCGACAAGGCCCACTTCGCGCCCGGACCGTGAACGGCGCCCCCCTGCTGGTGGTCGCCGGCTTCCTGGCCGGCGCGGTCAACGCGGTGAGCGGCGGCGGGTCGCTGATCTCGTTCCCCGCCCTGCTGGCGGTGGGGTACCCGGCGGTGTCGGCCAACGTGACCAACACCGTCGCCATCTGGCCCGGTTACCTGAGCAGCGCCATCGGCTACCGGGCCGATCTCGACGGGCAGCGGCCCCGGATGCTGGCGCTCGGGGTGACCACCATCGTCGGTGCCATCTGCGGGGCCACAATCCTGCTGACCGCGCCCAAGGCGCTGTTCCGGGCCGTCGTCCCCTGGCTCCTACTGCTGGCGGCCGCCCTCCTGGCCGTGCAGCCCCGGCTGGCGGTGCGGGTGCAGAAGCTCAAGGGGGGATCGGGCGAGCACCGGTCGGTGCTGCTCCACGTGGGCAGCTTCCTGGGCGCGGTGTACGGCGCCTACTTCGGCGCCGGCGTCAGCGTCCTCCTGCTGGGGGTGCTCGGCCTGTTCCTGCCCGACCGGATCCACCGCCTCAACGCCCTGCGCAGCATCCTCGTCCTCATTGTGAACACGGTCGCGATGGTCGTGTTCGCCCTCTTCGGACCCGTCGCCTGGGGGGCGGTGGCGGTGATGTCGGCGGCCAGCCTGCTCGGGGGATGGACCGGGGCCAAGGTCGCCCGCCGCCTCGATGCGTCCGCCCTGCGCGCGGCCGTCGTGGTCATCGCGGTCGCCGTGGCAGTGGTCCTGCTGATCCGACTGTGAGTCGGCCCTGGTGGCAGGCGGCCACCACCTCGGCCGGGCCGACCACCGCCTGCTCGGGACGGTCGGCGTCGACCACCACCAGGTTGGCGTCGGCCCCGGGCGCGAGGCCGTAGCGGGGCAGGCCGAGGAGGCGGGCGGGGGCGGTGGTGACGGTATCGAGCAGGGCCCGGTGGCCGGCACCGGGACCGAAACGCCCGACCAGGCCGGCGAGCCACGCCACCTGGAGGAGGGAGCCGTCGCCGTAGGGGGTGAACGCGTTGGCCACGTTGTTGGTCGCCACGGCCACCATCACCCCGGCATCGATCAGGGCCCGGAAAGGGGCGACGGTGCCGGTCAGGTAGGTGTCGGTCGCGGGGAGCGAAACCAGGCCGATCCCCGCCGCCGCCAGCGCCGTCGCCCGGCGGCCCATGTCGTCCGCCGTCATCGCCGCCAGCGAGGTGACGTGGCCAAGGGTGACCCGCCCCGAAGCCCACCCCCGGTTGCGCGCCTCCTCGACCACGTGGTCGAGGTCGTGCACCCCGGGATCGGCAGTGAAGTCGATGTGGAGGTCGAGGAGGCGGCCGTGGCGATCGGCGACCTCGGCCACGTGGGCCACGTGGCGGGCGGCATCGTCGTCGGCGTAGGGGCAGGCGCCGACGACGTGGCAGCCGGCGATCAGCGCCTCCTCCAGGAGGACGGGGACCTCGGGGTCGTGGAACAGGCCGTGCTGGGGAAACGCGACCAGCTGGAGGTCGATCCGGTCGGCCCATGTCGCGGCCAACTCGACGTGCCACCGCACCGCCGCCAGCCCGGTCCCCGGGTCGAGCTCCACATGGACCCGGGCCGCGGCCGTCCCGTGGCGGACCATCCGGGCCAAGAGCCGCTCGGCACCCGCGACCCGGTCGGCGGTGGTCAGGCCCCGGCGAACGGCCGCGGTGGCGGCCAGCGCCTCGTCGAGCGTCCCGAGCGGCGCGCCCGAGTCCACCAACGCGTCGAGTTGGTAGGCCTTGTCGAGGTGGACGTGGGCGTCGACCAGCCCGGGCAGGACGGCCCGGCCCTCGGCGTCGAGCCCGGACGCCCCCGGCCCGGCGCCGCCGGCCGGCGCGATCGACTCGATCCGGCCGCCGGCGATGACCACGTCGACCAGGCCGTCGTGGCCCGCCACCCGCCCGTTGCGGACGGCCTCGATCAGCACTCCTGCAGGTGGCGGGCGATCTTGCGATGCCGGGCCAGCCGGTCCTCCAGACCGGGCAGGCACAGCTCGCCGCCGTCGACGATCACCCGCCCGCCGACCACGACGTGCCTCGGCGCGGTCGGCCCGCACCGCAGCCACGCCTCGATCGGGTCCGAGACAGCCCCCGCGTGGGCCAGGTCGTCGAGCGGCCAGACGGCCAGGTCGCCGGCCGCCCCCACCGTCAGCTCGCCGATCTCGCCTGCCCGCCCGAGGCAGGCGGCGCCGCCCACCGTGGCCAGCTCGAGCACGTCCCGGGCGGTCATGGCCGCGGGCCCGCCCCGGAAGCGCCCGGCCAGCAGGGCGGTGCGGGCCTCCATCCACGCCGAGCCCGAGTCGGAGTTGGACGACCCGTCCACCCCCAGCCCGACCGGTACGCCGGCCGCCCGCAGGTCGACCACCGGCGTGATCCCCACGCCCATGAGCAGGCAGGCGGTGGCGCAGTGGGCCACCCCCACCCCGGCCGCGCCCAGGCGGCCGATCTCGGCCGGCGACGGGAAGATGCAGTGCGCCACCCACGCCCGCGACGACATCCAGCCCATCGCCTCGAACCACTCCACCGGGGACAGCCCGTGTCCGGCGCGGGCGGCCTCGTCGTCGGCCCGGTCGGCGGCCAGATGGGTGTGGAGGCGGACGTCCAGGCGCTCGGCCAGCGCGGCCGTCCCCCGCATGAGCTCGTCCGACGCCGCGTGCAGGGAGTGGGGCGCCAGCGCCACCCGTAGGTAGGACAGCGGCCCCGGGTCGTGGACGGAGGCCACCGCCCGCTCGCAGTCGGCGAGGATGGTGTCGAGATCCTGGGCCACGGAGTCGGGCGGCAGGGCCCCGTGCCGTTGCGACCGGTCGACCGACCCCCGGCAGGCGGTGAAGCGCAGCCCCACCTCCCGGGCCGCGGCCACCTGCGCGTCGAAGAAGCTGCCCGCGCCCGCGGCCTGGAGGTACAGGTGGTCGCTCGTGGTCGTGCACCCGCCGGCGGCCAGCTCGGCGAGGGCCACCCACGTGGAGACCTCGATGGCCTCCTCGTCCAGCCGCGCCCACAGGGGGTAGAGCGCCCCCAGCCACCCAAGGAATCCCTCCGACGTCATGGGCCGGTACGACCGGGTCAGGTTCTGCCACATGTGGTGATGGGTGTTGACCAGGCCGGGGGTGACCAGGCAGCCGGACGCGTCCACCCGCCGGCGGGCGGGCGGCGGCGGCGACCCCGGCCCCGGCCCGCCGCCGACCCCGGCGATCCGCCCGCCGTCGATGGCGACCCACCCGTCCGCCAGCTCCCGCCGGTGCGCATCGACCGTCGCCACCAGGGTGGCGCCCGCGACCACCAGGTCGACGGGCGCCCCCTCACCGGTCACGGTCGGCCGGTCACAGGTGGATCGACGGGTCGATGAACTCGTTGGTGACGATGTCGGACGCCTTCAGCGAGGCCGGCACCGCCTGGTTCCTCGTGGCGAAGATGGGGCGCAACACCTCGATCGTCCGGGCGACCCGGTCGAGATCGAAGTTGCCCAGGGTGGTGTCGGCGCCGTTGGACACCAGCTTCAGGTCGAGCATGGTCTTGATCCCGTCGGCATTGCCGGCGGCGGTGATGGGCGGGCCCTGGTTGATGGCGGTGGCGATGCCGACGAGGGCCTCGTTGATCGGTCCCGGCGTCGTGGCGTAGTCCACCTCCGCCTGCTGGATCATGGGCGTGAGCTTCTTGAGGCACTCCGCCCTCGAGGTGATCACGTCCCGCTTCACCGCGTAGCCCTGGGGATAGATCTCGTAGCCGGCGTCGTTCGCCAGCAGCGTCTTGACCGGTTTCTTCCATCCCTCCACGTCGTGGGCCCAGCGGTAGGGCTCGTTGCTGACGTAGACCTGTTGCATGAGCTTGCCCCCGGCAGCCACGAAGCGAGAGGGCGTGCCGTCGAAGGAGGCGTCCAGCTGGTCCTTCTTCACCAGGCCCTTGGCGACGAGGTAGTCCATGTAGGGCAGGCCCTCGAGGTACACGATCTTGGCGTCGGTGGGGGCGATGTCGGCCCACGAGTTGATGGTGTAGGTGGCGGGGTCCCACATGATGCCCTGGGGATTGATGTCGAGGGGCGTGACCACGGCCACCGTCGGGAACTTGTCGTAGGCGCCCACCGCCTCGTCCGTCGCCACCAGCCCCATGAAGATGGAGTCGTCGGTGTACATCTGGAGGGGGACGGGGTTGAACCCGATGTACGGCCCGCCCAGCCGCACCTCGACGTCGACTCCGGTGTCGGCCAACGGCCCGCGGTAACTGCCCTTGGTCGCGTCGACCTTGCCGTTCGGGCCGACCAGGGCGTAGGCCGCGGCCCGCTCCGAGGTGCCGAACCAGTCGGTCTGGATGACGATGTTGTCGGGGCAGATCCCCTTGAGCGACGTGGCCGACGTCGTCCCCGCCACGGTGGTGGCGGTGACGCTCGGCGTGTCGTCCGAACTCCCGCAGGCAGACAGGCCCAGGGCTCCCACCAGCGAGAACGCGACCAACCAACGACCTCTCATACCCTTCCTTTCATGGAGATGTCTTCACCGCGGAACCTCGGGGCCGGCGGCTGCGGAGGGCCCGGCTGGCGACCCAGCCGAAGGTCCAGAACACGACCAGTCCCAGCAGTGACGAGAGCAGCACCGCGGTCATGAGTTGCTCGGTGGCCAGCCGCTGGCGGTAGACGTCGATCAGCCGGCCCACGCCGGGATCACCCTGGCGGAAGAAGAAGTCGGCCACGATCGATCCGATCACGCTCAGGCCGGCGGAGATGCGGAAGCCCTCGAACATGGCCGGCAGAGCCGCCGGCAGCTGGAGCTTGCGCAGACGGGTCAGGCGGCCGGCATGGTGCAGGGTGAACAGGTCGTGCAGCGACGGGTCGACCGATTTCAGCCCGAACAAGGTGTTGGTGATGATCGGGAAGATGCCGATCATCACGCACACCAGCACCCGGCTGCGGAACTCGAAGCCGAACCAGTACCCAACCAGGGGAACCACGGCCAGGATGGGGATGGTCTGCAGGACGACCGCGTACGGGTAGACGGAGTCCTCGATCCACCGGGCCTGGCTCATGGCGACGGCCAGAGCCACGCCGAGCACCATCGACACCCCGATCCCGACGAGGGCGACCTTGCCCGTCGACCACACCCCGTGGAGCACCTCGGCCCGGTTGCGGCCGTCGAGCAGCCCGATGCGCAGGACGTCGAGGGGGGACGGGAGGAGGAAGCGCTTGTCGGCGTGGAGCAGGTGATCGCTGGCGAAGGTCCACAGGGCGAGGACGACGAGCGCCAACGCCGCCGGCGGCCCGATCCGGCGCAGCCGGGCACCGATCGTCCGCGAGGCGCCGGGCGGAGAACCAGGCGCGGGCGGGGGCGGGACCGCGGGGGTGACGGCGGACTCGGCGGTCACCGGCACGTCCACGAGGGTCACGTCAGACACCGCCGGGGACGAGGGCGCCATCGGCCCGCAAGGCCCGGCTGATGTCCCCGGCCAGGCTGGCGAAGGCGGGCGAGTAGCGCAGCTCGGGGTCGCGGGGGAAGGGGAACGGGACGTCGACGTCGTACGTGATCCGCCCCGGCCGGGATGACATGACGACGACGCGGGTGGCCAGGAAGACCGCCTCCGACACGTTGTGGGTGACGAACAGCCCCGCGAACGGCCGCCGTTGGAAGATGCGCAGCAGCTCCTCGTTGAGCCGCTCCTGGGTGATCTCGTCGAGGGCGCCGAAGGGCTCGTCGAACAGGAAGACGGTCGGCCGCAGCACCAGCGCCCGGGCCAAAGACACCCGCATCCGCATCCCGCCGGAGAGGGCGGCGGGCGGGTGGTGCTCGAAGCCGCCCAGGCCGACGAGGTCGATGGCCTCCGCCACCCGGGCCTTGCGCTCCCCCGGGCTGACCCCGAGCAGCTCCGCGCCCAGCTCGACGTTGCGGGCCACCGACCGCCACGGGAGCAGGGTGGCGTCCTGGAAGACGAAGCCGACGGTGCCCTCGCACCGAGCCACGCCCGACGTGGCCGGCTCCAGCCCCGACGCGATGCGCAGGAGGGTGGACTTTCCGCACCCCGACGGGCCGACGATGGCGACCAGCTCGCCCGCCTTCGCCTGCAGGTCGATGGGCGTGAGGGCGTGGGTGCCGTCCGGGTACACCTTCGTCAACGACTCGAACGAGACCTGTCCCGGTTCCACGGTCGTATACAACTGCGGCCAGGTGTCCTCCTGACGACACCACCATCACGGCTCTGCGACCACTTCCTGACGCGGCCCTTAAGGGGTCGGGAGCGCCAGACTGGGCCGATGATCAAGATGTGCACCAACCCCGACACCGTCTCGCCGCCCCGGGCCGCCTACTCGCAGGCGGTGCGGGTGGAGATGGGTGAGCGAGCCCTCGTGTACGTGGCCGGCCAGGTGCCGATCGACGCCGACGGCAACCTGGTGGGCGGGACCGACATGGCCGGCCAGACGGAGCAGGTGTGGCGGAACATCGCCCGCATCCTGGAGGCCAACGGCGCCTCGCTGGCCGACGTGGTCCAGACCATCACCTACGTGACCGACATCGACCGCCTGGACGAGGTCAACGCGGTGCGGGCCCGCACGTTCGCCGCGGACCCTCCCACCAGCACCGCAGTGGCAGTGACCGCCCTGGCCCAGCCCGAGTGGCTGGTCGAGATCCAGGCCGTCGCCGTCGTCTAAGGGGCGTGCCTCCGGGCATAGGCGTCGCGGGCGTGGTGGATGTGGGACTCGGTGAGGCGGGCGGCCTCCTCGGCGTCGGCCCCCTCCAGGGCGGTGAGGATGCGGGCGTGCTCCAGCCATGAGGCTGGGGCCCGGTCCCGGACGTCGGCGGCGTAGACCCACTCGATCTTGGCCCGCAGCTGCCCCACCAGCTGGTGGAGGCTGGAGTTGCCCGAGGCGTGGGCGACGAGGAGGTGGAAGCGCCCGTTGAGGTCGACCAGGCGGTCGTAGTCGCCGCCGTCCAGGGCGGGCCCGGCGATGGCGAGGATCCTCCGCAGCTCGGCCAGCTGCTCGGGCGTGCGCCGGGCCGCCGCCCGCCGGGCGGCGAGGACCTCGATGGCGGCCCGCACCTCGAGCAGGTCCTCGGCCTCCACGTCGGACAGCTCGGCCACGTACGTCCCCAGATAGGGCGCGATGCGGACGAAGCCCTCCGCCTCCAACGAGCGCAACGCCTCCCGCACCGGCACCCGGGAGACCCCGTACTCGACGGCCAGCCGGTCCTCGGTCAGGCGGGCCCCGGGGCGGTAGCGCCCAGTGACGATGGCCCGCCGCACCGCGTCGGTGACGCTTACCGGCAACTTCTCCCGGGCCGGGATGGCGGTCACCGGACCGTCCTCGACCAGCTCGCCGGGCGGGTAGCACAGCGATGCGGGGCCCCAGCGGGCCTCGACCGCCCCCGGACGCCGGAGGGGGCGACAGCGGTCATGGGTGGACGGCCTCCGCCAGGGCGACGGCGAGGTCGAGGACCTGCTCGTCCTGGCCCGGCGTCCCCACCAGGGACAGGCCGAGGGGCAGGCCGTCCACCGCCGCCAGCGGCACCGACACCACCGGGGCCCCCGCGTGGCCGGCGATGCAGGTCAGGCGCAGCGTCCGGGCCCGGACGGCGCCGGCCCCCGCCGCCGTCGGCGCCGGCCCGCACGTGCTGGGGATGGCGAGCACCCGGCGGTCGCCGAGGAGCGACCGCAGCCGTTCCGCCGCCCGCCGGCGCACCACCCGGGCGGCGTCGACCTCGGCCGGGGTCACCCGGGACGCGGCCTCGAAGCGCTCGGCGACGTCGGGAGCGAAGGTCGGCCGCCGGGAGGTGATCCACGCCCCGTGCGAGCCCCACGCCTCGTAGCTCTGCATTGTCCGGAAGGCCGCCATCCACTGGTCGAAGCTGTCGTCTGCGTCGAGCAGGTCCTCCTCCACCAACGGCAGGTCGAATCCGTCGAGGGCTCGCCGCAGGGCGGAGGACGCATCGGCGTCGGCGAGGGTCCACACGTCGGGGGCGACGACCAGAGCCTCCACCGGCGCCGAGGTGCGCACGTCGCCGCCGAAGAGCGCCGTGGCCATGTCCCGCAACAGCCTCGGGTGGCGGGCGAACACTCCCACGGTGTCGAAGCTCGGCGACAAGGGGATCACCCCCGCCGCGGGCACCCGCCCCCACGAGGGACGCAGGCCGAAGATCCCGCAGTAGGAGGCCGGGACCCGGACCGACCCGCCGGTGTCGGTGCCGAGGGCGGCGTCCACCAGGCCCGCGGCCACCGCCGCCGCCGAGCCGCTCGACGACCCCCCCGGGATGCGGCCGGGGGCGTTGACGTTGACCGGCGTCCCGTAGTGCCCGTTGGTCCCGGCGATGGAGTAGGCCAGCTCGTCGGTGTGCGTCTTGCCGACGAGCGTCGCCCCCGCGTCGATCAGCCGCTGCACGGCGGGCGCTGTCGCCGACGCGGCGGACCCGAAGTCGGCCAGCCAGTCCGGGTTCCCCGCCCCCGTGGGCTGGCCCTCGACGTCGAACAGGTCCTTGACCGCGAACGTGAGTCCGGCCAACGCGCCGTCCGCCGCTCCGACGGCCAGCACCGCCGGCCCCACGATGAAGGCGCCGACGGTGTCCACCAGGACGCTGACGGAAACCGGGACGCGTCCCACCGCCTCAGTCTGGTCGGACGGGAGGAAGCGTCGCGCTATCGGCGTCGGTCAAGTAGACGGCGGGGAGCAAGGGGTCGTCCTGAACTGGGGATTCGATGTTCCGTGGACCCTAATCGGCCGTCGTATACAACCGGTATCCCCGGCATTACGGCTCGATTGCCGGCGCCTTCCGGGTTGCTGCGGGCCCACGAAGCGTTCACGCAACGGAAACCACGGCGACCGATCGGCTGTGTACGTTCCGCCGATGGACGTCGGCCTGAGCGCATCGCCGCCGCTCACGTCGACCAACGACGTGTCGTTGGTGCTGTCCGGGGTGTCCACCCTCGACGGCCGCACGGTGGACGTGGCCATCGGCGGGGGCATGGTGCGGGCGATCGGCACGCTTGGCGCGGTGGCCGCCGGGCCCGGCACCGAGATCGTCGCCGGCCACGGGCGGCTTTGCGTCCGTCCCGTCACCGACGCCCACCTCCACCTCGACAAGGCGGGGACGGCGGCCAGCGACGCCCCGCCATGCGGCAGCGTCATGGAGGCCATCGCCGCCATGCGGGCGGTGAAGGAGCGGGCCCGGGACGACGACACCGCGCTCCGGGAACGGATGCGGGCGGTGGCCCGGCGGGTGGCGGCCTCGGGCACCGGCTGCGCCCGGGTCGACGTCGACGTGGACGAGATCTGGGGCCTCCTGTCCTTCCGGGCCGCGGTCGACCTGCGGGAGGCGCTCCGGCCGTGGATCGACCTGCGGGTGGTCGCCTTCCCCCAGGACGGGATGACACCCCACGTGGCTGACCTGCTGCGGGAGGCGGCTGCCGATGCCGACGCCATCGGGGCCCACACCGACATCGACGCCGATGTCGTCGCCCACATGCGCACTGCCGCCGCCATCGCCCGGGAGGCCGACCTCCCTCTCGAGGTCCATACCGACGAGGGCGCCGCGCCCGACCTCTTCTTCCTGCCGGTCGTGCTCGACGAGGCCGGCGACCTCGACCTCACCCTCGTCCACTGCCTGTCGCTGGCCACCCTCGACGCCGCCGCTCAGGACCGGTGGATCGGGGAGATCGCCGCCCTCCCCCGGGCGCGGGTCACCATCGCCCCGTCGGCCGTCGCCTATGGGAGCCCGGTGGCGCCCCTCCGCCGGCTGGTGGACGCAGGCGTCGCCGTCGCGTTCGGCACCGACAACCTGCACGACCTGTTCAACCCGTTGGGCACCGGCCGCATGTTCGAGATCGCCCGCCAGGCGGCGCTGGTCGGCGGCGTCCTGGGCGAGCCCTACGCCGCCGCCGTCGTCGCCGGGATCTCCGACCTCGCCTACCAGGCGGCCACGGGGGTGGCCGCCGCGATCGAGGTCGGCTCGCCGGCCACCTTCGACCTGCTCGAAGCGACCAATGCCGTCGACGTGTTGCGAGGGGTGGACGGGGTGGCGGCCCGGGTCCGGGCGGGCCTCGTCGTTGCGGGGGCGGGGGCGGGAGCATGATGCGGGCCAACCGCCTCCTGGCCGTCCCCACCGACGGTGCTGGCGACACCGCCTCGGTGGAGAAGGCCCTGTCCGCCGCCGGCCTCGACATCGGAACGGTGACCGCGGTCATGTGCATGACCGAAGGCGACGGCGGGGGGCGGGGCTACGCCGCCCTCGCCCTGGGCGACCTGTGGCGGCGGCTGACGGGACACGACCCGGCCATCCCCTTCCTCATGATCGGCGGCTGCTGCGGGCTGGTCTCCCCCTACGCCGGGCTCTTCATCGACGATCCGGCGGTGGAGTGGGTCGCCGCCGGCGATCCCCGGGGCGGCGGCATGGCCGTCGGCGTCGCCGTCACCCCGCCCCTGCCGGCAGTCGACGTCGGGACCCTGGTGATGGTCGATGCGGTGGCCGACGCGGTGCGGGGGGCGATGGCGTCGGCGGGCATCGACTCGGCGACCGACGTTCACAGCGTCCAGGTCAAGGGGCCGTGGCCGATGGTGGGCGTACCCGACCCGAACCGGGCCGGGGCCCTGTCCCGGGCCGCGGGGGCGCTGGGCGCGGCCTGCGCCGTGGGGGAGGTCGACCGGTCCCGGCTCACCGACGCCGACCTGGCGACCAACTGGACGTTGCAGTCCGACGTGGCCTCGGTGTCGTCCGGCAACGAGATGGCGGGTGCGGCCGTGCTCGTCATCGGCAACTCGCCCACCTCGACCAGCCCCTTCCGGGCCGGCCACGCGGTGCTGGCGGACGGGATCGACGCGGGTGGCGTGCGGGCCGCGCTCCGCTCGGCGGGTCTGGCCGACAGTGCCGACCTCTCCGGGCCCGACAACCCGGTCGCTCACGCCTTCGTGAAGTCGGCCGTCGACCTGGCCGGCGAGTGCCGGGGCCGCCGCCACGTGCTCGGCTCCGACTACCTGGCGCCCTACGGGTGGCTCATCGGCAAGGCGGTGATCCACGCCACGGTCGCGTCCATCACCGGCGATCCCCTGATGCAGGTGTCTGGCGGGGCCGAGCACCAAGGACCGAGGGGCGGGGGGCTCCTGGCGGTGATCGTCCGCCGATGAGTCGTCAGCCGGCGGCCGCGGCGGCGATGAGGGCGGCCCCGGTGGTGACGAACCCGAAGCACTGACGGACGTTGTAGAGGGTCGCGTCCCAGCAGAACCGGGGCGACGTGGTGGCGGTGATGTCCTCCAGGAGGACGCAGTCGTAGCCCAGGAAGTTGGCGTCCATGAGGGTGGCCAGCACGCACTGGTCGGCGTTGACCCCGCCGAAGAGCGCCGTGGTCACGTCGAGGTGGCGGAGGATGCTGTCGAGAGGGGTGTCCCAGAAGCCGCTCATCCGGTGCTTCGAGACACGGATGTCGGCGGGGTCCACGTCAAGGTCATCGACGATGGCGGCCGCCCAACTGCCCTCGGTGAGGACGGCCCCGCCCGACCCCGGCAGCGGGTCACCGATGCCGCGGCCCCGACCGTCGCCGTTGTAGACGTGGAGCGTGGCGGGGCTGAGGTTGGCCCGATCGGGACGGCAGCCCCAGTTGAGCCAGACGACGGGCACACCGAGGGTGCGGAGCGCGTGCGTCAGCCCGTTGATGGCATCGATCGGACCCCGGGTGGGGCCGACGTCGACCCCGATGTGGTCGAGCCATCCCCCCGGCGTGCAGAAGTCGTTCTGCATGTCGACGACGATGAGGGCGGCGCGGCCCAAGTCGAGGATCAGCTCATGATCGCCGACGGAGACGGTGACCGGGACTGGCAGCCGTCGCTCCCGGACGGTGTCCACGGTGGCGGGCGAGACGAGCCACCGGTCGCGGGATGACGGTCCGAGGGGGACGCCGTCCACGCCCGGAAGTCTGACCTGCATCTGTCACAGATCGGTTTCATCCCCATGTCGGACCCGTGAACGAGGGCGACCACGGTCGAGCAGCCACAAAAGCAGATCGTTCACCCGCGATGCGGGCTCCGAGAGCAAATGGTGTTCCAATGTTGTGTAACGCGATCGGCTTCGTCGTCCTATTGTCGTAGGACGTCGTTCAACGCCCCTGCGATCGAGTCTCTGGACTTGATAGTTCGTTGGCAGAAGCCTGCGAGTCCGTTGTTTTCTCGGGCGCTCAATGGGGGCCATGGAAAATGGACGAACTGATTTTGGAATTCGAAAGGTTTGTGCACGAGTTGGATCGTTGGGGTTTGCGCTGGTGCTCATCTGCTCGACCCTGGCAGGTACGGCCCTGGCCGCTCCCCTCGCCCCCGTCGCCATGGGCAGCGCGGCGCCGTTCGCGGTCATGGCCGCGGCCACCATCACCAACACCGGGCCGAGCACCGTCAACGGTGACATCGGCCTGAGCCCGGGCACCGCCATCACCGGGCTGGGCTCGCTCAGCGTCGTCGGCTCCGTCCACGCCGCCGATGCCGCCGCGGCCCTGGCCCAGGCCGATCTGACCGCCGCCTACGTCGACGCCGCGGCCCGGCCGGGCGCCACCGTCAGCCCCGGTGACATCGGGGGCATGACCCTGGCCCCGGGCGTCTACAAGTCCGGCTCGTCGCTCGGCCTGACCGGCACCGTCACCCTCGACGGCGGGGGCGACCCCAACGCCGTGTTCATCTTCCAGATCGGCTCCA
>JAXDMK010000013.1:0-54643 GCA_034666105.1 Actinomycetota bacterium | reverse complement strand
GGTCTCCTGGTAGCGCCGGCCCACCGGGTCGGTGCCCTGGTAGCCGACGACCGACGCCGAGTCGTCGAAGAGCAGGACGTGGGTGAACTCGCCGTCGCCCTCCGGGCAGCGACCGGGCGCTCCGAGGCGGGACCGGATGCGGGCGTCGAGGTGGTGATGGCCGGGGTCGGCCCGGGCCCCACCCCGGGTGATGGTCCGGGTCCGGGGCAGGGTGGTGACCGGGTAGCGCATCAGCTGCGGCTGGAGACGGGCCGGCGGTGGCCGTTGCCCGAGCTGATGCCGACGGTCCCGGCGGGCGGGGCGGCGGACCTGTCCCCCGCCGGGGCGGTGCCGTGGCCGTAGACGGCGGGGTTCTCCATCGGGCCGCCGGCGATGATGCGGGCCTTGGCCGCCTGGGCCCCGGCCTTGCCCGTGAGGACGCCCATCTGCACGAGGGTGTCGGCCTTCGACCGGGCCTCGTCGCGGGCGCCGATGATGCGGACCTCGGGGTCCTGGCGGGCGGCGACGGCGTCCCGCCACTGCTCGAGAGTGTCGAGATAGTCCCGGATCTCGCACGTGTGGTACCAGCTCGACACCCAGCTGGCCAGGAACGAGGCCGCGGCCACGAACCCGAAACCGACGCCCAGCACGGGGTCGCCGGAGGCGCCGATGCGCAGGGTCAGCACCCCCGCCAGGAGGACGAGCATCGCCGCCCCGAACACCACCTGCACCCGCGACCCGTGGATGTCGGCCACGAAGAAGCCGGCGAACTCGTCGCAATCCGGCGGCTGGTGGTCGGCCCGCCGGGCCCGTTCCTTGTGCTTGCGGTGGTCGGCCGCCAGCAGGCCCAGGGTGATGGCCGACGCCCCCGCCCCCAGGCCGAAGGGGACGGCGAGGAAGAGGGGATCGCCCACCGAGTAGGCGATGCCGGCGATGGTGCCGGTGTCGGCCACCAGCACGATGGCCCAGAAGGCCAGCTTGCGCCGGGTGTCCCACCAGGCCCGGCCCTGCCACGAGCCGAGCACGGTGTAGGCCTTGTCGAGGAGGCGGTCGAGGGTCTGGATCTGGACGTTGCCGTGCCGGACCCGCTCCTGGGCCAGCCCGGCGGCGGCGTCGAGGCGGGCCTCGGCGGCCCGGGCGTCCGTCGCATCGCCCAGGCCGTCGGACCGGCTCTGCAGCCGGATGGCCCGCATGACCGCCCGCTGGGCCCGGTAGACGTAGAAGTCGACCGCGGGCACCACCTTGGGTTCGGGCTGCTCGTCCACCGGCGTCACCCCCGCCCCGGCGATCTCCTCGACCAGGTCGCCCAGGTCGATCTCGTCCTCCTGGCTGCGGTCGTGCTGCGTCACTTGGTCACCTCCGAGGTCACCACGCACTGGGGCGCCACCCGCTGGCAGACGGTCGTCCAGAAGGTGCGCAGGTCGGCCACGTAGTCGGCCGGCGGCGGGGGCGGTGCGGTGGCGCCCACGCCCGGCATGGTCAGGCTCACCACCGCCACCACGGGGGCAGCCACGGTGGTGGCCAGGGCCCGGTCGTCGGCCGTGAGCGGGTGGTCGAGGGCGAGGCGGGTGCTGGTCGACACGCCGTCGCTGCGTACGGTGGCCACCAGCTTGCGATCAGGGTGGGTGCGGGCGTAATCGCCGAGCAGGTCGAAGCCGGCGAGGGGATCGGACCCCGGGCCGAGAGCGGACGCGGCCTCGGCCACCGCCTGTTGGACCTGGCTGCGCACCCGGGGCAGCACCGCCACCTTGAGGTTGTGGGCCCGGGCCCGGTCGTTGGGGCCGGAGCCCTGAGGACGGCCGTCGTAGACGACCCGGCTGTCACCGGGACCGGAGGCGAACACGACCAGGTGGGCCTCGACGTCGGGACACCGGGCGGCCATTGTCAAGGCCCGGTCGAAGGCGGTGTCGATCGCCTGGCGGTGCTTGGGCGCGGTGTCGGACGACGAGACGTCGGCCGCTTCGAAGACTGAGGTCGTCGGAGCCGGGCAGGTCACGGTGGCGTCGTCGGCTTTGGCGTCGCATCCGACCGCCAGTGTGCTCAGAATGGCGGCCGCGCCGACCGCCGCCCATGCTGAATATGGCAAGGGGACGCTCCTTCGTGCGGTGGGGTTCACAGGTTCCTCTCAGCACCGATCTACTCCGGTGCCAAAATGCCGTCAATCCCCCCGTAATCCTGCCCCCGAGGGAGTGGCAATTGCTTCGACGGGCCGGGCACGCGGCCACGTCCCAGCTACGGTTTGCCGGCCGGCGTGGGGCAAAGTGACGGGCGGAGGTCGCATGAACGATCAGCAGCGCCGGCAGGCGGCCCACCTGCACTACGAGCACGATCTGGACAAGACGGAGATCGCCGCCGCCCTGGGAGTTCCCCGCCGGGAGGTGGGGGTGGGGATCAGGGAGGCCCGGAAGCGGAACCTGGTCCGAGTCGAGGTCCAGGACCTTTACGGCTCCGCCCCCCGGCTCGACGTCGAGCTCGGCGAGCGCCTGGCCCGCCGGTTTCGGTTGAGCAGGGCCGTCGTGGTGAAGGTCGACGACGACATCCTGGCGGGGGAGGTCCTCGACAGCGACACCTCCGCCGACCTCGCCGCCGCCGACCGGGCCAGCGACGAGATCCACCACCAGCTCGGCCGGGCCGCGGGCGAGTTCCTCTACCAGTTCGTCAACGGCGAGCACGACAGCGTGGCCGTGGGCGCAGGAAGGGGAGTCCATTTCACCATCCGTACCCTGCGGGAGCAGGTGGAGGAGCACGCTCCGAGACTCGGCCGCCTGGAGATCTTTTCCGTCGTGGGCGCGATGTGGGTGCGCACCCATTCACTCCACGAGCGGGCCCGGGAGTACGTCGATGCCGACCAGAACGCGCTGGAGCTGGCCGACATCTTCGAGGTGCCGTGGTCACGGGTGCACCTGGCCTGGCTGCCCCGGCTCTACCTGGTGGGCGACGTGGCCGAGAAGGCCCAGGTCATCGCCAAGGTCTCACCCCATCTCCAGGGCGACGACTGGAAGGGCTGCTCGGCGCGGGACGAGGGCTCGGTGACCCTGTCCCTGTTCGGCTGCGGGGTCGTCAACGACCGGGGTCACTACATGATGCGGGAGTGGGGACCGCAGACGGCCGCCGTCGAGGAGATCCAGCACCTCCGCGACGTCGTCCTCCCCGCTGACCCGACCGCCGTCGTCGACGTCTGCGACCGATTCTGGCTGCGGGCGGAGGCCGACCTGCCCGACGACGTCCGTCAGGAGGCGCAGACCATCGTCGACCGCCTCAACGACCTGAGCGTGGCTGCCACCTTGGCCAAGCTCAACTCCGCCCACCGGCGGTGCCTGGTGGCGGGAGGGGCGTCGAAGCTGGAGGCGATCAGCGAGATCCTCCGCCATGGCACCGACATCGGCCTCACCCCCGACATCCTGGTCACCGACAGCGTGACCGCGGGGAAGTTGCTGGCCGGCTCCGGTTAAGCGGGTGCGGTGGCGCTGGCCTGGATCTCCTGGAGGAGACCGACCACCAGGTCCCGCATGGAGAAGACGCCGACGAGGGCGCCGGCGTCGTCGACCACGACCAGATGGCGGAATCCCCGGTCGCGCATGATCTGGGCTGCTTCCCGGACCGACATCGTGGCCGGCGCGGTGAGCAGCCGCCGCGACAGGTACTGGGCGACGTTGCGCCCCGCACCGTCGGCGCCCTGGGCGTAGGCCCGCATGACGTCGCGGTCGGTGACGATGCCGACGGGCTTGCCGCCCGCCACCACCACCGCCGACCCGACCCCCCGTTCCACCATGCTGACGGCGGCATCCCGGAGGCTGTCGTCCTCGTCGATGGTCAGGACGGCGCGGGTGGTGAGGGGTCCGATCTCCATGGAGGTCCAGCGTAGTCGCCCAGATCCTGCCCTTCGTGATTGTGAACACATTCACAACCGGGGGTAGACTCGCCGCCATGACGCTCGTCCACCGGGTGCTGTACCCGTCGCCGATCATGTCCCTGCAGGAGTACCTCACCCGGGGAGGCGGCACCGGGATCGATGCGGCCAAGGGAATGACCCCACAGGCGATCATCGAGCGGGTGAAGGCGTCCGGCCTGCGGGGCCGGGGCGGTGCCGGCTTCCCCACCGGTCGCAAGTGGGAGACGGTGGCGGCGAACCACTCCCCGTCGGCGCCCTCCACGGTCATCGTCAACGCCGCCGAGGGCGAGCCGGGCACGTTCAAGGACCGCACCATCCTGCGCCGCAACCCGTACGTCGTCATCGAAGGGGCCCTGGTCGCGGCCCGGGCGGTGGGCGCCGACCTGGTGGTGATCGCCACCAAGCAGGCGTTCGAAGGTGAGATCGACCGGATGCGGGAGGCCATCGACGACGTGGAGGAGGCGGGCTGGAACGAGGGCGTCGAAGTCGTCGTCTTCGAGGGCCCCGACGAGTACCTCTACGGCGAGGAGAGCGCGCTGCTGGAGACGATCGACGGCCGCTGGCCCTTCCCCCGCATCGTCCCCACCTTCCGCCGGGGCCTGCGCCGGGGCCCCCTTCCCGACGACGCCCCCAGCGAGCCGGCCCTGGTCAACAACACCGAGACACTGGCCAACGTGGCCCGCATCGTCGGTCGGGGACCGGACTGGTTCCGCACCATGGGCACGGCCGAGTCGCCCGGCACCATCGTCTGCACGATCACCGGCCGCACCCAGCGCCACGGCGTGGGCGAGGTGCAGATGGGCACGCCCCTGCGCGAGGTCATCGAGCTCATCGGCGGCGGGCCCCGCCCCGGGCGCACCATCAAGGCCGTTCTGGCGGGCGTGGCCAACGGGGTCATCACCGCCGACGGCCTCGACACACCGGTGACCTACGAGAGCCTGGCCGCCATCGGCAGCGGCATGGGGTCGGCCGGCTTCATCGTGTTCGACGACGAGACCGACATGACGTCGGTCGCCGCCGGCGTCGCCCGCTTCCTGGCGGTGGAGTCGTGCGGGCAGTGCTCCCCGTGCAAGCTCGACGGGATCACCCTGTCGAACTCGCTGGCCCGGTTGGCGTCCACCGAGGCCCGGCCCCACGACTTCGACGTGGTGAAGCACCGGCTGACCACGGTGGCCGACCGGTCGCGGTGCTACCTGGCCACGCAGCAGCAGATCGTGATCGGCAGCATCGTCAAGCACTTCCCGGAGGAGTTCGCGGCCCACGCCAACCTGAAGCGGCCGCCGTGCGAGCCCGAGCTCATCGCCGAGCTGGTCGACATCAACAACGGTCGGGCCCTGCTCGACCAGCGCCACCTGCTGAAGCAGTGGGACTGGAGCTACAACACGTGGGACTCGGGCACCGTGCCCGTCGAGTTCTACCAGGCCGTCGCCCCGCCCTGGCTGGCCGGCCACCACTACGAGCCGGTCGTCGTCGGGGCCCCCGGGGGTAGTCGGCCGGGGGGGTAGTCCCACCGGCTGGAGAAATTCGGCCGCCGCTGTCGATCCGGTCGCACCCGTTCGTCGTCTGGGCAACCCGCCACTTCGAACCGAGGAGCGAACAATGTCCAGCCCGATCGACGCCGAGATCCGTTCCGCCGACCCTGACGCCACCCGTGCCTTCTTCGGGTCGCTCTTCGGCTGGATCTACCCTCATGAAGGCGCGGTCCCCGGCTACACGTTCGTCGACACCGGCGTCCCCGACGCCCTCTACACCGCCATCAGCCCCCTGCAGGGCGGCGCCGAGATGATCAGGTTCTTCGTGGGCGTGCAGGACATCGACGCCTCCCTGGCCGACGCCACCCGGGTCGGCGGCCGCATCGTGCAGGACAAGGTGAGCGTCCCCGGGGTTGCCTTTGCCCTGATCGCCGACCCCCAGGGCCACGTGGTGGGGCTGGCGCAGCAGCTCTAGGCCAGGCCGACTCGGCCTGCGTCCGCGGTCTTCTGTGCGCCGTTGCGCCGAGCTATCGAAGACGCCAGCAGGGGGCACCGTCGCGGGGTAGTCGAAAGCAAGAGAGCGTGTCACCGCTACCCCGCGGCCGGTCTCCCTTAGCGTTGATCCATGCCAGAGTGCGGCTCCCAGCCGCAAATAGCGGACGCCACGCCGAGGAGGGTCACTCTCCCGCATCCCCACAGAGTCGTCGGTGTCCACATGCGCTGGATAACGCGCCTTACCAACAACAACCGACAGGTTTCAAGCGGCTACAGAGGCTAACTCTAGGCCATCGATTCCGTTCGGCGCTGAACGTTGGGATGATGTTACAGGGTATCGGGTGGGGCGGGCGGCAGGTCGACATTCGAGTACGAGGGGTTGTAGAAAGGACTATCTCGGAAGGGAATGCGTATCGCCTTTGCCCGCTCAAATATCACTGGGTAGGCGACATCCTCCTGCTGTGAAGGTCCCCGTTCCAAATCATAGCCAAGAGCTAGCACCTCCCTCCGATTCTCAGCCATTGAGTATAAATATCTGTGGGCCTTCACCGACTTAAGCCCGTCAAGCGGGACATCCGACAGATGCTCTGGATCCCGTCCCATCATTAGGATCGGGTGACGCAGCTCGCCGTCTTCTTGTGTCCCTCCAGTTACAATCCATCTGTTTTCGACATACGACACCGACGTCAATTGCGTCCCAGACCCGACAGACGCAGGGAGGGGTGCCTCGCTCCAGGTCGTACAATCTGTCGACGTGAACAGCGTGTAGGGAGTCTGCGAATCGGAATCCTCCGCCAAGGCGACGTATGTGCCATTCGCATAGGCTGTTTGCTCGACCGTCCAGCCGTTCATGATTGTTTCGCCTTCCATCCGCCAGTCTTGAAGGTCGGGTGAGGACAAACAATGCGCTCCTTCGCCGGGGCCAAGTGACAAGATTGCCTTCCAGTGGGAGCCACCATCAGGGAAACTCACTGTTGGTGGGCTACTTGTGCGATTCCACTTAGGCGCCTGGGACGCATGAAGGCCCACTACACCTTCGGACCCCGCCCCACGCATTTCGCTGCTAGTCTGGAGTAGCACCCAGCGACTATTGTCCTCAACCCATATCGCTCCATCTAGATCCTGCGGCGAACTGCCGGTCGAAGAGTCCGAGCCAAATGCGACCGTGCGGTCATTAACGCATTCGGCTCCGGCGAATGCCCGGCGCGAAGTCTTGGTGGCATCCGTTGGATGTGGGGCACCTCCCCGGTTGTCAATGTCTGGATCTGGCTCTTTCCACTTTAGTCCCGCAGAGGACTCGGAGAGCCACACAACTGCGTCGCTATAAGCGCTAGTATCACTAGCCGTTCTGTATCCGAAAGCGTACCAGTTGCCTCTGCAGCTAATGAGCTTCGTAAACCAGGTATTGATATCCTTCGAATGGGGAAGGCTTGTTACACTCTTGTAGATAAACCGTGGTTCCACAACATCGAGTTCGTTATTCGCAAGAAGAAATGAGCTCAGCGCTGTAAGAACTAGTACTGCGCTTAGTCTCGGAGCAGGACGCTTAATGGACGCATGACTACCTACGAGCAGGCGCGCGAGCCATTGAACAAAGGGAGAGGCGACTAGGCCGAGGATAAAGATACCAGCGGAGCTGATAAAACCCGGGTAATAGAGGCGACCAGCAGCGAAAAGGGCACCGAACACAACGCCGGCGGATGCCAAAATGGTGAGACGCGAGGCACTTCCCAGCTTCCGGTTCGCGCTCATGAGTCAAACTCTAGCGGTAAACAACGCACTTCGGGTCATCGGCGACCGTACCGATTGGGGTTGGCCTCCCGGACTATTCGAGCACCCGTGTGATCAACGGTCTCCACTGAACGATTGTCGAGCATCGGTTGGCGGCGGTCTCCACTGAGCCTGGCATAGGAGTTCCCTACGAATACCATCGATAGCGTCAAGCAGTCCGTCCGCCAGGCTAGCCCCGAGTCCGCCCACCAGAAGACTGCCATAGCGCATGCGCGTTCTCTCCACGTAAGCGCGGATTGCCTGGTGTCATTGGGCTCCGGTCGATCGCCGATGTGACATCCCGCACGAAGCCGTCACGGCAGTTCTGAACGCGGTCGGTGGGGGTGAAGGCGGCCGTCCTGGCGGGAGCGAGGCCGGTGTCCAGGGTGAGCGCCCGCCAAGGTGGGGCAGATTTCCCTCTGGTTCGAGCTTGTCGATCTCGGTACATTTTGGGCCGTGGTCGACGTTGTCCACAGCCGGGGCGTGAGCGTGGTGGCCTGAGCGCCATGGGCCTCTGACCACCCATATGTTCCGCCTCGCCACCACCGCCTCGCCCCGCGAGGTGTGGCGGGTCCTCACGTCCGGCGATCACCTCTACGGGCTGGCGCTCGTGTCCGACTGGACGCCGGGCTCGACGGTTGAGGCGGGGGCGGCGGGGAGCGGTCGCTACCTGCGGGGCGAGGTCCTGGCCGCCGAACCGCCCCACCGGCTGAGCGTCGTCTTCGAGGCGACCCATCTGAGCTGGGAGGTGTCACCCGGGGCGGTCCGGCTCTTCGTCGACGAGCTCGATGGCGACTCCGACGAGCAGGCGGTCGAGGTGTGGGGACCGGTGATGGCTGCCCTCGAGCCCGCCTGGCCGCCCCCGCGGTGGGCCCCGAGCTGGCGGAACCCCAGTCCTCGGAGGCCTAGTCCTCGGAGGCCTAGTCCTCAGCCGGTGGGGCCGAAGCGTTCGACTTTGATGCGTTCGACGGGGACGCCGGCCTGCCTCAGGAGGTCGGTCGCCGAGTCGCAGAAGCGGGCCGAGCCGCACACGAAGACGGTGGCGGTGGGGCCGACGGCGTCCACCGCGGGAGCGACATCGGCCCGGGTGATCCGACCCGGGGGACGGGGGTCGTCGGCCGGCGCCACCCGGGTGTACACGACGGTTGCGTCGGGGCCGGGCAGCTCGCCGGCGAAGAGGAGGTCGTCGGGCGAGCGGACGGAGACCACCATCCGCACCCGATCCGACTTTCCGGTGCGCCGGGCGTGGCGGAGCATGGCCATGAGGGGCACCACGCCCGAGCCGCCGCCGACGAGAAGGGCGGGCGAGTCCCCGTCCCACACGAAGAACCTCCCGATGGGGCCCCGGACCTCCAGCTCGTCGCCCGGCTCGACCACGTCGTGGAGGAAGGTCGACACCTCCCCCTCCTCCAGCCGTTCGACGGTGATCTCGAACTCGTCCGACGGGTCGGGGGCCGACGCCACCGAGTACGAGCGGGAGGCGGTGTAGCCGTCGGGCGCGGTCAACCGGATCACGTAGTGCTGGCCGGCCCGGTGGGGTAACCGGCCCGGGACCGACAGGCGGAAGGTGCGGGCGTGGGCCGTCTCCACCCGCGACCCGAGCACCTTCGCCATCTGCCAGCCCTTCCGGGGGAGCGGGGCCGCCTGGTTAGTCACCCTGGTAGCGCTGCTCGCGCCAGGGGTCGCCGAGGTCGTGGTAGCCATTGACCTCCCAGAAGCCGGGCTGGTCGTGGTCGAGGAAGGTGAGGCGGGCCACCCACTTGGCGCTCTTCCAGAAGTAGAGGTGGGGGACGAGCATGCGCACGGGCCCGCCGTGCTCCCGGGGCAGCGGCTCGCCGTCGACCTCCCACACCACCCACGCCTTGCCGCCGGTGACGTCGGCCAGGGGCAGGTTGGTGGTGTAGCCGGTGTGCGACGTGGCCAGCGTGTGGGTGGCGCTCGCCAGGGGTCCGCCGGCCGCCTCCAGCAGGGTGTCGATCGACACGCCGGTGAAGGTGATCCCGAGCTTCGACCACGTGGTCACGCAGTGGATGTCGCCCGAGTAGGTGGACGGGGGTAGGGCGTGCAGCTCGTCCCACGTCCAGGTGGTCGGGGTGGCCACCAGGCCGTCGATGCCGAACGTGTACGACGACGGGGACAGCGTGGGCGTCGCCTCGGCCGTCAGGACGGGCCACGTCTTGCCGGCGTCGTACTGGCCCGGCGGCAGCCTCGGGTCGCGGGCCGCGCCCCGGCCCGCGAATCCCCGCGTGAACTTGGCCATGTCCCGCACCTCCTGGTCCGTCTGATCATCCTGTCCCACGGGGGACGGGCTCGTTACGCCGGCAGGGCGGAGAGGACCGCGGCCAAGCGGTGCTCGTGGTCGCCGCCGACCTCGATCCACGGATCGGGACGTGCCGCCAACCGCCGGCGGAAGCGCTCGGTCATCCACCGGCGAAGGTGCTCGCCGTCGCGGGTGCCGTCCTGGACGAAGGGGATGTCGTCGGCGGTGAGGACGTAGAGGGAGTAGGTCCGGGCCGCGGCCAGGGCGTCGACCACGGTCGACCCGCGGCCGAGGTAGCGCTCGTGCCACACCGCGGTGGCCAGGGCGTCGGTGTCGCACACCAGCACCGGGCCGGACTGCCGGGCGGCGGCGTCCTCGTCCGCCTGTTGGCGCCGGGCGATCTCGACGAACTCGGTGCTCGACCAGGGACCACCCGCCCGGTCCTCGCAGTACCGGCGCCCGTACTCCGGGACCCAGATCGTGTCGAGCCGTTCGGCCAGGGCCCGGGCCAGCGTCGTCGTCCCCGTCGACTCCGCCCCCAGGACGCAGACCCGCCGCACGTAGTGGGCCCGGACGCACGGCTCGAGCCAGGCCCAATGGGCGGCGGGATCGGCCCGGACGGCCGTGCCCGACACCGGGTACCGCCGCCGGTCAGGGTCGACGCTGACATGGCGGGCGCCGAGGCACGCCGCGTAGCGGGGCCCGTAGCTCTCGGAGCTGAACACCACGTCCGGCGCCCGTCCCAACACCTCCGCCGTTCGTCGGGCCCACGGTGCGGACTCGTCCGGGATGTCGTCGTCGACCACCACCACGTCGACGTCGGGATGGATCTCGGCCAGCCACCGGGCCCGGGTGGCGCCGTCGATCGGTTGGTCCGGTCGGACGCAGAGGAGGACGGTGAGGTGGTCGACCGCAGCCGCGGCGGTGTCGATGAGGTGCTTGTGTCCCCGGTGGGGCGGGAGGAACTTGCCGATCACCACGCCGGTGGTCATATGGCCGCGACGAGGGCCCGGCTCCAGTCCCGCCGGCCCCGGAGGCACAGGCCGACGAACACCGGCTGGAGGGCGGCGGTGAGGTACAGCGACTGGGAGGCGTACATGCCCAGGTAGGCGACGTCGACCGCGATCCAGAGCCACCAGCTGCCGAGGAGCTTCCGGGTGAGCATGTACTGGGCGACGAGGGAGACGACGGTGGTCGACGAGTCCCAGAAGGGCAGGGAGGAGTCGGTCCACCGGGCTTCGACCGCCCACAGGCCGGCGGAGGCGACCACCACGATGGCGGCCAGCACCACCTTCTCCGCGGCGCGGGTCCGGGTAACGGCGGGGTCGTGTTCCCGCCGCCACCAGTGCCAGCCGAGCAGGCCGAGGGCGATGTAGACGGCCTGCAGGCCGGAGTCGAGGTAGAGCCGCGACCGCCAGAACAAGACCAGCCAGAACAGGCTGTTGGCGATCCCGAGGGGCCACGCCGCCACCCTCTGGCGGGCGTAGAGCCACACCGAGCCGGCACCGGTGAGGAACCCCAGGATCTCGACGGCGGACGGCATGCCTCACTGTGACTCGTAATGAATCGCATCGCAACTCATTTGGAGTAGCATACTGCGGATGGACGAAGCCGGATACCTCGCCCGGTACGACCCGTCCTCGTTCCCGCCGGTGGCGGTGGCGGTCGACGTGGTCCTTCTCACCATCCGCCAGGGCCGGCTCTCGGTGCTGCTGGTGCGGCGGGGAACCCATCCCCACCGGGGCCGGTGGGCGCTCCCGGGGGGATTCGTGGCTCCGGACGAGGACCTCGACGAGGCCGCCCGGCGGGAGCTGGCGGAGGAGGCCGGCGTGGAAGCCGAGCCCACCCACCTCGAGCAGCTGCGGACCTACGGCGCGCCCGGCCGCGACCCCCGGATGCGGGTGGTGTCGGTCGCCTACCTCGGCTTGATGCCCGACCTTCCCCGACCTCTGGCCGGAACCGACGCGGCCGACGCCCGTTTCTGGTCGGTGGTCGACCTCGGAGGCGACGAGACCCCCGCGCTCGCCTTCGACCATCATCGGATCGTGGCCGATGGCGTGGAGCGGGCCCGCTCGAAGCTCGAATACACCAGCCTGGCCACCGGATTCGTCGAGGAGCCGTTCACCGTGGCCGACCTGCGCCGGGTCTACGAGGCGGTGTGGTGCGTCCCCCTCCACCCGGCCAACTTCCGCCGGAAGGTGCTGGCGACCCCCGGCTTCGTCGTGCCCACGGGCGAGGAACGGGCCACCGGACGGGGCTGGGCCGACCTGTACCGGCGGGGCGACGTGGCCCATCTCCACCCGCCCCTGCTGCGGGGCTGACGCACCAGGGCTAGGGGAGCGGCGTCACCCGGCAGGGGAGGGCGCCCTTGGGTCGGAGGGCGACGGCGACCTCGATAGCCGGTTCCTCCAGCTCCGACTCGAGGCGGAAGGCCCGGACGAGCGTGGCCACCGCCACCACCAGCTCGGCGGTGGCCAGGTGCTGGCCGATGCACCCCCGGGGCCCGCCGCCGAAGGGGACGTGGTGGTGGCGGCCGAGGTCGGCGGCGCCGAACCGGTCGGGGTCGTAGCGGTGGGGATCGGGCCACACGTCGGGGTTGTGGTGGACGCCCCAGATGCTGACCGCCACCAGGTGTCCGGGCGGGACCTCCTGGCCGTCGAGGGTGGTGGCGGTGTGGGCGTGGCGCACGAGGGTGTGGCCCGGCGGGTAGAGGCGCATGGTCTCGTCGATGACCTGGGCGGTGAAGGTGAGCTGGGGCAGGTCGCCGGCGGCGACGGGGCGGTCACCGACCACCGCCGCCACCTCCGCCCGCACCCGCTGCTGGACCTCGGGGTGGCGGCCGAGGAGGTGGAGGGTGAGGGCCATGGTGGTGCCGGTGGTCTCGTGGCCGCCGACGAGCAGGATGAGGGCCTGCTCCCGAACCTCGTCGTCGCTCAGGGCGGTGCCGTCCTCCGGATCGCGGGCGGTGAGGAGCAGGCTGAGGAGGTCCTCACCGTGGAGGGGACCGGCCCGGCGGGCGGCGATGAGGCCGTCGACCAGGGCCCACAGCCGGCGGCGGGCCGCCTCTGCGTGCCGGTTGGCCGGTGTCGGCACCCACGCCGGTAGCCGCACCGGAGACAGCACCCGGCGGGCGGCGTAGGCGTTGAGGACGGGGACGGTCTGGCGCAGGACGGGGGCGGCCGACTCCACGTCGCTGCCGAACACGCTGCGTCCGAGGACGTCGAGGGCGTAGTAGGTGCCGGCTTCGCTCAGGTCGACCCGCCCTCCGTCGACCTCCGCCCACGTGGTCGCCAACCGGTCGGCCGCCGCCGCCATCCCGCCCACGTAGGACGTGATGCGCTTCTTGGTGAAGAGGGAGGCGACGATGCGCCGGTCTCGTCGCCACCGGTCGCCGCCGCTGAAGAGGAGTCCGTCGCCGAACAGCCGCCGCAGCTCGCCGATGCCGGGGACCTCCTTGTCGTAGCTGGCGGCCTCGGTGGCCAGGACCTGGCGGGCGTCGTCGGGGCGGAAGACGGTGTCGAAGACGAACCCGACTCTCGGCGGGCCCACCCGGAACCGCACCCGCCGGCCGCCGTGGGCCTTCAGGGCGGCGGCGTAGGTGGCCAGCTGGTCGCGCCTGAAGTCGCGGCCCGACCCCGAGAAGAACGACCCGCCGATCGTCGGCGGCTCGTCCTCGGCCATCACGAGGGAGGATAGGACCGGATGGAACCCAGACGCTCGCAGCAGGTGGCCTGGGCCGCGGGGATCGGGGCCGCGGCCGGAATGGCCTTGGCGGCCGGCGGGAGCCGGCGCCGGCGGGCGGTCGGGGCGGGGGCGGGCGCCCTGGTGATGGCGGCCGCGGAGGCAGTGGCCCGTCACCGCCAGCGGCCGAACGAGATCCCGGCCCTGTGGTCACGGATCCTGTCGAGCGGAGCGTTGGCCGCGCCCGTGGGCTGGGCCGTCGGACGGCTGGCCGGCCCATCGGCCGGGCCGGTGGCGGTGGCGACGGGAGCGGGAGCGGTGGCGGGGGCCATGGGTCTGCGTCCCCAGAAGGTGGTGTTGGGCCCGGTCTTCGGGGCCGCCATGGGTCGGGCGTTGGCCGCCGCCGACCCCCGCCTGCCGGCCGCGGTGGTCGCGGCCTCGACCGTCGTCGCCTACCGGGTGGTGTCGGCGGCCGTGTTCCGCGACGCCCAGATGGAACTGCTGGCGGAGCGGGTCGACCCCGCCGACCTGCCCTTCGTGGTCCCGCTCGAGTCCCGCACCCGGTACGTGGGCACCGACTACGTGCGGTCGCTGGCGGCGGTGCTGGACGGGGCCTACGTCCGGGACGCGCCCGACGCCGGCATCGTGGCGTCGCTCGACGCCCTCGCCGGACCCGACTTCGACCCGGCCCCGGTCGATCCCCAGGTCCGCCGCTTCTACGAGCACACCAGTCGCTACCGGCTCGACATCGTCCCCGAGTGGCGGCGGTGGGTCCGTCCCGGGTACCTCCTCTACCGCACTGCGGTGGCCCGACCCCTGGGCCAGGCCAACGTCCCCATGAACCAGCGGGACGCGCTCCGGGGCGTGCACAGCCGCATCGACACCATCGACGTCGACGGCGACGGCGTGCCCGAGGTCAGGGGCTGGATCCGGTCGTTCGCCGACGACGACGCCCCCATCTACACCGGCATCTACACCACCTACCGGGACGGCGAGCGGGGCTATGTCAGCGTCGGCTTCCCCCTGCCCCAGGGCAGCTTCACCGCCACCCTCCTGCCCCGGGCCCTCGCCGGCGGCGGGCTGACGCTCACGTCCCGCAGCGACCTGCCCCATCCCGGCCACTACCTCACCTATGTCGACCCCGCCTCCCGGGAGCTCACCACCCTGGCCGTGGCCGGCTTCGCCGAGGAGCTCAACGTGTACGTGGCGCCGGACGACGGCGGGCTACGGGCCGACCACTCCTTCTGGGTCTTCGGGCTGCCCTTCCTCGTGCTGCACTACACGATCATTCCGAAGCCCTGAGCTCCGTCGCCGGCGTGCCAACTGGTGACGCCGGCAGCCCTCACGGGGCCCTAACCGTCACCGGTTCGAGCCGGGCGGGCCAACTGGTGACGCCGGCAGCCCTCACCGGGCTGTAACCGTCACCGGTTCGACCTGGACGGGATCAGTTCGAGGTAGGAGCCGGGGACCAGGAGGGTGACCGTCGCCCGCTCGCCCACCTTGAACGAACACTCGACCGTGGCCGGTTCGGGCCGCGACGCCACCGGGTCGTCGACCACGACCGCGGCGTGGTGCCACGTCGTGCCCTCGGTGGCGATCCAGGCCATCTCCTCGGACTCGGCCAGCAGGATCTCGTAGTTGGCGAGGGCGGGGGTGCCGTGGTGGCGGGCGAAGCAGGCGACCAACTCGCCCAGGAGGGACTCGGCCGCTTTGGGGGCGAGGTGGCCGGCGGCGGCCAGCCGGTCGAGGTGGACCTGGGCCAGCCCGGTGAGGGGGTCGCGGGACGAGCGGACCACCCGGGCCGCGGCCGCCGTGAACGGCTCGGAGAAGGCGTCGGCGGGGATCTCGTCGACGAGGTACCCCGGTAACTCGGCGGGTTGATCGAGGTGGCGCCACACCGAACCGCCGGCGTCCGCCGGCGTGTAGCCGAGGGGACGGAGGACCCGGGCCACGCTCTCCCGGCCCGGCGCCAGCTCGCCGCAGGCCACGCCGGTTACGGTCCGCACCGCGCCGTGGGCCAGGACGAGGCGCTCGCCGCCGGCCCACCGCCCTTCAACGTACGCCGCCGCGCTCGGGACCCGTTGGAGGAGGTCGTCGAGCAGGACGATCGCGAGGGCCTGGGCGATCACCGCCCGGGAGACGTCGCCGTCCGCCGGCTCGAGGAGAGAGGGGTGGACGACCAGCCCGTCGACCAGGGCCGCGGCCCGCCCGGCGCCGAGTTGGGTGGCGACCAGGGCCCGCAGCATCGCCTACGACGGTACGGCCGGGAGGAGCACGTTGGGGTTGAGGATGCCGTCCGGGTCGAGGGCCCGCTTGAGCGCTCGGAAGGCGTCGATCTCGGCCCGGCTGCGGTTGAGGTGCAGCCACCGGCGCTTGGCCGTGCCGATGCCGTGCTCGGAGCTGATGCTCCCGCCCAGGTCGGCGACCAGGCGGAGGACGGCGTCGTCGACCCCGTCGTCGCCCGGCTCGACGCCGGTGACGTTGACGTGGACGTTGCCGTCGGCCGCGTGTCCCCACATCCACGTGCCGGCGTGGGGGGCGAGGGCGGCGACCACCGCCGGCACCTCGATGATGAAGGCGGCCAGCCGGTTCGGGGGAAGGGTCACGTCGAGCTTGTGGGGCGGGCCCAGGGTGTTGACGGCGGCGGCGTGGCCCTCCCGGTAGGCCCAGAGGGACGGGTCGCCGACCACGACCTCGGCCACGCCGGCGAGGGAGGCGATGGCGGCAGCCAGGTCGGCGGCCGGGTCGGTGGCGCCGGCCGCCTCCACCAGGACGAAGGCGCGGTGGGGCGTGGCGGTGAGCGGCGGGCGGCCCGTCACCCGGCACACCAGGTCGACTCCGGCGGCCAGCATCAGCTCGGCCGCCTCCAACGACGGGAGATGGCGGCGGAGGTCGAAGGCGGCGTCGACCGCCGGCTCGACCGCGTCGAAGGCGAGCAGGGCCGTCACCCGGTGGGCGGCGGCGGGCACCAGTCGCAGACGGGCCGCGGTCACGATGCCGAGGGTCCCCTCGCTCCCGCACAGGAGAGACGGGAGGTGGTAGCCGGTGTTGTCCTTGGCCAGTCCGCCCAGGTGGGACACGACCGTCCCGTCCCCCAGCACCGCCTCCACGCCGAGGAGTTGGGCCCGGGTGTCGCCGTGGCGGAGCATCCGCAGCCCACCGGCGTTGGTGGCGAGGGTCCCGCCGACGGTGGCCCGGTCCCGGCTGGCGATGTCGACGCCGTAGGCCCATCCGGCGGCGGCCGCCTGCCCCTGCAACGCGGCCAGGCTGGCGCCCGCCCCCGCCGTCACCTGCCCGCCGACGCCGTCGACGGGGCCGATCCGGTCGAGGTCCCGCAGGCAGAGGACGACCTCGTGGTCGAGGGGCACCGACCCCCCGACCAGTCCCGTGTTCCCGCCCTGGAGGGTGAGGCCGATGCCCTGCCGCCGGCAGAGGGCGACCACGGCCGCCACCTGCTCCGTCGTCCCCGGGCGGAGGACGGCCGGCGTCGCGCCCCGGAACCGTCCCGACCAGTCGACGCAGTAGGGGGCGGTGTCGGCCGGCTCGGTGAGGACCCGGTCCGGGCCCAGGATGTCGACGAACGGGCTGCGGGCCACCGGCCGATCGTGGCACGGTGTCTTCGCCACGCGCGCCAAAGGAGGCCAACTCATGCATCGAGACGACTTCCGCAGCTCGAGGGTGGGCTCTTCCTCACCGACAGCGGGATAGAGACGGTGTTGATCTTCCTGGAAGAGGTGGGGCTTCCCCTCTTCGCCGCCTTTGTGCTGCTCGACTCCGAGGAGGGCAAGGAGCGCCTGCGCCGGTACTTCCGGCGCCACATGTCGATCACGGTTTCGGCCGGGCTCGGCTTCGTGGGTGAATCGCCGACGTGGCGGGCCAGTCCCGACTGGGCGACGCAGCTCGGCTACGACACCGCCGCCCTCGACCGCGTGAACCGGGAGGCGATCCGGCTCCTGGCCGACCTGCGGGACGACTTCGAGCGCGACGCCCTCGCTCCCTTTGTCATCAGCGGCTGCGTGGGGCCGCGGGGCGACGGGTACAGCCCGGCGACGCTGATGACCGCCGACGAGGCCGAGCGCTACCAGGCCCAGCAGATCGGGACCTTCGCCTCGACGGAGGCCGACATGGTGACGGCCATCACCATGACCTACACCGACGAGGCCATCGGAGTGGCCCGGGCGGCCGGGGCCGCCGGCCTGCCGGTGGTGATCTCGTTCACGGTGGAGACCGACGGTCGATTGCCGTCGGGGGAGTCGCTGGCCGAGGCGGTGGTCGCGGTCGACGACGCCACCGGCGCCGCGCCCGCCTATTACATGGTCAACTGCGCCCACCCATCCCACTTCGAGGACGTGCTGGCCGTCGACGAGCCGTGGGTGCCGCGCATCCGCGGCCTGCGGGCCAACGCCTCCCGCCTCAGCCACGCCGAGCTGGACGAGGCCGAGGAGCTCGACGACGGCGACCCCGACGAGCTGGGCGCCGACTACGCCCGATTGCGGGCGGCGCACCCGGAGCTGACGGTGCTCGGGGGGTGCTGTGGCACCGACGACCGCCACGTCGCCGCCATCTGCCTCGCCTGCGTGACCTAGTGGCGGCCCGCCTGGCGGTCGTGGCCGAGCGGGTCACGAAGCCCGACCTCGTCGTCGGGGTCGACATGGCGACGGCCGAGGTCCGGGCGTTGGCCATGGACGAGTACGGGCAGGTGCGGGCCCAGTCCCGCCAGCCGCTGCCGCCCCCCACGTCACCCCGTCCCGGTTGGTCGGAGCAGGACGCCGGTTCGTGGTGGCCGGCGGTGGCGACGGCGCTGGCGGAGGTGACGAGGACCGTCTCCCGACTGGGCCGGGTGGTGGCGGTGAGCGTGTGCGCCACGTCGGGGACGGTCGTCGCCGTCGATCGCCACGGGGAGCCGATCGGGCCCGCACTCACCTACGCCGACCAACGGGCGGTGGCGGAGGCGGAGGTCGCCCAGGCCGCGGGGGCGGACCGGTGGGCCGCCCTCGGGTTGCGGGTGCAGGCGTCGTTCGGGCTGCCCAAGTGGGCGTGGCTGGTGGCGGACCGGGGGTCGGCGGTGGCGGGGTTGGGCCATGCGTCCGACGTGGTCGTGGGCCGGCTGGTCGCGGGCGGCGGCGTGGGCGGCGTGGGCGGCGATCCGGTGCCGACCGACTGGAGCCACGCCCTGAAGAGCGGCTTCGACCCGCGGCGCCAGGAATGGGCGATGGAGGCGATGGATGCGCTCGGGATTCGCTCCGACCTGCTTCCGGAGGTGCGGCGGCCGACGGAGATCGCGGGACTGGTCGGCCGCGAGGCGGCGGCGGACACCGGCCTCCCCATCGGGTGCGAGGTCCGGCTGGGCATGACCGACGCCTGCGCCTCGCAACTGGCGGCCGGCGCCGGCGCCCCAGGTCAGTTCATGTCCGTCCTCGGCTCCACCCTCGTCCTCAAGGGAGCCAGCCGGGAGCTGGTGGTCGACCCGTCCGGGGCCGTGTACAGCCACCGCCACCCGGACGGTTGGTGGCTGCCGGGGGGTGCGTCGAACACGGGCGGGCGGGCACTGGTGGAGGGCTTCCCCGGACGCGACCCGGCCGAGCTCGACGCCCTTGCCGCCGGCCACGGACCGGCCACGTGGGTGACGTATCCGCTGGTGGGGAGGGGCGAGCGGTTCCCCTTCGTCGCCCCCGAGGCCGAGGGCTTCATGATCGGCGAGCCGGCCAGCGAGGCCGACCACGTCCGGGCCGTACTCGAGGGGGTGGCGTTCGTCGAGCGCCTGGGTTACGAACGGTTGGCGGGGCTGGGGGCCGTCGCCCGTCGGTCGATCGTGGTCACCGGCGGAGGGAGTCGGAGCCCGGTGTGGAACCGCATCCGGGCCACGGTGCTGGGCTTGCCCCTGCTGGCGATGCCCGGCGCGTCGACGGCCTGGGGCGCATGCCTGCTGGCGGCGGCGGGGTCGCTCCATCCCGGCCTGACCGCCATGGCCATGTCCCCGCCGTTCGAGGTGGTGCAACCCGACCCCGACCAGTCGGACTCCATGGACGCCAACTACGACCGGTTCCGCTCCGCCCTCGCCGATAGAGGCTGGCTCCCGAACTGAGGCGCCGGGTGCCGAGAACCGGCGGAGGGCGGTCCTAGCCGCCATCCCCGCCGTAGACCGCGCTCAGGGCCGCGGCCAGGCGGGCCAGCTCGGCCCGCAGCTCGGGGGGGTCGACCGCCTCGACGTAGCCGGCCAGGCCCGCCATCTCCGCCCCCAGCGACTGCACGCTGTGGCCCCGCACCTCCACCTCCACCCGGCCGTCGGGTTGGGACGGGCCGATGCGCAGGCGGTTGCCGAACGCCCACCGGCACCAGCCGAGGGACCGGGGCGTGGCCAGGGCCCGGGCCGTCGCCGGTGTGCGGCGCAGGTCGACCTCCTCGGCGATGAGCTTCCACGCCTCGGCCAGCACAAATCCATCGGGACGGACGACGGCGTCGCCGGTGGGCTCCACCGACGTCATCCGGTCGACCCGGAACGTTCGCAGCCCGGCCTCGGTGTCGGCGACCAGGTACCAGGCCCACCCCTTGGCGGCCAGGCCCAGGGGGTGCACCACCCGCGTGCTCGGCTCCCGGTTGCGGCCGACGTAGCCGAGGGTGACCTGCTCGCCCTCCACCACCGCCCGCTGCACCGCGTCGAGCAACGGCGGCGCCGGCCGGGCCCCGCCCCCGGCCCCGCCGCCGCCCATGTCGCGGCCCTGGTCCCAACCCCTGGGGTCGACCACCACCGCCTCCGAGGCGGCCTCGGCGTGGGGCCGGAAGGGCTCGGGCAGGGCCCGCACCAGCTTGCGCAGGGCCGCCTTCACCTGCGGCGTCGCCGCCGACGACGGCCCCGCCACCAGGAACAAGGCCCGGGCCTCGGCCGCGGTCAGTCCGCTGAGGTCGGTGCGGCCGCCGCCGGCCAGCCGCCACCCGCCGTTGCGCCCCTGCATCGAGTAGATGGGCAGGCCGGCCATCCCCAGCGCTTCGAGGTCGCGGCGGGCGGTGCGCTCCGACACTTCCAGCTCCTCCGCCACCTGGGCCGCCGTCACCTGGCCCTTCGACTGGAGCAGCAGGAGGATAGCTACCAGGCGGTCGGCTCGCACATCCGCCATTCTGCTCCGCCAAACCGGCCAGAAGGTGACCGGTTCAGGGGCGCATGCTCGACCCATGACAACCACCCAGCCCACGCTCACGCAAACCGACGTCCGCACCGTGTTCGCCCGGGCCCTGGCCACCGGCAGCGACGTGATCGGCCACGTCCGGCCCGACCAGCTCGACGACCCGACGCCGTGCCCCGACTACGACGTCCGCACCCTGATCGGCCACCTGGTCGGCGTCCTCGACCGGGTGACGCTCATGGGCCGGGGCGAGAACCCGTTCCAGGCGCCGGACAAGGTCACTGGCCTGGCCGACGACGCCTGGCTGGCGGCGTGGTCCGACGCCGCCCAGCGGGTCGCCGAGGCGTGGTCGGACGACGCCAGCCTGGTCCGCATCGTCCACCTGCCCTGGGCCCAGGAGTCGGGCGCCCTCACCCTGGCCAGCTACTGCAACGAGATCGTCGTCCACACCTGGGACCTGGCCACCGCCACCGGCCAGCGCCCGGCATGGGACGCGGAGGCGGTAGCCACCGCCTGGGATTCGATCCGGGGGATGCCCGGCCACGGCCGGGCGGAGATGTTCGCCGGGATCAAGGCGGAGATGGACGAGCCCTACCGCTCGTCCGGTGACCCGTGGGTCGACGCCGTCCCCGTCGCCGACGACGCCCCCCTCATCGACCGCCTGGTGGCATGGAACGGCCGCCAGCCCTGAGGGGCAGGCCGGCGGAGGAGCCCGTCGGCCGGTCCGCCGGGCTCCTCCGGGCCCGTTGTGCTCAAGTGAGACTTCCGAGCGTCCGATGACGGAGAGCAGATGGCGACCGCGGTACGAGTGGAGGCGGCCGTTCCCGGCCGGAAACGAGCGGGGACGGCGGAGCACGGCCTCGACCTCGATCTTCCGCGTGACACGTCGGTCCCCCTGCGCACGCTCATCGACGCGGTCGTGCGGTCGGAGGTGCAGGCGTTCCGGCTGCGGTCGGAGGAGCAGCGCTTCGTCCGGGTGCTGACCGAGCGGTCGCTGGCTGACGGGATCGAGCGGGGTTCGTTCCGGAGCGGAGGCCAGAGCGTAGGCCCGATTGATGGGACGGAGGCGGCCGCGGACGTCGACGTCGAAGAAGCGGTCGCCGCCGCCCTGCTGGCCCACGAGGATGGCCTCTACCAGGTCATCGTCGACGACGAGCCGGTCGCCCATCTCGACTCCCGGGTCGACCTTCGGCCCGACAGTCGGCTGTTGTTCCTGCGCCTGGTCGCCCTCGCCGGCGGCTGAGGACGTGCTCAACGGGGAGGAGGCGAGGGCCCGGCTGGAGGCGGTCGCCGACGCCGACTGGCGGTCGAAGGCGGAGAGGCGGGTCCGCAAGGCGCATCGGCGGCTGCGGCCGACGGGGACCGCGCTCCTCGCCCCCGACCCGATCTTCACCGACCAGCGATCCGTCGCCCGGCACTGGGAGCGGTACGTCGGCGTGGCCGCCGAGCTCGACGGACTGTCCCCTCGCGATCGGGTCGAGTTGATGACGGCCCTGCATCCCCCGCTGGGCGCGCCCCTGGCCCGATGGTGGGCCGTCGCCGCCGGCCAGCCCTACAGCGCGGGTTGGGTCCGCAAGGCCTTCCGGGCCCCCGGCAGCCCCGGCCTCACCCGGGAGCTCCGGGTCCGCAGCCTCCGCCGCCTGCTCGACGTCGTCGGCCCCTACCCGCGCGATGCGACGTGGCTGGCGGCCTGGGCGCCCCACCTGAACCCCGGCCCGTACGGCGACCTCTTCGACCCGGGCCCCCTGCTGGCCGCCGCCATCGACGAGGGTGGTGCGGACGGGCAGGCCGTGTTCGACACCCTGACCGCCGTCGGCCGCGGCGAGCACCCCGTCGGGATCATGGGCCGGCACGTGATCGTCGGCCTCCTGCGGGCATCCCGTCCCGACGGCTGGGACTTCGTGGAGCGCCTGCTGCTGGCGGCCCAGGGTCAGGAAGGCCTGCGCCAGTCGATCCTGGAGGCCGCCGACGAGGGCCATCCCGAGGCATTCGACCGGCTGATCGACGTCACCCTCGAGCACGACCTCCTACGCTTCGCGGCGACCGTGCGCGCCGTCGGCGTCTGGCTCGGCTTCCGGGCCGACGTGGAGCACATCCCCGATGCCAGGCGCCGCCTGGAGCAGCTCCGCCACTACCGGCGTGACGCCACCGTCCGGCGGGCCGCCATCGACGGCGGCGACGGATGGGAGACGTACGTCGCCCTCTGCGCCCTGGCCATGACCGACGTGGGGGAGGCGATGGCGGCGGCGAGGAGGATCATCGCCGGCCGGCCCGCCGACGCCCGGGCCGCGGCCGTCCGGTTCGCGGAAGCGGCCCAGCTGGGGGCGAGCGAGACGCTGGCGTGGGGTGCGCTGGACGACGACGACCTGCGGGTGGCGTGGCTCGCCTTTCGCATCCTGGGACGGGTCCAGCCCGACCGGGCGCCGACCGATGCCTTCCACCGGCTCGACCGGCTCGCCCGGCGCCTTCCCGAGAAGGACCGGTCGCTCGACGCCATCGGCATCGAGGACGCGCCGATGGCCGTGTCCCGCGCCACCGTGGTCGGAGCCATGGTCCGGCTCCGGGGCGGCCGGCCGTTGACCGACCTCCTGCCGTGGGTCCCGGCGATGGACCCCTGGTCCCGCCAGAGCCTGGCCGGCGCCATCGCCGAGTCCGGCACCCGGCTCACCCCCGACCTCCGCGACACGGTTCTGGCTCTCGTCGGTGACCGCAGCCCCCAGGTCCGGGCCAAGGCGGTCGAGGCGATGGGCAGGCTGCGGGTCCACCCGGCCGACGCCCCCGCCCTCGAAAGCCTGCTCACCCGCAAGGCGGGCGACCTCCGGCGGGGTGTGATCGGGCTGTTGGCCTCGATGCCCGAGGGCGAGGTCGTCCGGTCCGCGGAACGGCTGTGGGGGGGCGACAGTGCCCAGGGGGACGCGGCCTGCGAGCTGCTGCGGGAGCTGAAGCACCGGCCGGCGGCGATCGAGACCGCCAACCGGTTCGTCTCCTCGGCTGCGGCCGGCTCACCCTCACCCCGCCAGGCCGAGCTGCTGGCCGAGGTCATCGGTGACCCGTTGGCGGGTCCCTCCTACGCCGCCGATCCCGGCCTCGGCCTCTATGACCCCGCTCGTCGAGCGCCGGTCCCACCCCCTTCCGCGCCGTCGAGGCGGAGGTCTTTCGGGTCCACCACCGCCCTCCGCCTGGTGGGCGCGCTCGACGACGTGGCCGAGGCCCACCGCGACACCCCCTTCACCCTGGGGTCGTGGCAGGGCTCGCAGGAGGTCCTCCTGGCCGACGCCCGCTGGCTGCCCTCGCCGTTCCACCGCCGGTTCGTGGAGCCGGAAGGGGAGGGCGCGGGGATGGTCCTCCCGGACCTGTTCCGCGACTGGTGGGATACCCGACCGGCCGACCTGCGGGACGCGGCCGACGACCTCGACGCCCTGCGGGCCTTCGCCGCCGTTTCTGTCGCCCGACCGCGAGGGCCGGTCGGCCCCTTCGGCCGTCACCAGCAGGCCGAGTGGTGGTCCGACCTCATGGCCCAGCTGGTCGGCGGTCGCACCGGCGAGATTCGCCATCCGGTGGTGGTCGGCCACGTGCTGTCGTGGCTGCTGGTCGAGCACGCCACCGCGTCGGCGGTCGACGAGTGCCTCGACGCCGCCGCCGCCAGCGCCGCCGGAATACCTGCCAGCGCGGTGCGGGCTCTCGAGACCGGCGGCGACCGGGTCCATCGGCGGTGGGACTCCGACTTCCGCTACCTGCTGAGCGGTCATCCGTGGCTGTCGGTGCTCAGCGGCCTGTACGGGCTGCACCCGGACCTTTTCGCGGCCGACCAGGTCCGCCGGTGGTTCCAGACCGCCCGCTGGTTCGACGAGCCCAAGCCGGGAACGGACCGGCATCCGGTCGACAGCCGGCTTGCGATCCGGGCCTTCGAGGTGGGGGTCGCCACCGAGCACGACATCCTCGACCTGTTCCTCCAGCGCCAGAGCCGCCTGCTCCAGCCCATGACCCGCCACCGGCGGGCCGACGTCGCCGCCCGCCAACCCGAGGTGGTCGCCTTGGCCGACCGCCTGCGCCAACGGGTCCTCGACATCGAGCTCAGCCGGGGGGAGCTGGCCACGCCGGCCAGCCCCGTCGCCTTCCAGCTGGGGAGCATCTCGGGGGCGGCGGTGGTGTCCCGGCTCCTGGGCGGGCTGGGCCGGGCCAGCCTGGTGCGGGGCTACATCGGGTCCAACGAGGGACGGGAAGCGGTCTACAGCCACCTCCTGCGGGTCAGCCACCCGGCACCGGACGACACCGGCGAGACGTTGCGCACCGTGGCCCGGGCCGCCGCCGTCAGCGACCAGCGGCTCCTCGAGCTCGCCGTTTTCGCCCCCCAGTGGGCGGGCCTGGTCGAGGACGCCCTGGGCTGGCCGGGACTGGCGGACGGGGTGTGGTGGTTCCACGCCCACACCAAGGACGATCAGTGGTCCGTCGCCCCCGAGATCCGGGAGACGTGGGCCTCGCTCTCCGCCGAGCGCACCCCGCTGGCCGGCGACGACCTGGTGGCGGGGGCGGTCGACGTGGCCTGGTTCTTCCGCAGCCGGGCCGCCCTCGGCGAAGCCCGGTGGAAGAAGCTCCACGGAGTGGCGAAGCTGGCGTCGGGCGGGAGCGGCCACCGCCGGGCCCAGCTGTTCGCGGAGGCCATGTCGGGCGCCGTCGGCGAGGTCGAGATGGTCGAGCGCATCCGGGCCAAGCGCCATCAGGACTCGGTGCGGGCGCTCGGCCTGATCCCCCTCCCCCTGCCTGACGATCCGGCCGATCGGGAGGCCGCCATGCTCCGGCGCTACCGCGTGCTGCGGGAGTTCGAGAGGGGCTCCTCCCAGTTCGGCAGCCAGCGCCAGGCGAGTGAGAAGACAGCTGTGCGGGTCGGGATCGAGAACCTGGCCCGCACCGCGGGGATGGTCGACCCGCAGCGCTTCGTGTGGGCCATGGAGGCGGCCGAGGCCGGCGACCTGGCCGACGGTCCCGTCTCCGCGACCGATGAGGATGTCACCGTCACCCTGGCCGTCGACGTCGAGGGCGCTCCGTTCATCCGGGTCGAGCGGGCCGGCCGGGTCCTCAAGGCGGTGCCGCCGAAGTCGAAGAAGGTCCCCGCCGTCTCCGACCTGCTCTCCCGCAAGACCGCCCTCACCCGCCAGGCCCGCCGGGTGCGGTCGTCGCTCGAGGCGGCCATGGTGAACCAGGACGGGTTCACCGGCGACGACCTGTCCGGACTCGATCGCCATCCGGTCGTCGCTCCTATGCTCGGTCCGGTCGTCTTCGCCGACGAGGCCGGGCAACTCGTGCGCCGGTCGGACGACGGGCGGTTCTTCGACGCCGGTGGGGCGGTCACCTCGCCCGGGGGCGTCCTCCGCCTCGCCCACCCGGTGGATCTCCTGGCCCGCGGCGAGTGGGTCGCCTGGCAGGAACAGCTCTTCGGCGAGGAGCAGCGGCAGCCGTTCAAGCAGGTGTTCCGGGAGCTCTATCCGCTGACCGACGGCGAGCGGGCCGCCGGCCCCGGTAGCCACCGTTACGAGGGCCACCAGGTGCAGCCCCGCCAGGCCCTGGCCCTGCTCGGTCGCCGCGGGTGGCTGTCCGACCGGGAGAGCGGGGAGGTGGCGCGCGTCTTCCATGCCCACGGCGTGGCCGCCCGCCTCCGGTTCCTGGACGGGTTCCTCACGCCGGCGGAGGTCGAGCTGCCCACCATCGAGGGCGTGTACTTCACCAAACAGGGCACCTGGGTGGCGGAGAACCTCGACACCGTCCCACCGGTGGTGTTCTCGGAGACGATGCGCGACCTCGACCTGGTGGTGAGCGTGGCCCACGCCGGCGGCGTCGACCCGGAGGCGTCGCACTCCACCGTCGAGATGCGCGGCGCCCTGGTGCGGGAGACGACCCGGATCCTCAAGCTCGACAACGTGCGGGAGGTCGGTTCCCACGTGGTCATCGAGGGGGTGTTGGGCGAGTATTCCGTTCACCTCGGCAGCGGGGTGGTGCACCGCCGGCCGGGCGGGGCGGTGTGCATCATCCCCGTCGACAGTCAGCGGCGGGGCCGGATCTTCCTCCCGTTCGCCGACGACGACCCCAAGACGGCCGAGGTGGTGGCCAAGGTCCTCCTGCTCGCCCGCGACCGCGACATCAAGGACCCGACGATCCTGTCCCAGCTGCGCTCGTAATTCGCGATCCCTAAACCGCGGGCCGGTCACACTGGGGTGGCTATGCCCGTCACCATCAACGACAAGCTCATCTCGTGGGCGACCGATGTCGACCCGCAGACCATCCGCCAGGCGGAGAAGACGGCGCGCCTGCCCATCGTCGAGGGCCACGTCGCCCTCATGCCCGACGCCCACGTGGGCCTGGGCGCCACCGTCGGCTCGGTGATCCCCACCCGGGGCGCGGTGATTCCCGCCGCCGTCGGTGTCGACATCGGCTGCGGCATGGTCGCGGCCGAGCTCGACGTCACCGAGGACCAGCTGCCCGGCTCGCTCGAGCCGCTCCTTTCGCGCATCGAGCGGGCCATCCCGGCCGGCGTCGGCCAGGGCCACGACACCGTCGAGCACAACGCCGACCGGTGGCTGGCCGCCCACCGGCCCGCCACCGAGCTGTCCACCGACCGGGCGGTGAAGGCGGCCAAGCAGTTCGGCACCCTGGGTTCGGGCAACCACTTCTTCGAGCTGTCGATCGACGAGCGGGGCCGGGTGTGGGTGGTGCTGCACTCGGGCAGCCGGGGCATCGGCAACCAGCTGGCCCAGATGCACATCGCCACCGCCCGTCGTCTGGCCCAGGACCTCCACCAGCGGCTGGAGGACCCGGATCTGGCCTCGTTCGTGGAGGGCACGCCCGAGTTCCAGGCCTACATCACCGACATGCTGTGGGCCCAGGACTACGCCCGGGCCAACCGCGACCAGATGATGGATAACGCCATGGTCGAGGTCTTCGCCTTCCTCGGCCGGGGCCGGGAGACGCGGCGCATCAACTGCCACCACAACTTCACCCAGCGTGAGGTCCACGGTGGCCAGGAGCTGTGGATCACCCGGAAGGGCGCCATCAAGGCCGACCGCGGCGACCTGGGCGTCATCCCCGGGTCGATGGGCACCCGCACCTACATCGTGGCCGGCAAGGGCAACGCCCAGAGCTGGACGTCGTGCTCGCACGGCGCCGGCCGCCGCCACAGTCGCACCCAGGCCAAGAAGCTGTTCACCACGGCCGACCTGGCCGAGTCGATGACGGGCAAGGTGTGGCTGTCGAAGCGGGCGGCCTCGCTGGTCGACGAGATCCCGGCCGCCTACAAGGACATCGACCAGGTCATGGCCGACCAGGCCGATCTGGTGACGGTGCTCCACACGCTGCACCAGGTCCTGAACTACAAGGGCACCTGAGGCGCGCCGAGTCGGGCTCGCTCGTCCGTTTTCACCCGTCGAGGCGCACGTGGAGGCGGACGACCGAGCCCGACTCGAAGGTGCGGACCTGGACCAGGTCGCAGAGCTGGTTGGCCGTCCACAGGCCGCGGCCGTGGTCGATGTCGACGGAGGGCCGCTGCCGTCCCACGAGGGGGTCGACGATCCGGCCCTGGTCGCTGACCTCGAAGACGACACGGTCGGCGTCGGACCAGCCCCGCGCCACGCCCGCCCCACCTCCGTGGAGGATGCTGTTGTTGGCCATCTCCTGCACGGAGAGCATGAGGTCGTCGAGCCGGGGCGGAAGCAGTCCGAGGGCGGCCGCCCGGCCGGCGACGAACCGCCGGACCGAGGAGAGGTTGTCGGCGGTGAAGTCGTGGCTGACGGCCGACGCCGGCGCCGGCGGGAGGGGGACGTCAAACGGTCGGGACATGGCGTCGAGCGGGTGGCAGTCGGCATTCGCGCCGCGGGCGCCGTGCTCGATGACGACGGGATGGCTGCGCCGGGCCTCGTCGACCACGGAGGGATCGAGGGCGCCGGCGTCGTAGGGGCACAGCAGGCGCCACGTGCCCGACCCGGCGAAAGCGACGTTGAGCAGCGTCTCGTGGCGCTGGCACTCGACCAGCTCGGCCGAGCCCCGGGCCGCCCAGATGGGCTCGCCGATGCCGCGGACCGATCGTGCCGGTCGGCGGTGGTCGAGGAAGTCGCGCCAGAGGGGGATGATGTGGGCCGGGTTCGCCCCCAGAAGGGCCATGTCGGCGAAGGAGACGTGGCGGCCGGCGTCGCCGAGGGCGTCGCGCAGGGCCGACAGGCGGGGCTCGGGCACGGCGACCAGCACCGACTCACCGGCGGCCACGCCCTCGGTCACGAAGGGGACGGTGGTGCCCAGATACTCCTCGTCGGTGAGGTAGAGCAGGGCCTCGTGCTGGAAGTCGCCGGCCCAGGAGCAGGGGCGGGCGGGTGCGGTGGCGGTCACGTCGCCCGTCAGACGTTGGTGTCGTCGGGAGGGACCACGGCGGCGTCGGGGAGGGTCGAGGCCGGGCCGCTGTCGGTCGTGGGCGTGACGCACGGCCCGCCGACGGTGTAGGCGTCCATGGAGATGGAGCCCATGGCGTAGCCCTCGACCATCACGTCCGCCGGGCAACCGGCGGCGTCGGCCAGGCCGGCCACATAGAGGAGGGGAAGGAAGTGGTCGGGGGTCGGTACCGCCTGGCGGAAGGCGGTGTGGCGGGCCAGCCCCATCACATCGCCCGGCGTGGTGGTCATGGCGGCGCGGGCGTCGTCGTCGAAGCTGCGGGCCCAGGGGAAGGCGGCGTCGGGCCGGCCCCAGTCGACCGCCCGCAGGTTGTGGACCACGTTGCCGCTGCCGAGCACGAGCACGCCCCGTTCCCGGAGGGGGGCCAGTCGGGCGCCCAGCTGGAAGTGCCAGTCGAGGGGGCGGAGGGCGTTGATCGACAGCTGCACCACCGGGAGGTTGGCCTCGGGGAAGACGTGGGCCAGCACCGACCAGGTGCCGTGGTCGAGGCCCCAGCTGTCGTGGTCGGCCCCGACCCAGTCGGGCCGGGCCACGTCGGCCACCTCCTCGGCCAGCTCGGGGGCACCCGGCGCCGGGTACTGCACCGCGAACAACTCCGGCGGGAAGCCGTAGAAGTCGTGGATGGTGCGGGGCCACTCCATGGCGGTGACGGCGGTGGCGTTGATGTACCAGTGGGCGGACACCACCAGGACGGCGCGGGGCGGCGTGTGGGTGAGGGATGCGCCGAACGCCGACCACGCGTCGGTGTAGCGGTTGCGCTCGATCGCGTTCATGGGATTTCCGTGTCCGATGAAGGCCGCCGGGAGTGTCGTGGTGGTCGTCATGACGGTCCGGGTCCGATCGAGGGCGCGCGGCAGCTGCGATGCGTGGCTGGCCTGGCGGCTCTGCCCATCGCCGTCGGGCCCGAAACCTTTAGCCTGGGTCCGTGAGCGAGCGGGTAGAGCTCGTCTGGTATGGCGACGACGCCACCGGGTACGACCACGGACCCGAACACCCGCTGCGGCCGGAGCGGGTGACGCTCACCCGTCGCCTCATCCACGATTACCACCTGTTGGACGGGGGCCTCATCGCCGGCGAGCGGGTGCGGGAGACCCCGGCCCGCGACGCGACCCTCGACGAGCTGGGCCTGGTGCACACCGAGCGCTACCTCGACGCCGTCATCCGGGCCGGACGGGGCGAGCGGGGATCGTGGGGGAGTTCGGCTTCGGGCCCGGCGACAACCCTGTCTTCCCCCACATGCACGAGGCCGCGGCCCGGGTGGCGGGGGCGACCCTCGCCGCGGCCGAGGCGGTGCTGAGCGGACGGGCCGAGCACGCCTTCAACCCCGCCGGCGGCCTCCACCACGCCCTGCCCGGGCGGGCCAGCGGGTTCTGCGTGTACAACGACCCCGCCATCGCCATCGCCTGGCTGTTGGACCAGGGGGTGCCGCGGGTGGCCTATGTCGACGTCGACGTCCACCACGGGGACGGGGTGCAGGAGATCTTCTACCGGGATCCCCGGGTGCTGACCATCTCGTTGCACCAGGACGGGCGGACGTTGTTCCCGGGCACCGGCTTCGTGTCCGAGGTGGGCGACGGGGATGCCGCGGGCACGAGCGTGAACGTGCCGCTGCCGCCATTCACGGGCGACGTCGCCTGGCTGCGGGCGTTCCGGGAGGTGGTGCCGCCGCTGGTGGAGACGTTCGCGCCGTCGGTGCTCGTCACCCAACTGGGCTGCGACAGCCACCACACCGACCCCCTAGCCAACATGGGCCTCACGACCGCGGCCTACCGGGCGACGGCCTCGGCGTTGCACGACCTCGCCCACCGGGCCGCCGGCGGCAAGTGGCTGGCCACCGGCGGCGGCGGCTACCAGTGGGCGAACGTCGTCCCCCGGGCCTGGACGATCTATTTCGCCGAGATGGCGGGCGCGGGCTTGTTGCTACCCGACGAGTTGCCGCCGGCGTGGCTGGAGGCGGCCGAGCGCGTCGCCGGCCATCGCCTCCCGACGACCCTGTCCGAGCCACCGGTGCCGCCCGCCGGTGGCGGCCGCCACGACGAAGGCGTCGACCGCTCGATCGAAGCCGTCCGCCGCCTCATCTTCCCCCGGCACGGCCTCAGGTCGTAGACCCGCACGGTCCGCGAACGCACCGCCGCCGTCAGGTCCAGAAGGTGTCCTCCGCGTCCTGGTCGGCGGCGCAGACCCAGTACTCCCGCCACAGTCCGTCGGAGCGGACGGTGAATGCGTGGGCCAGGAGGACATCCAGCGCCCGGCCATCCTCCCGGGAGGCCGTGGCCCGGGTGAACAAGGCGGTGTGGTGATCGGTGGAAAGCACCGACTCCGCCTCCAGCGCGTAGGTCCCGTCCGTCCGCGACCGCAGCTCCCCGAAGTACCCGAGCAGCTCCTCCTTGCCCCGGTGGTCGCCGCTCAGCGGATGCGAGCCGGCCACGTGCCAGGCCACGTCGTCGGCGAAGAAGTCGCCCATGGCCTGCTCGTCGCCCCGGGCCAGCGCGTCGAGGAACGTCCGGGCTCTCGCGACGCCCCCGTGCTCGATCACGGTGGCCCCAGCCCCACGCCGAGCCCCGAGGTGGCGGCATCGGCGTCGACGAGGTGGAAGAACTCGTGCTCCGCGGCTTGGTCGTCGGAGACGTTCCACGCCTCGGCGATGCGGCCGTCGTCGTCGATCCGGTAGGCGCACGCGTTGCGCAGGTCGAGCCGGTCCTCGCCCCGGCGGTAGCTCGTGCGCATGATGATCATGGCGTAGCGGTCGTCGGCGACGATGTCCTCCGCCTCCATCTCCAGGCTCTCGACGTCGAGGCCGGCGAAGTTCTCGAAGAACGTCATCACGCCCTCCCGACCCCGGTAGCTCCCGTCGAGGGCGGGTTTGCCCCGCATGTGGATCACGATGTCGTCGGCCGCGAGGGTCGACCACGTGTCGAAGTCGCCGTCGAACCAGGCGTTGAGGAAAGCCCGGACGAGGGCGGCGTTGGGGTGTTCCTCGGTCACGGAATCCTCCTCCACGGACGTGGGTGCGGTGGCCACCGCGATGCAGCCGGGTCCGGAGCCGGTTGCGCCGGCCATCCGGTGCAGCACCGCGCCGGCCGGCCGCACGACCACCGTCGCCCCATCGGGCCCGTCGACCACCCGGGCGGGACCGTCGACGATGAGGCTGTAATCACCGGCGTCACCGACCGGCGCCGACCACAACAGGGTGACGTCGGCGCCCGTGCCGATGTGGGCCGCGGTCCGGGTGCCGGCGCCGCACACCAACGTGTCGCCCTCCCATCGCACCGACACCGAGACCACATGGGGACGGGCGGTCTCGGGCGACACCGTTACCAGGTAGGCGACCGGCCCGTAGCGGACCACCTCGCGCCGCAGCTCGGCCGGCTCGACGGGGACGCTCACCCGCGCCATGGTACGACCCTCCTCGGCCCGCGGTCGGCGTGTCGTAGCCTGCGGCCGGTGGTCGACGAATCCGACCTGGTGGCTCGCCTCCAGGCGGGGGACGAGCAGGCCTTCGTGATCCTCGTCGACCTCTACCACGCCCCCCTTCTCCGCCTGGCGTCGACCTTCGTCCCCAGCCGGGCGGTGGCCGAGGAAGTGGTGCAGGACACGTGGCTGGGGGTCGTCCGGGGCATCCACCGTTTCGAGGGACGGTCGTCGCTCAAGACGTGGCTCTTCCGCATCGTGGTCAACCGGGCCCGCACCACCGGCGTCCGTGAGCGTCGGGAGACGCCGACCGACCGGCCCGAAAGCATTTCATCGGGCGAGCCGGCCGTTCCTCCCGAGCGGTTCAATGCCGGCGGTGGCTGGTCGTCGCCCCCGACCCCCTGGACCGACGACGCCGAGGAGCGCATCGTCGCCCGCCAGACGGCGGCCAAGGTGTCCCGTCACCTCAACCTCCTGCCCGACCGCCAACGGCAGGTGGTGGTCATGCGCGACTTCGAAGGACTGCCGGCGGCCGAGGTCTGCACCCTGCTCGGGATCAGCGAGGCCAACCAACGGGTCCTCCTCCACCGGGGCCGGTCCCGCCTGCGGAACATGCTCGAACGAGAACTCGGGAAGGGCTGAGGCGATGAGGAGACGCGAATCCAGGGCCCGGGCCCGGGAGCAGCTGGTGTGCCGCCAGGTGGTGGAGCTGGTGACCGATTACCTCGAAGGCGCCCTTAGCGCCGACGAGCGGGCCCGCTTCGAGGCCCACCTGGCCGGCTGCCCGCACTGCACCGAGTACCTGCGGGAGATGCGGGTGACGATCGCGGCCGTGGGCCGGGTGGAGCCGGAGGCGCTGTCCGCCGCCGCCCGCAACGACCTGGTCGCCCTCTACCGCGGCTGGCGGGCCGAGTAGCCGCCGCCGGCCGGGCGACGAGCCCTCAGCCCCAGCCGGCGCGGGTGGCGGGCATGCCGCTCCGACCGTCGGCGCGGGCGACGGTCCCCAACACCTGGTGCACGGCCATCCCCCCGTCCTCGAAGCTGTTGACGACGCCGACCGAGTAGAGCCACCAGATCCGGGCCCGGGCCAGGCCGACCTCGGCCACCGCGTCGTCCCACGCCTGCTCCAGGTTGGCGATCCAGTGGCGAACGGTGCGGGCGTAGTGCTCCCGGAGGGACTCCACGTCGCGCACCTCGAACCCGGCCCGTTCCATGGCCAGGACCACCTCGCCCACGTCGACCAGTTCGGCGTCGGGGAAGACGTAGCGGAACATGAACGACCGCCGCTTCAGCCGGGACCCGCCCGCCACCGAGATGGCGTGGTTGAGGAGCCGGCCCCCGGGGCCCAGGAGCGGGCGGAGGGTCTCGAAGTAATCGGCCATTCGGCTGGTACCGACGTGCTCGAACATCCCCACCGACGAGATGGCGTCGTAGTCCTCATGGCGGACGTCGCGGTAGTCCTGGAGGCGGATCTCGACCCGGTCGGCCACCCCCGCCTCGGCCACCCGCTTGCGGGCCAGCTCGGCCTGGGCCCGGCTGATGGTGATCCCCACCACCTTGGCCCGGTGGTGGAGGGCGGCGTGGATGGCCAGCGATCCCCATCCGCAGCCGACGTCGAGGAGGCGGCCCGGCTCCTCCCGCCCGTGCAGGCCCAGTTTGCGGCAGATGAGCTCGTGCTTGGCCGCCTGGGCGTCCTCCAGGGAGACGTCGGGGGAGGTGAACCGGGCGCACGAGTAGGTCAGGCTCGGGCCCAGCAGGAGGCGGTAGAAGGTGTTGCCGACGTCGTAGTGGTGGCTGATGGCCCGGGAGTCGCTGCCCCGGGAGTGGCCCCAACCCGAAGGACGCACCTCCTCCGGCGGCGGAGGCAGCGGGCCCTTGAGGACGCCCAGGCTGCGGGCGGCGCGGACGACGGCCGCGATCTCCCGGGGGCGGACGAGCTGGTGGTCGGGGCCGGCGTCGCCGAGCAGCTTGAGGGTGGCGTAGGCGTCGCCCTCGACGTCGAGGTGGCCGGCCACGAAGGCCCGCCCCACGCCCAGCTCGCCCGGTGACCACAGCAGGTGGCGGAGGGCGTCGGCCGAGCGGACGTGGACGGTTCCGGGCCCGTCGGCGGGTCCGTGACCCGATCCGTCCCAGTATTTGAAACGAACCGGCACCTCGTCACCGAACATCACCCCCAAGAGCGGGCGGAGGATCGAGGCCACTCCTCCTCTGGTCGTCGCGTAGGCGACCATGGCCCAATCATCCACCAAAATGGATGAACGCTCAAGGGTTTCTTGGCGCTAGATGACCCGGTCGTTGCCCCCGTCGACGGGCACCTGGGCGCCGGTGGTGCGGGCGAAGGCGGGTCCGCACAGGGCCACGCACAGGCGGGCCACGTCGGCGCTCGTCACCTCGGTGCGGAGGACGTTGTCGGTGCGGTACTCCTCGGGGCTCAACCCGTAGCGGGCGGCCCGGGCCGCGACCAGGTCGTCGGTCCACAGGCCGGTGTCGAAGACGGCGTTGGGGTGGACGACGTTGACCCGGATACCGTCGGCGCCCCATTCGAGCGCCGCCACCCGGGCCAACTGGGTGACGGCCGCCTTCGACGCCGAGTAGCCGGCCGCGCCCGGGCCCGGCGCGGGGACGTTCTTCGACCCGACGACCACGACCCGTCCGCCCCGGGGTGCCAGCCGGAGGAGGGGATGGGCCAGGCGCAGGAGGCGGGCGTTGGCGTCGAGGTTGACGGCCATGGTGTGGCGCCACACGTCGAGGTCGAGATCGGCGAGCGCGGCGCCGGGGGGAAAGATGCCGGCGTTGAGGACGAGGATGTCGAGGCCGCCGAAGCGGGTGACGGCCTGGTCGATGCCGGCGTCGACCGCCTCCTCGTCGGTGACGTCGGCCTCGACGCCGAGCCACGCCGGCGTGGCGGGGAACGTGGTGGTGATCTCGGGGTCGGCGTCCACCCCCACGACCGCCGCCCCCTCGGCCAGGAAGGCGGCCGCGGTCGCCCGGCCGATCCCCCGGGCGGCGCCGGTGACGAGGACGATCTCGCCCGCGAAGGGCGCCGGCGGCGGGCGCCGGCGGAGCTTGGCCTGCTCGAGGTCCCAGTACTCGACGTCGAACAGGTCGGCCGGGGCCACCGGCCGGTAGCCGCCGAGGGCGGTGGCGTCGGCGATCACCTTCATCGTGTGGCGGTAGACGTCCTCCACGATGGCCGCGTCGCGGGGCGTGCGGCCGGCGCAGACCATCCCCAACTCGGGGTCGAGGATGACCCGGGGGGCCGGGTCGAGGGGTTGGAGCGGGTGGGCGGCCCGGTTCCGGTGCTTCGTGAAGTAGCGCCGGTAGGCGGCGGCGAAGGCGTCGACGTCGCGGCCCACGAGGGGGATGGGCTTGGTGCGGATGACGTGATCGGGCGTCGCCGGCCCCCGCTGGGAGACGTCGGCCAGGTCGGAGCGGGCGATGAAGGCCATGGGCTGGCCGTCGGTGTGGCTCGACGTCACGAAGGGCGCCCCCGCGGCCTCGGACACCTGGCGGCGGAGCTCGGCCCGGGCGGTGCGGACGCCGGCGGCGGGAAGGGGGGCCGGCGGCGGGATGCGGTGGCGGTCGACGTCGGCCTCCGCCCGCCGGACGAGGTCGATCATGGTCTCGTACGACTGGCGGGCGGTGTCGCCCCACGTGAAGATGCCGTGGTTCATGAGCACGACGCCGACCACGCCCGGCCGGCGGAGCCCGTCCGGCAGGATGCGGGCGCACTCCCGGGCCAGGAGGAAACCGGGCATCACGTAGGGAACGACGACGACCTCGTCGCCGTAGACCCGGGCGAGGGCCTCGGCCGCCGACTCGCAGTTGGTGAGGGTGACGACGGCGTCGGCGTGGGTGTGGTCGACGAACCGGTACGGGAGGATGGCGTGGAGGATCGCCTCCACCGACGGCGCCGGCCCGCCCGCGGTGAGGGAGGCCACCAGCAGCTGCTCGGCCATGTCGGTGTCGGAGAGGGCGTCGAGCTGGGCCAGGCGGGCGACGTGGTCGAGGCGGAGGCAGGCGAAGCCCGACTCGTCGATGTCGGCCAGGTCGGCGCCGCTGCCCTTCACCAGGAGGACGTCGACCTCCTCGCCGAAGACGGTGGTGCGCCGGGACTTGACCGAGGTGTTCCCGCCCCCGTGGAGGACGAGGTCGGGGTCGCGTCCGAGCAGGCGGGAGGTGTAGACGCGGTGGCCGAGGTCGCCCGCGTACGTGTCGGCCTCGTCATTGTCCCACCGGCTGCTGACCACCGGGCCAAGCTAGAGCCCGGTGAGGACGATCGGAATCGACGAGCGCCGGGCCCGGGTGGCCCGCCGGCACCACCTGGCCGCCGAGGCCCGGTCCGACGACGTGGTCGAGATCGTGCGCGACCTCGTCGCCCTGCACTCGACCGACCCGGCGTCGGTGATCCTGTCGGTGTTGGCCCGGAGCGCGGGTGCGGCCGACGCCGCCGCCGTCGAGCGGGAGCTGTACGACGTGCGCAGCCTGGTGCGGATGCTGGGGATGCGGCGGACGATGTGGGTCGTGCCGGTGGAGCTGGCGGCGGTCGTCCACGGGGCCTGCACCCGGGCCATCGAGGTGCGGGAGCGGGGCCGCCTGGTGAAGTACCTGGCCGAGGCGGGCGTGGTCGACGCCGATGTCGGGCCCGCCTGGCTGGCGGAGGTGGAGGAAGCGACCCTGGAGGCGCTGCGGGCGGCGGGGGAGGCAACGGCGGCCGAGCTGGCGAAGGACGTGGCCGGGCTGCGGGAGCGCCTCCACCTGGCCGTCGGCACCAAGTGGGAGGCGGTGCAGGGATCGTCGACCCGGGTCCTGTTCGTGCTGGCCGCGTCGGGCCGGATCGTCCGGGGGCGCCCCCGGGGGTCATGGATCAGCTCCCAGTACCGGTGGGCGCCGGCGTCGTCGTGGCTGCCGGGGGGGATGGACCGGGGCCTGACCCTGCTGCCGACGGGGGTGGCCCAGGTGGAGCTGGTGTGGAAGTGGCTGGCCGCCTTCGGTCCGGGGACCGTCGTCGACCTGGCCTGGTGGACGGGTCTGACCGTGGGCGAGGTCCGCCGGGCGGTGGCCGACCTGCCCACGGTGGAGGTCGACGTGGGCGGGGCCAAGCCGGGGCTGGTCCTGGCCGACGACGTCGACGTGGTGGCCGCGCCGGCGCCGTCGGTGGCCCTCCTGCCGGCGCTGGACCCGACGGTGATGGGCTGGAAGGAGCGCTCGTGGTACCTGGGCGACCACGGCCCCGCCCTCTTCGACCGGTCGGGCAACGCCGGCCCCACCGTCTGGTGGGACGGACGGGTCGTGGGCGGCTGGGCCCAACGCAAGACCGGCGAGATCGTCGTCCGGCTCCTGGAGGACGTGGGCGCGGAGGTGGCGGCGGCCGCGGCGGCGGAGGCGGCCCGGTTGGAGTCCGCCATCGGCCCGGTCCGGGTGACCCCCCGGTTCCGCACCCCGTTGGAGCGGGAGCTGTCGGCCTGAGCAGCCGAACCGGTGACGCTTACAGCCCCCAGAGGGCCTTATCCGTCACCGGTTCGGTCGGGGGCGGCGGAGAATGCGCACGCTCTCGGGGGGGACGAGGTTGCCGGCGCCGTCGTCCGAGGCCAGGACGATCCCGCCCGCCAGGCCCGGGATCCGGCGGGGCTCGGACCCGAAGTTGCAGGCGATCGTGATCGGGCCGCGGTCGACGACCAGCCACCGCTCGTCCTCGTCGTAGCCGACGTCGAGATCGTCGAAGGTGCCCGAGGACAGGGCCGGCTCCGAGCGGCGGAGGGCGATGAGGCGGCGGTGCCAGTCGAGCAACTCGAGGTGGACGCCGTCGCCGACCTCGTGCCAGTCGAGCTTCGACTGCTCGAACGTCTTCGGGGACTGGGGGTCGGGCACGTCCTCCGGGGCCCAGCCGAAGGCGGCGAATTCCCGCCGCCGGCCCTCGCTCACCAGGCGGCCCAGCTCCGGGTCCTGGTGGTCGGTGAAGTAGAGGAAGGGCGTGGACGCGGCCCACTCCTCACCCTGGAACAGCATCGGCACCGACGGCCCCAGCAGCACCAGGGCGGCGGCGACCTTCAGCAGGCCCGGGCCGACCAGCATCGACGACCGCTCGCCGGTAGCCCGGTTCCCCACCTGGTCGTGGTTCTGGAGGTAGCCGAGGAACCTCGCCGCGGGCACGCCCGTCGGCGGGCGCCCATGACGGCGCCGGCGGAAGGGCGAGTACTCCCCGTCGTGGACGTACGCCTGGCGCAGCGCCTTGGCCAGCTGCCCGAGGGAGCCGAAGTCGACGTAGTACCCGGTCCGCTCCCCGGTGACGACGGCGTGGAGGGCGTGGTGGAAGTCGTCGCTCCACTGGGCGTCGAGGCCGTAGCCGCCCACCGCCGGCGGCCGCACCAGCCGGGGGTCGTTGAGGTCGCTTTCCGCCACCAGGAACAACGGCCGGCCCACGTCGCCGGCCAGCCCCGCCACCCGCCCCGCCAGCTCCTCCAGGACGTGGACGGCGGACGTGTCGAGGATGGCGTGCACCGCATCCAGGCGCAGGCCGTCGGCGTGGTAGTCGCGCAGCCACAGGAGGGCGTTGTCGATCACGAACTCCCGCACCTCGTCGCTGCCCGCCCCGTCGAAGTTCACCGCCTCGCCCCACGGGGTGTTGTAGCGGTCGGTGAAGTAGGGGCCGAACTCTCGCAGGTAGTTTCCGGCCGGACCGAGGTGGTTGTAGACGACGTCGATCACCACCGCCAGCCCCCGGGCGTGGGCCGCGTCGACCAGCCGCTTGAGGCCGTCGGGCCCGCCGTAGGGGGCGTGGGGGGCGAAGAGGTCGACGCCGTCGTAGCCCCAGCCCCAACGTCCGGGGAACTGGTTGACGGGCAGCAGCTCCACCACGTCGACACCCAGGTCGACGAGGTGGTCGAGGCGGGCGACGGCGCCGTCGAAGGTCCCCTCGGGGGAGAACGTGCCCACGTGCAGCTCGTAGATCACCGACGACCCGTCGAGCCGGCGGCCGGGCCAGGCCCCGTCGGTCCAGGCGAAGGCGGCGTGGTCGACCGACCGGGAGAGCCCGTCGACGCCGTCCGGTTGCCACTGCGACCGGGGGTCGGGACGGGTTGGTCCCCCGTCGAGCGAGAACCCGTACGACTCACCCGCCGCCACCGACGCGGTCGACCGGTACCAGCCCCGTTCGTCGGGCCCCTCCATCGGCGAGCGCGACCCGTCTCCGGCAACCAGGTCGACCCGGCCCGCCCGGGGCGCCCACACCGAGGTCATCGGCGGACCAGGAGGGCCACCGGGAACCGTCCCAGCAGCTCACCCAACGGCACCGACACCGCCCCACCGATCCCGCCAATCCCGCCGTCGGCCGCCCCGCCGCCGGCCGCCCCGCCGGCCTCGACCACGGTCGCCCCCAGGACGTCGGTCCACAGCCCCGCCGGCAGCTCGACGGCCGTGTCGCCCCATCCGCCGGCCCGGGCCAGGCCCAGGACCAGCCGGGGCACGATCGTCGCCACCCGTCCGCCCCGCACGAACCCGACCAGGTGGTCGGCCCCCTCGCCCGTCGCCATCAACGGCTCGTAGGTTCCCGCCTCGCCGAAGGCGTCGGGATGCTCCCGGCGCACGGCCAGGGCCCGCCACACCGTCCACAGCTTGGCCGCCCCCTCGTCGGCCAGGGTCCCGACATCGCCCGCCTCCAGGGTGCGGATCTTGTCCAGCAGGGTGCGGCGGGCGCCGTAATCGACCGGGCGGCGGTTGTCGGGGTCGACCAGGCTGAGGTCCCACAATTCGCTGCCCTGGTAGAGGTCGGGCACGCCGGGGGCGGTGAGCTTGAGCAGGGCCTGGGCCACCGACACCGCCCGGCCCGGGTCGACGAGGGGCCCGACGAACTCGACCAGATCGGCCCGGAACTCGGGGTCGGCCAGGATCGCCTCCACGAACCCCCGCAGGGCGTCGTCGTAGGCGGGCTCGGGGTCGATCCAGGAGGTGTGCTCCTTCGCCTCCCGCGACGCCTTCTCCATGTACGCCACCGCCCGTTCCGCGCTCAGCGGGAAGGCGCCCACGACGGTCTGGTAGAGGAGATACTCGCTGTTGGCGTCGGGCAGCCCGTCGGTCTTGTGCCGGGCGTTCATCAACGTCCACCGGCGGACGGTGTCGGCCCACTCCGCCGGGATCTCCGACAGCAGGCCGATGCGGGCCCGGACGTCCTCGCTGCGCTTGGTGTCGTGGGTCGACGTGGCCAGCATGGTGTGGGGCCAGTCGGCCGCGATGCGCCGGTTGTAGGCGTGGAACTCGGCCACCGACGTCCCGAAACGGCCCGGGTCGCCGCCCACGTCGTTGAGGCTGACCAGCCGGTTGAAGCGGTAGAAGGCGGTGTCCTCCACGCCCTTGGCCATGACCGGGCCCGTCACCTGCTGGAAGCGGAGGCCGAAGTCGACCTCGACCTCGCCCGGCACCCGCAGGAGGAGCAGTTCCCGGAGGAAGGAGAACAGCTCGGGGTCGATCTGGGGCCGGCGGTCGGCGGCGGCGGCGATGGCCTTGTCGACCACCGCCTCGTCGGCGCCGGTGGCCGGCTCGCCGGGACGGACGTAGGTGCGGTACACCGGGAAGCAGGCCAGCACCTCCCACAGGGCTTCGTGCAGGTCGCGGCGGGGGTAGTCGCGGTAGCGGCGGTGGCGCTCGCAGACCGCCACCAGCCGGTTGACGAGCTGGTTGACGTCGGCCCCCAGCACCTCCCGCAGCACGAGGTTCTTGCCTTCGGCGACCACCGCGTCCCAGTCCGGGGGCACGGCCGCCCCGGTGACCTCCTGGTACAGCCGGGTGAGGGGCTCCTCGCCGGCCGGGTCGACGAAGAGGCCGGCGACCACGTTGAGGAAGTCGTAGCCGGTGGTGCCCGCCACCGGCCACGACGCCGGCAACGTCTCGCCGTGCTCGAGGATCTTTTCCACCACCAGGTAGGTGCCGCCGGACTCGTCGCCCAGCCGCTGGAGGTAGCCGGCCGGGAAGCGGAGGCCGTCGATGTGGTCCACTCTCAGCCCGTCGACCAGGCCCCGCTTCACCAGGTCGAGCACCTTCTCGTGGGCGGCGGTGAAGATGCGCCGGCGTTCGATGCGCAGGCCGATGAGGGTGGGGACGTCGAAGAAGCGCCGGTAGTCGAGCTCCTGACCGGCCGAGCGCCAGAAGATGAGGCGGTAGTTCTGGCGCTCGATGAGGGTGTCGAGGGCGTCGGGGTCGTCGTTGGTGGTGGCGACGGCTCCATCGACGGCCCGGGCCAGGTGGAGGTTCTCGTCCAGCAGCCGGGCCAGCTGGCCCCGGAGGACCTCCTTGTCCCGGTGGCGCTCGATGACGCTCTCCTCGTCGGTGGCGTTGGCCGGCGGCAGGCGCCCGAGGGCCACCGCCAGGCTGGCCAGCTCGTCCGACCCGAAGATCTCGGCCGTGCGCCCGAGGAGGTCGTCGAGGGTGCGGGGCGACACCGGCACCACGTGGTCGAAGTAGCGGATCACGAAGCTGCCGCCGTCTCGGTCGAGGCGGAGGTCGCCCGCCTCCAGCACCCGGCCGTAGTGGTCGCCGAGGAAGGGGAGGAGGACCTTCTGGTGGGACGCGCCCTCGGTGTTCCAATCGATGTCGAAGGCGGCCGCCCACCGGCTGGAGGGGCCGTTCTCGAGGACGTCCCACCACCAGGTGTTCGCCTCGGCGATGGCCATGTGGTTCGGCACGATGTCGACGATCTGTCCCATCCCCCGCCGTTGGAGGGCGTCGGCCAGCCGCTGGTGGCCGGCCTCCCCGCCCAGCTCGGCGTTGAGACGGGAGTGGTCGACCACGTCGTAGCCGTGGGTGCTCCCCGCCGCCGCCTGCAGGATCGGCGACAGGTAGACGTGGCTCACGCCCAGGTCGGCCAGGTAGTCGACGATCGCGACCGCGTCGTCGAACGTGAACCCGGCGTGCATCTGGAGTCGGTACGTGGCCCGCGGTGGTTGCATCCCGCCCGACCGTACCCAAGGCGCCTCGGTCGAACGCCACGCCGCCGGATTCATTTGGGGGTTCAATGGGGGCTGTGGACCTCCCCGTCATGCCCCCCGTCAAGCCGATGCTGGCCAAGCTGTCCCGGGAGCTGCCGGCGGCCGGCGGGGTCGTCTACGAACCCAAGTGGGACGGTTTCCGGGGGATCGTGTTCCGCGACGGGGACGAGGTCGAGATCGGCAGCCGCAACGAGAAGCCGCTGACCAGGTACTTCCCCGAGCTGGTCGACGCCCTGCGGGCCGGCTTGCCGCCGAGGTGCGTGCTCGACGGCGAGATCGTGATCGCCACGCCCGGCGGGCTCGACTTCGAGGCTCTGCAGCTGCGCATCCACCCGGCCGAGTCCCGCATCAAGATGCTGGCCCGGGAGATGCCGGCGTCGTTCGTCGCCTTCGACCTGCTGGCCCTGGGCGACGACGACCTGCGGGGCCGGCCGTTCTCCGAGCGCCGGGCATTGCTGGAGGAAGCCCTGGCCGGCGTCGCCTCGCCCATCCACCTCACGCCCGCCACCGGCGACCGGGACGTGGCCGAGCAGTGGTTCGACCGCTTCGAGGGCGCCGGCCTCGACGGGGTGGTGGCCAAGCCCGTCCACCTCCCCTACCGGGAGGACGAGCGGGTGATGCTCAAGGTGAAGCACCAACGCACCGCCGACTGCGTGGTGGCCGGCTTCCGCTGGCACAAGACGGGGCCCATCGTGGGCTCGCTCCTTCTCGGGCTCTACGACTCGGACGGGTCGCTCCACCACGTGGGGGTGGCGGCCGCCTTCACCATGGCCCGGCGCAAGGAGCTGGTCGACGAGCTCGCCCCCTACCGGGTCGACGCCCTGGAGGGCCACCCGTGGGGCGAGTGGGCCGAGTTCATGACCGCCTCCGGGGGGCAGGTGCCGGGGATGGGAAACCGGTGGAACGCGGGCAAGGACATGTCGTGGGAGCCGATCCGGGCCGAGCTGGTGGCCGAGGTCGCCTTCGACCACATGCAGGGCGAGCGCTTCCGCCACGCCACCCACTTCGTCCGCTGGCGTCCGGAGCGTGACCCCCGGTCGTGCACCTACGACCAGCTGGAGGTGGCCGTCCCCCAGGAGCTGGCCGCCGTCTTCGGCGCCTGAGGTGAGTCGCCGAGCCCCCGGGCGCCGGCGGGGGGATGACTTCTCGGCTCCTCAGCCTTCGGGACGCTCCGGCGCCGGCCCGTCACGTCGTGATCGGAGTAGGCGCTCGAGCAGCCTCGGCTCCGCCGGCCACGCCTCGAACAGGATCTCTCTCGGGACGCGCCGCGCTGCGTAGCGCAGAGCCAGGGCGACCACCACGACGTCGTCGAGCGGCCCGATCACGGGCAGGAACTCCGGTAGCAGGTCGATCGGCGACAGGACCCACAGCGCGGCGAAGCCCACGACCAGCTTGGCTCGTAGGGGGACCCGGGGATCCTTGCGCAGGCGCCGGGCGACCGTCACACAGGCGGGGAGGAAGGCGGCCAGGTCCTTGAGGAGCCCCGGCGGCAGACGGCGCGCCAGCAGCACGAGCACGACCCACGAGGTCACCAGCGCGGTCACGGCCAAGAGCAGGATTCGGACCATTGGGCTCCTCAGTACACGCTGGCCGAGCTGGACGAAGAGCAGAGCATTCGGCACCCCTCGGCCGGCGCCGCTCCGTCCCCGATCGCACCCGGATCGTGGTCGAGGAGCGTGACCGGGGCTGCCGCGTCCCGGGGTGCGACCGCAGCCGGTGGCTGCACGTCCACCATGTGCAGCATTGGGAGGACGGGGGCACGTCCGATACCGCCAATCTGGTGGCTCTTTGTCAACACCACCATCGATTGCATCATCGGGGCGGACTCGGGATAAGCGGAAACGCCGACGATCCCGATGGCATGACATTCACCGACGGACGGGGCCGCCGCCTCGATCCCACCGGCCGGCCGGTGCCAGCCCGCCGCGCCCCCGAGCAGGCCGCGGGCGATCTCGGCATCCCGAAGGGCGCGTGGACCCACCCGACCGGCGAGCGGCTCGACCCCTTCTGGGTCGGCTTCGACGAGGGGGCCGGCTGAGTGCGAGCTGCTGACTACGTCGGTGCGTCCGGCGGGGCCTGTTGCTCCTCGTTGAGGGCGGCCAGCAGGTAGGCGAAGTCCTTGGCGTCGGGGGGGATGAAGGGTTCGGCGTCGGGCACGGTCGCCAGGAGCTGGAGGAAGTGGTCGAGCGAGGATCCGTCGGCCGCGGGCAGGTGGGAGGAGAAGATCCGGCTGGGCTGGAGGCGGCGGACCCCGGCCAGCACCTCGCCGTACTTCTGGCGGTCGACGAGGTGGGTCCAGGGGGAATCGGACAGGGCCCAGCCCAGCATCCCGCCGGCGAGGGCATCGGCTGGCACGTCGGCCGCGGACCGGGTGGGCTCGGGGAGGATCGCCCCGAAGGCGTCCACCGAGAACATGGAGCCCGTCGATTCGTCGATCAGCCCGGTGGACAGGGGGCTGTCGTAGAGCGGCGGCTGGATGGCTCGGAGCGTGCGATCCCCGACGTGGAGCTGGTCATCCTCCCGAACCGCGTAGACCCGGTCGAGGGGCACCTGCCACCACGTCGCCATCCGCAGGGCGCTGAAGGCGTTGCAGACGAGCCGGGCCTGGGGGGCCAGCTCGAACACCCGCTCGATGCTGCCGGTGTGGTCGGCGTCGTCATGGGTGAGCCACACCCAGCGCAGGGCGGCCGGGTCGACGATGGACGACAGCGCGTCGACAAAGTCCTGGCGATCGAAGCCGATCCCGGTGTCGATGAGTACCGGCTCCTGGGCGAGGAGAACGAAGGCGTTGACCGGGAGGACTCCTACGCCGGGCAGGGCGAGGTTGGTGGGCAGGACGTGGACGTCAGGACCGGCCTGGTAGGGAGCGTCCATCACCAACCCCCGCCGGTCGAGTCGAGCGATTCCATCAAGTCGGCACCTCCTAGGTTGGGCAGGCGATAGCGGTGTCACCAGAAGCCGATACGGGCAAACGCAGGGGCTGGGGGCGGCATCAGCCCCGGGTTTGACCAGCATCCGTGGTTCCCGACCGGCCGCAGCGGGCAGACCTAGGAGTGAACCCCGCCTTCGCAATCCACCAGTCATGCCTAAGACTCGAGCCACCGGTCAGCCGGCACCCCTATCGCTTTCAGTCACGCCGGGCGACGCCCGCCGCGAGTTGGAGGCGATCCTGCAGGGGACTCGCTGGTGCCGGCACGCCGACACGGTGGTCCTGGCGGTGCACGAAGCCCTCACCAACGCCGATCGCCACGGGGGCGGCGTCCTGCGGGTGGAGGCAATGATCGACCAGGGGGTGCTGGTGGTCGCGGTGTGCGACCGCGGCCCCGGCTTCGCGCTCTCCGACCAGGTGGAGGCCGACCCGCTGGCGGAACACGGCCGCGGACTGTGCCTCATGAACCAGATCGCGAGCGGGGTGGAGGCGGGGCGGGACGACGGCGACTTCTGCCTCCGCCTGCGCTTCGCCCCCCCGTGAGCCGGGGCTGGGTGCCCATGTCCGGAGATTTGGGGCGCCGGTGGCGGGCGGGGCGGCTTTGGTAGCTTGCCCCGCGCAACGAGGAGGGTCGGGTTGAACGGTCGACGATGTCAGGGCAGCGAGGAGCACGACCTCCTCCAGCTCTACCTGAACGACATCGGCCAGCACCCCCTCCTCACCCGCGACGACGAGCAGCGGCTGGGCCAGCTGACCCAGGCCGGGCAGGCGGCGGCGGCCCGCCTGAAGCAGGCGGGGGTGGCGGTCGATCCCGTCCGCCGCAGGGAACTGGAGATCGTCGCCGGGTCCGGTGCCGACGCCGCCTGCCATTTCGTGCAGGCCAACCTCCGCCTGGTGGTGTCGATCGCCAAGCGCTACCAGTCGTCCGGGCTCCCCCTCCTCGACCTCATCCAGGAGGGCAACTTCGGCCTCATCGAGGCGGTGGAGCGCTTCGACCCGTCCCGCGGCTTCCGGTTCTCCACCTACGCCACGTGGTGGATCCGCCAGACGATCGCCCGGGGCATCGCCAACACCAGCCGCACCATCCGCCTGCCGGTGCACGCCGGCGACCAGCTGGTGGCCATCCGCCGGGCCAGCGCCGCCATCGAGGCCCGCACCGGCCGCCCGCCCCGCCCCGACGAGGTGGCCGCCGCCGTCACCCTGCCCACCAGGAAGGTCAAGGAGCTGCTGCCCCACGCCATGGAGCCGGTTTCGCTGTCGGAGCGGATCAACGACGCCGACGGGGGCGAACTGGGCGAGTTGGTGGAGGACGCCACCACGGCCCCGCCCGACCAGGCCGTGTTCGACGCCATGCTCCCCGGTCAGGTGCGCAAGCTGCTGGCGTCGCTCGACGGCCGCGAGCAGGAGGTGCTGACCCTCCGCTACGGCCTCGACCGGGGAGGCCCGCGGTCGCTCGATGCGGTGGCCGACATCCTCGAGCTCTCCCGGGAGGTCGTCCGGCAGGTGGAGACCCGGGCCCTCACCAAGCTGCGCCGGGCGTCGACCCGCAGCCTGAAGGACCTTTTGTCGGCGTAGGTGGGGGCGCGCCGGGGTAAGGGTCGTCCGTGACGATGACTGAGGTTGGGGACGTGCGGTTGGTGGGACGGGCCTTGGCCCTGGTCGTGTCGAGGGTGCCCGAGGCGGAGGCGGTGGAGGACCTGGCCGAGGCCGCCGGCCACGACCGGCGACTGCTCGGGGATGCCCGGGAGGCGTGCCGGCTGTCGTCGACGGGGCGCTTCGACATGCCCGAGATCGCCCGGGCCATGCAGTTCCTGGACGCGGCTGCGGCGGTGGCCGCCGCCACCGCCGCTCCTGCCGTTGCCTAGCTGACCAGCCGATTTACCGCTCGATGGGGGCGCGCACCAGGTTGCCCCACTCCGTCCACGAGCCGTCGTAGTTGCGGACATTCGTGTAACCGAGCAGGTGGGTGAGCACGAACCAGGTGTGGCTGGAGCGCTCGCCGATCCGGCAGTACACGATCACGTCGTCGTCCGACTTGAGGCCGTGCTTGCCCTCGTAGAGGCCCCGGAGGAACTCGGCGTCCTTGAACGTGCCGTCGTCCTCGTTGGCCGTCGCCTTCCACGGCTGGCTCTTGGCGGTGGGGATGTGACCGCCGCGCAGGGCGCCCTCCTGGGGGTACTCGGGCATGTGCAGCAGCTCGCCGGAGTACTCGCCGGGGGAACGGACGTCGATCAGCGGGCCCTGGCCGATGTGGCCCAGGGTGTCGTCGCGGTAGGCCCGGATGGGGGCGTCGTCGCGCTCGACCACGGGGTAGTCGGTGGCTTCCTTCTTGGGGACGTCGGTGCTGAGATCGCGCCCGTCCTTGATCCACTTGGCCCGGCCGCCGTTGAGCAGGCGGACGTCGGGGTGGCCGAAGAGCTTGAACACCCACAGGGCGTAGGCGGCCCACCAGTTGAAGGCGTCGCCGTAGAAGACGACGGTGGAGTCGCGGCTGATCCCGCCCTTGGAGGCGAGGCTGGCGAAGCCCTTGCCGTCGACGTAGTCGCGGGTGAGCTGGTCGTTGAGGTCGAGGTGCCAGTCGACCTTGATCGCGCCCGGGATATGGCCGGTGTCGTAGAGAAGGACGTCCTCGTCGGACTCCACGATGACCACGTTGGGGTCGTCGAGGTGCTCGGCCACCCACTCGGCGGTGACGAGCATCTCGGGGTGGGCGTACTGCTGCAGCTCGACTGCGGGGTCTGCGGCGACGGGCATGGAGCCTCCTTGGGTCTCGTTCACGTGGATTCCGACCGATGTATTCCCGACCAATGTAGTCGTCTTTGTTGCTAATTCTGATCGGCCTCGTGGGAAACTTGTGTCGTGACCACCCCCGCCCTGCAACGGATCGTCGACCTCTTCGGGGGCGCGCCCAAGGATCTGCGCATCCAGGCGCTGCTCGAGTACTCCCGCAAGGTGCCGCCCCTGCCCGAGCGCTACGTCGACCACCCCGAGCTGCTGGAAGGCGTGCCCGAGTGCCAGACGCCATTCTTCCTGGCCACCGAGATCGACGACGACGACCGCGTCCACCTCCACTTCAAGGTGCCGGCCGAGGCGCCCACCACCCGGGGCTTCGCCGGGATCCTGTCCGCCGGACTCGAGGGGGCCACCGCCGCCGACGTCCTCGACACGCCCAACGACTTCTACAACAAGATGGGCCTGGCCGAGGTCATCTCGTCCCTGCGCCTGCGGGGGATGTCCGCCATCCTGGCCCGCCTCAAGCGCCAGGTCGGCACCCAACTGGCCGCCCGCCAGGCGGAGGCCCCCGCCGCCGAGTCGCCGTCCGCCTAGCCCCCCGGCGAGCGATCGCCACGAACCCGCCCTGGAGGGGGTACTCGTGGCGAACGTTCATGACGGGTGCCAAGCCCTCGGCGAGCGATTGCCACGAACACCCCCTCCTCGGCGGACTCGTGCCACTTGCTCGGAATGTGGCTCAGGGCACCGACCGGAGGAACGGACGGACCGAGTCGAGGAAGGCGGCGGGCGACTCGAGGTAGAGCTCGTGGCCGAGGCCGGGCAGCATGACCAGCTGCGACCCCAGGATGTGGGTGTGGAGGTGCTCGGCGACGAAGGCGGGCGATCGCTCGTCGTCGTGGCCGTAGAGCAGGAGCGTGGGGACGTCGATGCGGGGGAGGGCGGGGCGGAGGTCGGCCTCGGCGAAGGCCCGGATCATGGTCTTGTTGGGGGCCAGGCGAACGTCGTCCATGATGCGGGTCAATTCGTCGGCGGTCTCGGACGGCATGACGTCGGAGAAGAGCCCGGGGAACGACCGAGGCCGGAAGGGCTCCTCCAGGGCGAGGAATGCGGTCAGGCGGGCCTCGACCTCCTCCGATGGAAGCGACCCTGCCCACCCGGCATAGGCCCCCACCAGCACCAATGATCGGGGAACCGACGGGTGGCGGTCGAAAAGCTCGATGGCCAGGCCCCCGCCGAAGGAGTGTCCGACGACGTGCGGCCGCTCGAGCCCGAGGGTGGCGATGAACCCGGCCGCGCAGGCGGCGTAGTCGGCCAGGCGGAACGTGACCGGCGGGTCGTCGGACCGGCCGCAGCCGGGGGCATCCCACGCCACGACCGTGAACTCGTCGGCCAGCGAGTCGGCCACGCCCCGCCACACCCGTCCGTCGCACACGCCGCCGTGGAGGAGGACGACCGCCGGCCCGTGCCCCTGCCGCTCGTAGCCGATGCGCAGACCGTCGACCTCGACCACGCCCATCGACCGCACCTCAGGTGAAGGGGCCGTCGAGGACGCGCCAGCAGTACCAGGCGGCGACGGAGCGGTAGGGGCGGTAGATCTCGCCGGCGGCGACCAGCTGGGCGGGGGTGGGGGCGACGGCGAGGCCGTGCATGCGCCCGTAGCCGGCCCGGACGCCGAGGTCGCCGGTGGGCCACACGTCGGGCCGGTTGAGGGTGAAGATGAGGAACATCTGGGCCGTCCAGGGTCCGATGCCGCGCACCTTCACCAGCCGGTCGACGATCTCGTCGTCGTCCATCCGCCCCCAGCCGTGGAGGCGGACGGTGCCGTCGAGGGACTTGGCCGCCAGGTCCTTGATCGACGCCACCTTGGCCGCCGACAGGCCCACGCTCCGCAGGAGGTCGTCGGGCGTGGCCGCCACCGCCGCCGGCGTGGGGCGGCCGTCGTAGAGGGCGGCGAAGCGCCCGTGGATGGCGGACGCGGCCGCCCCCGCCAGTTGTTGGAAGCAAATCGACCGGGCCAACGCGCCGAAGGCGCCGCCGGGCGTCCGTCCCCGCACCAGCCGGCACGGGCCGTGGGTGGCGATGGCCGCGCCCAGGGCCGGGTCGGCCGCCGACAGGGCGGCGCAGGCGTCAGCCCAGCGGTCGAGGACAGCCATCGCCGCCCATTCTCCCCGCCCCGACCACGGGAGCGATCGCTCCTACAATGGTCACCATGAGGATGCGGGTGGAGGAGCTGGCCCTCCAGGCCGACGTGTCCGTCGACACCATCCGCTTCTACCAGAAGCAGCACCTCCTGCCCCCTCCCGGCCGGGACGGGCGCCTGGCCTGGTACAACGAGGACCACCTCGAGCGCATCGCCCGCATCAAGGAGCTCCAGCGGCGGGGGTTCACCCTGGCCGTCATCCGCCGCTTCCTTTCCGGCGAGCTCGACCCGGCCGACGAGCGGCTGGCGGCGGCGGTCGTCGAGGCGGGCGAGGAGGACACGTCGGTCGGCGACGGCGAGGCGGAGACGTTCGACCTGGAGGGGTTGGCGGCCAAGGTCGGCGTCCCCGGGGCCATCCTCGAGTCGCTGGTGCGGGAGGGCCTCCTCGTCCCCCGGCAGCACGAGGGTGCGGCCCGCTTCGGCCCCGACGACGTCACCGTCCTCAGCGCCGGGCTGCGCCTGCTGGAGGCGGGACTGCCCCTGCCCGAGGTCTTCGACCTGGCCCGCCGCTTCCACGCCCTCAGCCGGGAGGTGGCGACGCAGGCGGTGGAGCTGTTCGACGTCTACGTGCGCAAGCCGTTGCAGGCGGAGGAACTCGACGAGGCGGCCAAGGCCGAGCGCATGGTGGAGACGTTCCGCACGCTCATGCCGGCGGTGAGCGACCTGGTCGCCTTCCACTTCCGCCGCATCCTGCTGCAGGTGGCCCAGGAGCACCTGGAGGCGGTGGGCGACCCGGCCGAGATCGCGGCCGCGGCCGCCGACGACGGGTGGTCGTCGTGAAGCCGGCGGCGCGGGACCGGGCCCTGCCCCAGGGCGAGGAGAAGGTGCGGGCGGTCGACGACATGTTCGACGCCATCGCCCCCCGCTACGACGCCCTGAACCGCATCCTGACCATGCGCATGGACGTGGGCTGGCGCAAGAAGACGGTACGTTCGCTGGCCCTGGCCCCCGGCGCCATCGTGCTCGACCTGGCCTGCGGGACGGGCGACCTGTGCCGGGTGCTGGAGGACGCCGGCTACCGGCCGGTGGGCGTCGACCGGTCGGCGGGGATGCTGGCCGCGGCCCGCACGTCGGCCCCCCTGGTGCGCGGCGACGCCCTCGCCCTATCGATGGCCGACGGGTCGGTCGACGGCATCGTGTGCGGCTTCGCCCTGCGCAACGTCCTCGGCCTCGACCTCTTCTTCGCCGAGTGCGCCCGCGTCCTGCGCCCGGGGGGACGGGTGGCGCTGCTGGAGGTGGCCATCCCCGAGAACCGGGTGATGCGCTTCGGGCACAACCTGTACTTCGGAAAGGTGGTGCCGTTCGTGGGCGGGCTGCTGTCGGACCGGGACGCCTACCGGTACCTGCCCGAGTCGGTGGCCTACCTGCCGCCGCCGCCGACAGTGATGACGATGATGGCCGCGGCCGGGTTCACCGCCGCGTCCCGGCGGGCACTGTCGGGCGGCATCGCCCAACTCCTCACCGGCACCCGGGCCCCGGCCGCCGCGGTATGAGCGCGGTCCTGGCCGCGGCCGCCCGTCCCGTCCTCACCAGCCGCACCCGGCCGCTGGCCGAGGCGCCCGACCTGCTGGCCGCCCTGAGCGACGACCCGGACGGGTTCGCCTGGCTGCACGACGGCACCGGTCTGGTGACGTCGGGCGTGGCCGCCCGCATCCGGGTGCGCCGGGGCGCGGGCCGGCTGGACGAGGCCGCGGCCGAGGTGGCGGCGCTGCTGGCGGCCATCGAGTCCGACGACACCGTGCGCCTGCCCGGCTGCGGGCCGTTGGCCGTCGGCGCCCCCGGCTTCTCCGACGACGGCGAGGAGGGCGAGCTGATCGTGCCCGCCGTCGTCATCGGCGTCACCCGCACCGGCCAGGCCTGGCGCACCGAGACGGGGCCGTCCGCCTCGATGTCGGCGCCGGCGCCGCCGGCCCCGATTGCCGCCCGCCCCCTGCCCTCCCGGTTCGTGGTCGACGGTCACGGGCTGCGGCCCCGGTGGGGCGAGATGATCGACGACGCCCTGGCCCGGATCGCGGCGGGCGAGCTGTCGAAGGTGGTCCTGGCCCGGGAGGTGACGGTGGAGGCCGACCGTCCTTTCGACGTGGCCACCATCCTCACCCGCCTGCGGGGCGGACACCCCACGTGCTTCACGTTCGCCGCCGGCGGGCTGGTGGGGGCCACGCCCGAGCTCCTCGTGCGACGGCGGGACGCCCTGGTCGTCTCCCGTCCCATGGCCGGTACCGCCCCCCGGGGCGACACACTCGACGACGACCGGCGCATGGTCGCCCGCATGAAGTCGTCGAACAAGGAGGGCCGTGAGCACCGGGTGGTGGTCGACGCGGTGCGGGCCGCCCTCGTGCCGGTGTGCGAGGAGGTGTCGGCCAGCGCCCAGCCCGAGGTCGCCCGCCTGGCCACGGTGGCCCACCTGGCCACCACCGTCGCCGGCCGGCTCAAGGCGCCGTGGCCGTCGGCCCTGGCCCTCGCCGGGCTGCTCCATCCCACGCCCGCGGTGGCCGGCTCCCCCCGGGCGGCGGCGCTGGCCGCCATCGCCGAGCTGGAGGACTTCGACCGGGGTGGGTATACCGGTCCCGTGGGATGGGTCGACAGCCGGGGTGACGGCGACTGGGCGGTGGCCCTGCGCTGCGCCCAGATCGACGGGCCGATAGCCCACTTGTATGCAGGAGCGGGGATCGTGGCCGGGTCGTCGGCCGGCGCCGAGTGGGCGGAGACGCAGGCCAAGCTGGAGCCCATGATGCGGGCCCTGGTGCAGCCGTGACCGGCGGCGGTCGGGCCGACGTCGAGGCCCGGTTCCGGGAGGAGGGGCTGTCGCCCACCTCGTGGGGGAACGGGCCCGGCGACACCTACGCCTGGCACTCGCACGCCTACCACAAGGTCCTCTACTGCGTGTCGGGGAGCATCGTAGTGTTCCACACCCGCGCCGGCGACGTCGAGCTGCAGGCCGGCGACCGCCTCGACCTGCCGCCCGGCACCGAGCACGCGGCCACCGTGGGCCCGTCCGGGTGCCGGTGCATGGAGGCGTCGAGATGACGGTGGTCCCCGAGGACCTGGAGGCCTACGCCGTCGCCCACTCGAGTCCGGAGGCGCCGTGGTTGGCGGCGCTGGCGGCCGAGACGAGGGAGGTGTCGGAGGCCCACGGGATGATGGTGGGCGTCCTCGAGGGGCGTTTCCTGGAGTTCCTGGTCTTCATGACCGGCGCCCGCCGGGTGCTCGAAATCGGGACGTTCACCGGCTACTCGGCCCTGTCGATGGCGGCCGCGCTGCCATCCGGAGGGCGGATCGTCACGTGCGACATCGACCCGTCGACCAACGAGGTGGCCCGGCGGGCGGCGGCCGGGAGCCCGTTCGGCGACCGGATCGAGTTTCGCCTCGGGCCGGCGTTGGACACCATCGCCACCCTCGACGGACCCTTCGACCTCGTCTTCATCGACGCCGACAAGGAGTCGTACCTCGCCTACTACCAGGCGGTGCTGCCCATGCTGGCCGATCGGGGCGTGATCGTGGTCGACAACGTGCTGTGGAGCGGGCGGGTGCTCGAACCGTCCGACGAGACGGCGGACACGGTCGCCATCCGGGCGTTCAACGACGCGGTCGCCGCCGATGAGCGGGTGGTGTGCGTGATGCTCACCGTCCGGGACGGGGTCACCCTGATTCGTCGGGCTTCGTAGCCGGTGGCTCCGCCGGGGGCGGATCCCAACTGACGTCGAAGCCGAGGAGGGTGCGGAAGCGGTCGAGCATGTCGTCCTCGTCGAGCTCGTGGATGTTGCGCCGCTTCGGGTCGTAGACCTCGGCGGCCACGTCGAGCGTCTGGTCGACGATCCATGTGTCCATCTCCTGGCGGAGCTGTTCGAGGTGGTCCCCGTCGTGAGGCGAATCGCTGGCCATCGGCAAAGAATCCTCCTGCGCGCCAGTATGTCCGTCCATGAGCAACTGGGGTGACGGCCTGTCCGAGAAGGCGAAGACGGAGATGGACCAGATCCTGAGCGTGGCCATCGCCTTCGCCGAGAAGATGCTCGAGGGGCAGGGCGCGTTCTATCCGTTCGCGGTGAAGCTCACCGATGCGGGCGAGACGGAGATGGTCACCGCCCCGGCGGGCGCGGAGGATCCGTTGGCCGCCCTCACCGAGAATTTGGCCGGGCAACGCTTCGAACTCCGGGCCGCGGCGGTGGCGGCGGCCATGCACCTGCAGTCGCTCGAGTCCGACGCCGTCCGGGTCGACCTCGAACACCGCGACGGCGCCGCCCTCACCCTCATCCGCCCCTACACCCGGACCAAGCTGCGCAAGAAGGTCAA